>NZ_JAJNHQ010000001.1:0-328751 GCF_022386845.1 Mammaliicoccus sp. C-M13 | reverse complement strand
GGGGAATGATGAAAAGTGAAATTTATAAAGGAAATAAGAACTTTTCTTTTATAAATTATGAACAGGCAGTAATAGAATTAGCTAAATATATTCATTTTTATAATACTAATCGAATTACATTAAAAATGGCCAAATCCATAGCTTAGCTATGAATTCGACCAAAAAGACATTTTTATTATTTAGTTGTCTACTTGACAGGGTTCACTTCAAAATTCGGGGGCTTTTTTCACGATTCTTCATCATATTATAATCTGTCTTCTAAATCTTTTTTAAGATCTTCATATCCAGGTTTTCCTAATAGAGCGAACATATTTTGTTTATATGCTTCAACACCTGGTTGGTTGAATGGATTAACACCTAATAAGTATCCGCTCATCGCACATGCTAATTCGAAGAAGTATACAACATAACCGAATGTATATGCATCTAATTGCGGAACATTTACGACTAAGTTAGGTACCCCACCGTCAGTATGTGCTAATAGTGTACCTTGGAAAGCTTTAGTATTAACATAATCGACTGTTTCACCAGCTAAGAAGTTAAGGCCATCTAAGTCGTCTTTATCTTCTTCAATTGTAATATCATGTTTAGGTTTATCTACTTTTACTACAGTTTCAAATAGGAAGCGACGCCCTTCTTGAACATATTGTCCTAAAGAGTGTAAATCAGAAGTGAAGTTTGCACTTGAAGGATAAATACCTTTGAAATCTTTACCTTCAGATTCGCCGAATAATTGTTTCCACCATTCGCTGAAGTATTGTAATGCAGGTTCATAGTTGATTAACATTTCTGTTGTATAACCTTTTGCATATAAAATATTTCGTATAGCAGCGTATTGATATGCAATGTTTTCATTTAAATCAGAAGATGATAAGTCTTCTCTAGCTGCACTCGCGCCATTCATCATTTCTTGAATGTCTATACCACTCGCAGCAATCGGTAATAAACCAACAGCTGTTAATACAGAATATCTACCGCCAACATCGTCAGGAACAACAAATGTTTCGTAACCTTCACCAGTAGCTAAATCTTTCAATGCACCTTTAGATTTATCAGTTGTTGCAAAGATGCGTTCTTTAGCTTCATCTTTACCGTATTTCTCTTCAAGAAGCTTCTTGAAAATTCTAAATGCTACAGCTGGTTCAGTCGTTGTACCTGATTTAGAAATAACATTTACTGAGAAATCTTTTCCATCTAAGTATTGAATTAAATCATGTACATAAGAAGATGATAAATGATGACCAACGAAAATTATTTGTGGGTTTTCACCTTTTTCATAATTAGCAAATGTAGAATTCAACATTTCTACAGCAGCTCTTGCACCTAAATACGAACCGCCAATACCAATGACTAACAATACATCTGATTGCTCTTTAATACGTTTAGAAGCTTTAAGAATTCTATCAAATTCTTCTTTGTCATAATCGACTGGTAAGTCAACCCAACCTAAAAAGTCACTACCTGCACCAGTTTTATCATGTATAACATGATGTATATTTTTTACTGCTTCGTGCGTTTGCTCAAGTTCATGTTCACCGAAAAATGCTAACGCTTTTTTATAATCAAATTGAATATGTGTCATAATATCCTCCTATTTGTCTTATGAATAACAACAATTCTATTTTACTCTAGTTTTCATACGCTTTCAATGGAAATGCAACACTACACTTATTTATGCATAATTATTTAATATTACTATTGAAAATACATTTTTTATGTGGTAGTGTATACACAACGATTAAATATACAAGATATTAAATATTAATACAAAGAGAGGTTTTCAATTATGTCGAAAAAAGTTGTTTTAGCTTATTCAGGTGGTTTAGATACAAGTGTTGCAGTTAAGTGGTTAATCGAGAAAGGTTATACAATCGTTGCATGTTGCTTAGATGTTGGTGAAGGTAAAGATCTAGCACTTGTTCAACAAAAAGCTTTAGATATGGGTGCTGAACAATCTTATGTGATTGATGCTACTAAAGAATTCAGTGAAGATTTCGTTGGTTATGCAATTAAAGGTAATACTATGTATGAAGGCAGTTATCCGCTCGTATCTGCTTTAAGTAGACCGTTAATCTCAAAAAAACTTGTTGAAATTGCGTTAAAAGAAGATGCAATGGCAATCGCACATGGTTGTACTGGTAAAGGTAACGACCAAGTACGTTTTGAAGTAGCTATTAAAGCTTTAGCGCCACACATTAAAGTTTTAGCGCCTGTTCGTGAATGGTCATGGAGTCGTGAAGAAGAAATTGATTATGCAAAAAAACATAACATACCTATTCCAATTAATTTAGATTCACCATACTCTATAGACCAAAACTTATGGGGACGTAGTAATGAATGTGGTATTTTAGAAGATCCTTTCGCTACACCACCAGAAGATGCATACGATTTAACGAACCCAATTGAAAATACGCCAGATACAGCTGAAGAAATGGAAATTGTATTTGAAAATGGTCTTCCAATTTCTATTAATAATCAAGTATATCCATTAGATGAATTAATATTAAAATTAAATCACATAGCTGGTTTACATGGTATTGGTCGTATAGATCATGTTGAAAATCGTCTTGTAGGTATTAAATCTCGTGAAGTATATGAAACACCTGGTGCAAAAGTAATCATGGAAGCTCATAAAGCTTTAGAAACAATTACTTTAACTAAAGATGTTGCACACTTTAAACCAGTTATTGAAAAGCAATTAGCTGAACAAATATATAACGGTTTATGGTTCTCACCTTTAACAGAAAGTTTGAAACAATTTATTGATTCAACTCAAACTCAAGTTACAGGTACTGTTCGTGTTAAATTATTTAAAGGAAATGTTATCGTCAATGGACGTAAATCACCTTATAGTTTATATAATGAAGAACTTGCTACTTATACTAAAGAAGATGCATTTAACCAAGAAGCTGCAGTTGGCTTCATAGAAATCTTTGGTTTACCAACTAAAGTAAATGCATTATTAGAAACAGAGGGTGTTTTAAAATGATAAAAAAAGCTTGGGGAGGAAGATTCGAATCTAATCCCGAATCATGGGTAGATGCATTCAATGCATCTATCCATTTTGATAAAAATTTAATTGATCAAGATATTCAAGGAAGCATTGCACATGCTACGATGCTTGCTGAACAAAATATTATTAACCAACACGAGGCTGAGCAAATTATTCAAGGATTAAAAGAAATTCAACAAGATTATTACAACGATAACCTTGAACTATCAGAATCTCTAGAAGATATTCACCTCAATATTGAACATGCGCTTATTCAGAAAATCGGTCAAGTTGGTGGTAAATTGCATACAGGCAGAAGCAGAAATGATCAAGTCGCTACAGATATGCACCTTTATGCAAAACAGCATGTTCATGAAATTATTGAATTAGTCGAATCTTTACAACAAGCTATTATAAAAATCGCTGACGAACATGTAGATACTATAATGCCTGGGTATACGCATTTACAAAGAGCGCAACCTATTTCATTTGCACATCATGTTATGACGTATTTTTGGATGTTAGAAAGAGATAAATCTCGTTTTAACGATAGTATCAAACGTATAGATATGAGTCCACTAGGTGCAGCAGCTTTAAGTGGCACCACACATCCTATTGATAGACATCGTACTCAAGAGTTATTAGGCTTCGATAATCTATACGAAAACAGCTTAGATGCTGTAAGCGATAGAGATTACATCGTAGAAACACTACATAATATTTCTTTAACGATGGTACATTTATCAAGATTCTCAGAAGAAATTATATTTTGGTCTAGCAGTGAAGCAAATTTCGTTACACTATCAGATAGTTTCTCTACAGGATCATCTATTATGCCACAGAAGAAAAATCCAGATATGGCAGAACTAATTAGAGGTAAAGTTGGGCGAACAACTGGTCATTTAATGAGTATGTTAATGACTTTAAAAGGTTTACCACTTGCTTATAATAAAGATATGCAAGAAGATAAAGAAGGCTTATTTGATGCCGTTCACACTATAAAAGGTTCTCTTAGAATTTTCGAAGGTATGATTTCAACAATGACTGTTAACGAAGAAAGATTACATGAAACAGTACATCAAGATTTTTCTAATGCAACTGAGTTAGCAGATTATCTAGTAGAACAAAACATACCATTTAGAGAAGCACATGAAATAGTAGGTAAAATTGTATTATGGTGTATCCAAAATAATAAATATTTATTAGATGTACCATTGGAACACTACAAATCTTACAATGACAAAATAGATAATAACGTCTACGATTACTTAAAACCTGAAAACTGTTTGAATCGTAGAAAAAGTTATGGTTCTACAGGCCAAGAAGCAGTCTATCACCAAATTAAAGTAGCTAAACAGCTTTTATAGATTTAAAGTAAGACTAAGACATAAGCTTAAATTAAATAAGCATATCACTCTACTGAATCTCTCAGTAATCACAGTGATATGCTTATTTTTTATAAAATCATTTATTATTAATACAGCATGGTAAAATAAATAAGCAATCCTTTAATATAGATTATATGAACTTTGCGCTAACTGGCTTGTTTTTATACTCTTGCACGTTAGAATTTGTAACGTGCTTGTCTATTTCGTCTTGCACGTTAGAACACTTTATCCACCACATTCAGTGCGAATTCATATTGAAATTGCTGAAATTAGTGCTCTAACGGGCTTGTTTCCATACTCTTGCACGTTAGAATTTGTAACGTGCTTCTCTATTTTGTCTTGCACGTTAGAGCAGTTGATCGTCTATATTCAGTCTTAATTCATATTAAAATTGCTGAAATTAGCGCTCTAACGGGCTTGTTTCTGGACTCTTGCACACTAGACTCTTTCAAGCCTCCCTAATCCACTACATATAAAAAAGGCTGAGACACCAATAAATGTCTCAGCCTTTTTATTTACTAATAAATTGTGGGATAAAATATTATGCCCAACCTCTATATCTAGCAGCTTCTGCCGTACGTTTAATTCCTACAATATATGCAGCTAAACGCATATCAATTTTTCTATTTTCAGAGAGATTATAAATTGTATCAAATGCTTTAATTAGTTTTTCACGTAATTTTTCGTTTACTTCTTCTTCTGTCCAATAATAACCTTGGTTATTTTGTACCCATTCGAAGTAAGAAACTGTTACGCCACCAGCACTTGCTAAAACATCAGGAACAAGTAAGATTCCACGTTCACTTAAAATTTTAGTAGCTCCCATTGTAGTTGGACCGTTAGCCGCTTCTACAATAATGTCAGCTTTGATATCATGTGCATTTTCTTCAGTGATTTGATTAGCAATCGCTGCTGGTACTAAAATATCACAATCTATTTCAAACAATTCTTTATTTGTAATTGTATCTTCAAATAAGTTTGTTACTGTACCGAAACTGTCACGACGGTCTAATAAGTAATCAATATCTAACCCTTCAGGATCATGTAATGCACCGTATGCGTCAGAAATACCGACAATTTTAGCACCTTTATCGTATAAGAATTTAGCTAAGAAACTTCCAGCATTACCGAAACCTTGGATAACAAATCTTGAGTCTTCAATAGTCTTACCACGTTTTTTAGCAGCTTGTTCAATTGCGATAACCACTCCAAGAGCAGTAGAGCGATCGCGACCTTGTGAGCCTCCTAATACGATTGGTTTACCTGTAATGAAACCTGGTGAGTTGAATTCGTCCATTTGACTATATTCATCCATCATCCAAGCCATAATTTGTGAGTTTGTAAATACGTCTGGTGCTGGGATATCTTTTGTTGGTCCAACTATTTGTGAGATGGCACGAACATATCCACGTGATAATCTTTCAACTTCGTGAATACTCATTTGTCTTGGGTCACAAACAATTCCACCTTTACCCCCGCCGTAAGGTAAATCTACAATTCCACATTTCAAAGTCATCCACATAGATAAGGCAGTCACTTCTTCAACATCAACATCTGGGTGGAAACGAACCCCACCTTTTGTTGGTCCAACTGCATCATTATGTTGTGCACGATAACCAGTAAATGTCTTAACAGACCCGTCATCCATTTTAACTGGTATACGAACTGTTAATAATCTTAGTGGTTCCTTAATTAAATCATACATGCCTTCGTCAAAACCTAATTTGTTAAGGGCATCACTAACAATTTCTTGTGTCGATGTAACTAAATTTAAATTTTCGCTCATGATCCTCTTCGCCTCTTTTTTAAATACTTTTAATCTCTAAATAATTGTAACATAATTGGTTATTTTTAAAAGGTCTTAAACCGTTTTTTGTAAACGTTATCAGTTTTTTTATTTAAAAACAGATTTCACTTGATCAATAGCCCAATCTAAATCTTCTTTATCAATGATTAAAGGTGGTGCAAAACGAATAACAGTGTCATGTGTTTCTTTACATAGTATACCTAAATCTTTTAATTTTTCACAATATGGTCTTGCATCTTCAGTTAATTCAATACCGATAAATAGACCTTTACCTCTCACTTCTTTAATGGCAGGATGATTTATACTTTCTAACTCTGACTTAAAGTAATTTCCTAATTCTAGTGAGCGTTCAGATAAATTTTCATCCACGATAACATCTAAGGCTGCATTTGAAACAGCACATGCTAATGGATTTCCTCCGAATGTAGAACCGTGAGAACCAGGGTTAAATACTTCTAATACTTCTTTATCACCAAGGATACATGAAATTGGGAATACACCGCCACCAAGGGCTTTTCCTAATATATATACATCAGGTTTAACGTTATCCCAATCTGTAGCGAATAATTTACCTGTTCTACCTAATCCTGCTTGGATTTCATCAGCTATGAATAATACATTATTTTCATCACAAACTTCTCTAATTTGTTTTAAGTATCCATCTTCTGGTACGTTAATACCCGCTTCGCCTTGTATAGGCTCAACTAAGATGGCAGCAGTATTAGGTGTAATTGCTGATTTGATTTGTTCGATATCACCAAAGTCAACAAGTTTAAATCCACCTAGTAATGGACCGTAACCTCTTTGATATTCTTTTTCTGAAGATAATGATACTGCAGCCATAGTACGACCATGGAAGTTTCCATTCATCGCAATTATTTCTGCTTTATTATCTTCTACCCCTTTCACATCATAAGCCCAACGTCTTGCTGCTTTTATGGCTGTTTCAACAGCCTCAGCACCTGTGTTCATTGGTAACACCATTTCTTTACCTGCTAGTTCACAAATCTTTTCATACCATGGACCTAATTGATCACTATGGAATGCGCGTGATGTAAGTGTTACTCTATCTGCTTGGTCTTTTAATGCTTGTATGATTTTAGGATGACGATGACCTTGGTTTACAGCAGAATATGCTGATAACATATCTAAATAACGATTTCCTTCTGGATCTTTCACCCATATACCTTCTGCTTCTGATATAACAATTGGTAACGGTAAATAGTTTGGAGCACCAAATGTATTCGTTTGTTCAATAATTTCTTGTGATTTTGTCATATTAAAACGCCTCCTATTAAAACAGTAGAGCAAAATCGCTCTACTGCCTTTATATTTTTTTCCATCATTATTATAACATTTCTGAAGTAGTACGTCCTTGTAAGTGAAGTACTAAGTAATCAGGACCACCTGCTTTAGAGTCTGTTCCAGACATTTTAAATCCTCCAAATGGCTGGTAGCCTACAATTGCGCCTGTACAACCTCTGTTAAAGTATAAGTTACCTACTAAAAATTGACGACGTGCTTGTTCTAATTTATCTCTGTTATTTGTAATAACGCCACCTGTTAATCCGTATTCAGTATCATTAGCAAACTCAATTGCTTCATCGTAATCTTTTGCTTTACTAAATCCGACAACCGGCCCAAAAATTTCTTCTTGCATCACTCTGTCATCATGTTTCAAGTCAGCTATTACGGTAGGATGTACAAAATGACCTTTTTCTTCATCAGTAGTTCCGCCAGCAACAATGCGACCTTCTTTTTTACCGATTTCTATGTACTTTTTAATTTTATTTAATGAATTCTCATCAATAACTGGTCCCATATAATTTTCATGATCTGTCGAATCTCCAACAGTTAATTTATTTGTACGTTCCACTACTTTATCTAATAACTCATCATAAATATCTTCTACTGCTATTACACGAGAACAAGCTGAACATTTTTGTCCTGAGAATCCAAATGCAGATTGAACGATAGAATCTGCTGCTAAATCTAAATCTCCTTCAGAATCAACGATAATAGTGTCTTTTCCACCCATTTCAGCTATAACACGTTTTAAGTGTGTTTGTCCTTTTTGAACTTTTGCAGCTCTTTCATATATAGAAACACCTACATCTCTTGAGCCTGTAAATGAAATTAAACTTGTATCTTTATGGTCGATCAAATAATCACCAATTTCACTTGATGAACCAGGGATGTAGTTCACTACACCTTTTGGTAAACCAGCTTCTTCAAGAACTTCCATAAATTTATATGCAATAACAGGTGTTTTTGAAGATGGCTTTAATAATACTGTGTTACCAGTAACTACTGGCGCTACTGTTGTACCAGCCATGATAGCAAATGCGAAGTTCCATGGTGAAATAACAACACTAACACCAATTGGTAAATAATTATATTTGTTATATTCGCCGGGACGGCTTTCGACTTTTTTACCATCTTTTAGTTCTAGCATTTGACGAGCATAGTATTCCATAAAATCGATTGCTTCAGCTGTATCAGCATCGGCTTCTTTCCAAGGTTTACCACCTTCTTTAGAAAGTAATGCAGAGAATTCATGTTTACGACGTCTTGTAATCGCAGCTGCTCTAAAAAGTACATCTGCACGAACGCTTGGATCAGTTTCTCTCCATGTTTTGAAAGCTTCTTTAGCAGCTTCCATTGCTTTTTCAGCGTGCTCTTTACTCGCTTTAGAAACTAAACCTACAGTTTCTTCAATATTTGAAGGATTATAAGAACGTGTTTTATCATCAGTAAAAATTCTTTCTCCTCCAACAATAATTGGATATTCTTTACCTAAGTAAGTTTCAACAGTTTTAAGACCTTCTAAATAAGCAGCCTTATTCTCCTCTTTCGTAAAATCAGTAAATGGTTCATGTTTGTACGGAATCATTAAAGTAAACCTCCCTATATTTATACGGGGCAGAAAAAGAAACCCCTTACATTCCTATAATGACACATTTTAATAGATTACTTCAAGTTATTTTTTTACAAATATTAGGACAGGTTTTTAGATTAAACATAAATATACAAAAAGACGATTAAAAGTTCATTTAATCGTCTTCTAAATGCTTATTTGATTGGTTGATCCACTTAGGTAACCTTTCTTTTAAAGGTAGAAACCCATATTTTTCTGTCTCTCGTATTTCATCTAATACTGAACGCTTTTCTTTCTTACGTTCTTGTCGCTTGAAATACTCATTTTCTTTAAGAGATAAACTTAATTTACCATCATTTTCAACCTTGATTACTTTAGCTTTTACAATCTGTCCGACCGATAAAAACTGGTTAAGGTTGTGAACATAATCATTCATCACTTCAGAAATATGAATGAGACCTTCCACATGATCAGGGGTTTCAACAAAGGCACCGTAAGGTTGAATGCCAGTCACTTTAACTTTCACAAATTGACCGACTTTATAATGTTTTCTCACTTTTAGAAAACCCCTTGTACTTATTATTATTAACTCTTATATCATAGCATAGTTAAATTTAATAAACCATTAATTTGATATATAATTCTGAAAATAATAGATAAGTAAATTGACGCTTGTAATCTAATCAAATTTTATTATTATACATAAAATATTCATTAATTTTTTCACACAAAAAGACCTATGAACTATTTCAATTAAAATAATTCACAGATCTTCTTATTAATACTTAATCATATTACATTTCACAGCTACTTTGTAATGCAGTTGTTTTGATGGCTATTTGTTTGCACGAATCTTTATCTAATGTTGTGTTGAAAGAAAATGCATATATGTCTTGGTTTTTGGAGCGAGTTCATTAACATTTTCTATTTCGTATATTGATTGCATGCATACAATCATAAACTTCACTATCTTCAAGTGATTGGTTTTCAAATTCCATTGGATTCCAATCTGAGAGAAGTTGATACAATGCAATATTCACTTTGTTATTTTTTACTTTTTTTCTCCTCTTGCTCTAAATGATTCATTACTTCTTTTTCAAATGCCTTCATTTTTTCTTCGTCTTTTTTTGATTTTTTGCGAAACATCATAAAAACGATGAAAGCTAAAATCATAAACAATAATAACGTAGCAACAGCAGGAATATATTCTAATTTGTTATCTGGAAAATAAAGAAATTCCATCATAATCCGACCACTCCCCTAGCAATTAGATTATAACAAAGTTTAAGTCGAATAAAACGTATGTTTTATGACAATTGAATGTCGATTTATTGAATAATATCTATTGATTCAATTACAACGTCTTCAACTGGCTTATCATTAGCGCCTACTTTAACATTTGCAATATCTTCTAATACATCTTCACCTTTAACAATTTGCCCAAATACAGTATGTTTTTGGTCTAACCATGGTGTGCCACCTTTTTCTGCATATCTATCAATGATTTCTTCTGGCCAACCACCATCTTTAAGTTGTGACAACATATTTGCTGGGACTTCATTCATTTGTACTATGAAGAATTGTGATCCATTAGTATTCGGTCCTGCATTTGCCATTGATAAAGCACCATATAGATTGAATGCTTGTAAAGAAAACTCATCTTCAAAAGCACTTCCAAAGATGCTTTCTCCGCCCATTCCTGTACCTGTTGGGTCTCCACCTTGTACCATGAAGTCATTAATTACTCTATGGAAAGTAATGCCATCATAATATTTTTTCTCAGCTAAACCAATAAAGTTCTCAACAGTTTTAGGTGCAAGTTCTGGGAATAATTTAAAAGTCATATTCCCTTTAGTTGTTTTCATTTCGACTACGCGTTCACCTTCAAGTATTTCATTTGTTAATTGAGGATAGTTTGTCATTTATAATTCTCCATTCATGTTAAAATAATTACAATAGTGATATCATAACATAATTTAATAGAAAGGGGACACATACATGTTATATCAATTCCCACACAAAACCGGAAAATATATTGTAGAAATTATTGAAGAAAAAGGAGATCAACTGCTCGTAAAAGTCGTTGCTGTTCTCAAACATCCTAGACAAGGAGATTTACACAATCCAAATGAAGTAGATAATGTATTTTTCCATGAAAGAAAAGCGCTTAGTCAATACGAAAAAAGATACACGACAGCTCAATTTTTAAAAGAATATCAAGCAGATGTTCCTTCTTACATTGAATCTCTTAAAAATTCTTTGTATGAATTAGAAGAAAAAATGAAAGAACGTAATAATGCTTATAGTGAACAAGCTTTAAAATGTATCGAACAATTAAAAAAAGATTATTCTCGACAATATAAAAGTGATTTTTAAACTTTTTATAAAAGAAATTTTTAAATATTTTTACGTGTTTCTTCATATTTAAAAATAACACAAAAATTCTGAAATATTGAAACGGTAGTGTTTTCAAGCTTTAAGATTATTGTGTATAATGATAACTAGGTATTTTCGAAGGGAGGTTATTTAATGAGTTTGATGCATATTATGATTTTATTACCTTTAATCTTTGCAATCGTTATACCCATAATATATCGATTTTACAAAGGCGTTCATCTAGGTTGGTTTGTTTTACCGATTCCCGTCATTATATTTATTTATTTCATGTCATACATAAATGTACCCGATTCGGACAAACCGTTTATTGTAATTTGGGATTTCATGCCCAGGATTGGAATGAACTTTGCCGTTCATCTAGATGGACTTAGTTTATTATTTGCATCACTTATTACTGGTATTGGAGCCCTTGTCGTACTCTACTCTATTACATATTTAAGTAAAAGTGAGTCTTTAGGGAATTTCTATTGTTACTTATTAATGTTTATGGGTGCAATGTTAGGCGTTGTTTTATCTGACAATTTACTCATGCTTTATTTATTCTGGGAACTTACTTCAATTTCAAGTTTCTTATTAATTGGTTATTGGAGAGATAAACAATCATCCATTTATGGCGCGCAAAAATCATTATTAATAACAGTATTTGGAGGATTAATGCTTTTAGGTGGGTTTATCTCACTTTATTTAGCAGGAAATTCGTGGAGTATTACTTCACTTATACAGAATGCTGACACGATACAATCGTCACCTTACTTCATTTTAGCTATGGTGCTTATTTTAATTGGAGCGATGACAAAATCAGCCCAATTTCCTTTCCACATCTGGTTACCAGATGCAATGGAAGCACCTACTCCTGTAAGTGCATACTTACACTCAGCTACAATGGTTAAGGCCGGCATTTATTTAGTTGCAAGAACAACACCAATATTTGCCATTAGTGGCGGATTTGTTTGGACTGTTACAGCAATAGGTTTAATCACACTATTTTGGGCATCATTTAATGCTGTAAAGCAGCAAGACTTAAAAGGCATACTTGCATTCTCCACTGTTTCACAGTTAGGTATGATTATGTCTATGCTAGGTATTGGTGCAGTTAGTTATCACTATTCTGGTGAATCAAGCCAATTATTTTTAGCGAGTATAATTGCTGCAGTCTTTCATCTTATTAATCATGCGACATTTAAAGGCGCATTATTTATGGTTACAGGTACGATTGATCATGAAGTTGGAACACGTGATATTAAAAAATTAGGTGGTTTAATGACCATTATGCCAATTTCATGCACATTTACGATTATTACAGCTTTAAGCATGGCTGGCGTGCCACCATTTAATGGCTTTTTATCTAAAGAACTATTTTTAACAGCAATGTTCGATGCACATAGCGCAGACGTATTTTCACTTTCAACTCTTGGTTATTTATTACCGATTGTTGCTATAGTAGGAAGTATTTTCACATTCGTTTACTCGTTCAAATATGTTCATGAAATTTTCTTTGGTGAATATAAACCCGAAGCTTTACCTAAAAAAGCTCATGAGGCACCAATTTTAATGCTTTTACCAACAGGTATATTGACATTACTAGTTGTTGTATTTGGTTTATTCCCAAACATTTTAAGCAATTCTATTATTGCACCAGCAGTAAGAGCAATTGCTCCATTTGCAAGTGAACCTGAAGTACATATTTCATATTGGCATGGTATTACACCAGCGCTAATCGGAACGATTATTGTGTTTGTTGTAGGATTTTTACTATTTAAAAATGTTCAAAAATGGGTTGGTGTTTATGATATACAACCTGAATACTTAACGTTTAATTATTATTACGACAGAGGTATTCAGCTTAGTTCGTATATCTCAAACAAAATCACACAAAGTTATATGACAGGTTTTGTTAGATCTTATCTTATGTACATTTTTGCATTCTTTATTATTATCACGGCTCTAACACTATTTACACATCCTGTTAGTTTTGTATTTGATAATATAAGCAGTATTAGACCTTATGAACTTATTTTAATTGCTTTAATACTTATTAGTACTTTTTGTATCGTACTAGCAAAATCAAGATTATTCAGCATTATTATGCTTGCATCAGTAGGTTATTCTGTTGCATTATTCTTTGTATTTTTCGGAGCGCCAGATTTAGCGTTAACTCAATTATCGATTGAGACGATATCAACTGCTTTATTCTTATTATGTTTCTACCACTTACCTAAGATGAGTAGGCATGATGAGGATCGTAAATTTAAATTAGGTAATTTCATTATTTCAATTTGTGTAGGTATTGGAGTAATTATTCTTGGCTTAATTGCTTACGGTAATAGACACTTTGATTCTATTTCACAATATTATAAAGATAATGTATACGACCTTGCTGCAGGTAAAAATATGGTAAACGTTATTCTAGTTGACTTCCGTGGCTTTGATACATTATTTGAATCTGCAGTATTAGGTATTGCCGGTTTAGGTATATACACATTAATTAAATTAAGAGATAAAGGTAAAGATGGAGGTGAAGAACATGAAGAAACAATCGAATGATGTATTCTTTCAGTTTAACGCCATTATCATCTTTCTAATTCTTATGATGTATGCTGTTTCTATCTTCTTTGGTGGTCATTACACACCAGGTGGTGGATTCGTTGGTGGTTTATTACTATCTTCAGCAGTCATCATCATTGGTATCGCATTTGATACTAAAACATTAAAAAAGATGTTTCCGTTTGATTTTAAAATTATAACAGCTACTGGATTGTTTTTATGTGTTCTAACACCTATCCTAAGTTGGACATATGGTAAGACATTCTTCACACATGCGTTCGGTGAATTACATTTACCAATCTTTGGTGAAGTACATTGGCATACTGCTATGATTTTTGATTTAGGTGTCTTATTAGCTGTTGTCGGTACGGCGATAACAATCATATTATCGATTGGAGAGAATGAATAATGGAAATATTAATGATTTTCGTTGCAGGTATTATCATTTCTGTATCAGTATACCTAGTTCTCTCTAAGAGTTTAATTAGGATTATTATTGGTACTACCCTACTTTCCCATGGTGTGCATTTAATGCTATTAACTATGGGTGGATTAAAAAAAGGCGCATTACCTATTGAAGAATCAGGTATAAAAAGCTATGTAGACCCGCTTCCTCAAGCGCTAATTTTAACAGCAATTGTTATTTCATTTGCTGTTACTGCATTCTTCTTAGTTCTTGCCTTCAGAAGTTATAAAGAACTAGGAACTGATAATCTTGAAGAAATGAAGGAGGTACCGAAAGATGATAAGTAACATGATTATTGTACCTCTTGTCATTACTTTTTTAACTGCTGTAACATTGATTTTTGCTGGTCACAGACCATATTTAAAACGAAAAATCGTTTTAGTTGGATTTGTATTAGCATTTCTAGTTAGTTTATATAATATCAACATGATTTATTTGTACGGGACACAAACATTAAACTTAGGTAGTTGGCCTGTCCCTTACAGCATTGTCATTTACGTTGATATGCTCAGCGCATTATTAGTAAGTGTCAGCTTATTAATAACACTAATTGTAATATTATATTCTCATCAGTCTATCGGATTGCATCGTGAAAAATATTTCTATTATTTCGGTATATCAATGATGGTAACAGGTGTTAATGGTGCCTTTATGACAGGCGACTTATTTAACCTGTTCGTATTCTTTGAAGTATTCTTAATGTCTTCCTACCTACTCTTAGTTATTGGAGGAACAAAGATTCAGTTACAAGAAAGTATTAAATACATACTTGTTAATGTGTTAACTTCTGCATTCTTTGTAACTGGAGTCGGTATGTTGTATTCCATAACTGGAACTTTAAATATGGGAGACTTGCATGTTAAATTAGCAGAACTATCGAACACAGATTTAAACATCGTTGTTATCACTTTTATAATGTTTTTATTTGTATTTGCTACAAAAGCAGGTATGTTCCCATTATACTTCTGGTTACCTGGAGCTTATTATGCTCCACCGATACCTATCATTGCTTTATTCGGAGCTTTATTAACAAAAGTAGGTGTATACGCAATTATGCGTACATTTAGCCTATTCTATTCAGCAAATAGTGAATTTATTACTAACACTTTAATTGTATTGTCCATACTTACAATTATTATGGGTTGTATTGGTGCGATTGCTTATTATGATGTTAAGAAAATTATTATTTATAATATTATGATTGCAATAGGTGTAATTTTAATTGGCGCAGCTATGATGGACAAAACAGGTATGATAGGAAGTATTTATTACTTACTTCACGATATGATCATTAAAGCTGCTTTATTCTTATTAATTGGTATTATTATAAAAATTACTGGAACACCTGATTTAAGAAAATTCGGCGGACTTATACAGAATTATCCGGTATTAGGTTGGTTCTATTTCGTTGCTGCACTTTCATTAGCAGGTATTCCACCATTAAGCGGATTTTATGGTAAATACATGATTGTCATGTCGACCTTTGATAATGGTTATTATATAAGTGGTATCGTCGTACTACTTTCTAGTTTATTTGTTTTATATTCAGTAGTTCGTATTTTCTTAATGGCATTTTGGGGAGAAGAAAAAGGTTATACGTATAATCCAAAATTACCAATGAAGAAATTAATGATATCAAGTATTGCTATCACAATAATCGCGATATTATTTGGTCTTGGTGCCGACATGTTATATCCTTTAATTGAAAAAGCTGCTTTACCATTCTACAATCCTGAAACATATGTAAATGCGTTAGGAGGCGATTATTAATGGCTATACAAGTACTCATTAATGTTCTATTAGCTGCACTTTGGATGATGCTTTCAGAAACATACACATTTGGCGCATTTATATTTGGATATTTGTTTGGTATTTTATTCGTTTTAGCTGCTTTACCATTACTACCGGGTAAACATTTATATTTAAGACCAGTTTGGAAAACGATAGTTTTAGCCGGTATATTCATGAAAGAATTAGTATTAGCAAATATAGATGTCATTAAAATTGTCATCCAAAAAGAAATAAAAAATGAACCCGCATTCTTTGCGTATCCGACAGAATTAAAAAAAGATTGGGAAATCACATTACTTTCTCAACTAATAACATTAACGCCGGGTACAATCGTAGTTGCAATTTCAGATGATCAAAAAACACTATATATTCATTCAATAGATTTTTCTGATATTGATTCAGAAATTAGTACTATTAAAGATTCATTTGAAAAAGCAATCAAGGAGGTGAGCGTACGATGATAAATATATTCGTAATTATTGCAATCATCATCGTCGCACTTTCTATGATAGGCATACTTACCAGAGTCATAATCGGTCCTACTTTAGCTGACAGAGTTATTGCTCTTGATGCATTAGGTATTACTTTAATGGCTATGATTGCTTTATTTTCCGTAGTGATGAATACAAGATATTTATTCGTTATTCTGTTATTAATAGGTATTTTAGCATTCTTAGGTACTGCAGCATTTGCGAAATTTATGGACAAAGGAGAGATCATTGAAAATGATAGAGACGATAATTATTAGTATTTCAATTATTATGATGGTCGTAGGCGCTTGTTTCAGTTTCTTTGCTGCGTTAGGTATTCTAAGATTGCCAGATGTATTCTCTCGAGCACATGCATCAGGAAAAGCTTCTACTTTAGGTGTCATGTTAATATTAACCGGTGTACTTATTTACTTTATCGGTAAAGAAGGCCACTTTAATGTTCAACTGTTGTTAGGAATTATATTCATCTTTATTACTGGACCATTAGCTGGTCACTTAGTAACAAGAAGCGCATATTATATGGGCGTCAAACCAACAGAACGAACAGTTAGAGACGATTTAAAAGACGCAAAATAAATACTTTTCTTAAAATAAAACCTCACAACCTTTGAGTTAAATCTCAGGTTGTGAGGTTATTTATTTCTGATTTTGTCAAAGTGTATGATAATTAAATAGATTTGAGTTTGGTAGGATCTTATTGGATTTTCGACTTAATTAATCCAACTAAATAGGCTCTTATTGGATTTTTGACTTAATTAATCCAACTAAACACGTTCTTATTGGATTTTTGACTTAATTAATCCAACTAAATGCGCTTTATTGGATTTTCGGCGTAATTAATCCAACTAAATAGGCTCTTATTGGATTTTTGACTTAATTAATCCAACTAAATGCGCTTTATTGGATTTTCAGCGTAATTAATCCAACAAAATAGCTTCTACTTGGATTTTCAGCTTAATTAATCCAACAACATTCAATAACGTTTTAATCCAATATAAGAAGAGAGTCCGATACAACTGTTAATGTGCCGGACTCTCTTTATTAATAATTTTTATTTCGTTGTTTCTTTCCAACTTTTATCGCTAAGCATATCGCCTGGCCAAGTATATGACATTACGCCACCATCAATTGTTATATTTTCACCTGTGATAAATGAACTGTCATCAGAGGCTAGGAATTGTACGAGTTTAGCTACTTCTTCTGGTTTACCTAATCTACCTAAAGGTGTAACCCATTTTTGATTTTCTCTAAATTCTTCGCCTGCTTGATCTTCTTTGCTACCTGCTAATTGGTCGATTAATGGTGTTTCTATCGTTCCAGGTGCTATAGAGTTTGCTCTAATATTTTCTCTACCATATTCAATCGCAATTGATTTTGTGAAGTTTACAATGCCACCTTTAGCAGCGTTGTAACCAGATCTATTTAAATCTGCAGCTAGTCCAGAGAACGAAGCTGTATTAATAATAGAACCGCCTTCTTCAAACATTAATGGCAACATGAACTTCGTAACAAGGAAAGTACCTCTTAAGTCCACATTCATTAAATCATCAAATACTTCAACAGGATATTCATGAATTCTTCCTGCTTTATGGTCAATCCCTGCATTATTAAATAAAATATGAACTTTACCATATTGTTCTTTGATTTCATCTATTGCTTTTCTTACTTCATCTTCTTTAGAAATATCAACTTTCATTGAAGTGGCTTTATATCCTTCATCATTAATTTGTTTCACTGATTTTTCTAATTCATCGGATATATCCATACAAATAACGTCAGCGCCTTCAGAAGCTAGTTGTTTAGCTGTAGCAAATCCTATACCAGTACTAGCTCCTGTAATAACTGCAATTTTATTTTCTAATCTTTTCATAATTTTAATAACACTCCTTTAAAAGATGAATGAAATACAATTACTTTGAATTCTACATATCATCCACAATATTCATATACCCGTTTTTTAAAATAATAAAAAGCCTGAGACATAATTAATGTCTCAGACTCGTTTTTGTTATATTGGCAGTAGTTAACTGAATTATAATTGAGCTTATACTAGACTTTTTCAATTATAGTCAACCTTGCCGAGGCAGAACTACGAAATCTTTTTTAAATAAGATTTCTGTCTTGCTCTCTTTATTTTCTAATTTTTTTAATAGCGATAGTCGCTCTAATGACTGAAATTAACTGATTATCTTCATCTGTAACTTTAACATCCCACACTTGTGTTGTCTTACCAATGTGTAATGCTGTTCCTATTGCAATTACAGTACCGCTTTGTACTGATTTAATATGATTTGCATTAATCTCTAAACCAAGTGGTATTTCATCTTCTTTAGAAGAAGCATTTGCTCCCATAGAGGCTGCAGTTTCTGCTAAAGCGATTGTAGCTCCTCCATGTAAATATCCAAATGGTTGTTTAACGTTATCGGTAACTGGCATTGAAATAGCAATATATCCATGTTTAACATCTAATGTCTTCATTTGAAGATGATCTAATAAATTCATATTTTTATCCCCCATTCACCACTATAATACCATAGCAGCAATGAAACCAAATATGATTAAAGGAATATTATAAATTAAGAAGTTAGGTATACACGTATCTCTAATGTGGTCATGTTCCCCGTCTACATTTAATCCTGCAGTTGGTCCTAATGTTGAGTCACTCGCTGGACTACCTGAGTCACCTAATGCCCCTGCTGTACCTATGACAGCTATAAGCGCCATTGCACTTAATCCTATTTCTTGTCCAAATGGTATAAATAAACTTGCAATGATAGGAATTGTCGCAAATGATGATCCTATTCCTAACGTTACAACTAAACCTATTAAGTACATCATAATGATACTAAACGCTTTGTTGTCTCCTGTAATAGTCGCTAAACTCTTAACAAGCGCACCAACTTCATGTGTCTCATTCATAACACCTGCAAATCCATTTGCTGATAAAATTACGACACCGATATAAGCCATAATTTGAATACCTTCTACTAATTTAGCATCTAAGTCTCTCCATTTATATAATCCAGAGAAGAAGAAGATTAAAATACCTGCTAACGCACCGAATATCATAGATTCTGTAAAAGTCTGCACTATAAAAGTAGCTAAAATGGCAATAACCGTAACCACTAGAGGGTATGTTTCTAATTTTCCAATTTCTTCGTCTTCTTCGACTTTAATTTTTTTATATTTTCTAGGTTTCCAATATATGATGATGGCTAAAATTAAACCAAATACATATCCCATACTTGGAATGAGCATTGCTTTCCAAATATCATTAAAAGCAATATCAATATTTGTTTTTTCAAATGAATCAAAAATGATGGACTGGAATATGTGACCATATCCGTATGGTAATAATATATACGGGAAACATAGTCCAAAGCCAATTACTGTAGCAATAAGTCTTCTGTCCATTTCTAATTCATTAAATAAACTGATTAATGGAGGTATAAGAATTGGAATAAATGCAATATGAACAGGAATAATATTCTGACTCAATATTGAGATAACAAGTAAACTCGCAACTAAAATGATTTTTATTTTTACTCTGCTATCTTTAGAATTTTCCTTTTTCACTGATTGTATGATTTTTCCGACGATATAATCTGTTATACCGCTATATGATATTAAAGCTGCAAATCCACCTAATAGCGCGTATGATAAAGCAACTTCAGCCCCATCAACAATAGACGTTCCAAAAGTAGCAATCACTTTGTCTAGAGACATACCACTTAATAATCCGCCTACTAAAGCGCCAATAAATATACTTAATACTACATTTAATCTTAATAAACAAAGTATAATCATAATTATAACTGCTACTAACACTGCATTTATTTCCAAAAAACCCTCTCCTGTTCTTTAACTCTCTACCACGATAAAGTAAAATGATGAACTTATCATATCAGTTGATTGAAAACATGTCAATAACAGCTGCTTAATTCTAAATTTTCAGATAAATACTATAAAAAAATAATCCTGCTCGACAAATTAATAGAACAGGATTACTTTTTATAATTTATTTTATTTTATTTTTCAAAAAGTGAAGTACAGTAGGAATCATAGCACCAGTTGCACCTTTTGGTCCACGATAAGTATCTTTTTCTGTATCAGCAGAACCAGCAATATCAAAATGTAAATGAGGTACGTCTTCACTGAAATGCGTCACAAAAGCTGCTGCAAATAACGCTTTACCATGTTTATTTAAAACACAGTTTGTTAAATCAGCTACATCCGAAGATTGAATATCTTGCTTTTCTTCATCAGTAATTGGTAACTCAAAGCTCACTTCATTTGAATATTTAGAAGCTTCTTTAACTGCTTCTAAATATTGGTCGGCATCACTAGAGAATATACCTGTTTTACCAAGTCCTAACGCAGCTACAACAGCACCCGTTAGCGTCGCAAAGTTCATAATTAATTCTGGTTTGAATTGTTTAGCATAAGTGACACCGTCAGCTAGTACAAGTCTTCCTTCAGCATCGGTATTCGTAATTTCAACCGTTTCACCACTTAAGGATGTAAATACATCGTCTGGTTTCATAGCTTTATTAGATATCATATTTTCTGCTAATGGCAACACTGCTACAATATGAATTGGCAATTCTAAACGAGCTACAGCATTCATCATTGCAACTACATTACTAGCACCACTCATATCATATTTCATTGAAGGCATACCTGTTTTTGATTTAATTTGGTAACCGCCAGAATCATACGTTACCCCTTTACCAACTAATGCTATTGGAGCATCAGCTGAACCTTTATATTCTAACGTTACTAACCTCGGAGGATTAATAGATCCTTTACCAACTGCGTCTATTAGACCGAAACCTTCTTCATTAATAGCTTGTTCATCTTTAATAGAAACTTCTACGTTCGTATCTTCAAAGTTTACTTTAATTTGATTAGCAAAATATTCAGGCGTCAATATATTTGGAGGTGTTTGAGAGAAAGTACGTGCTAAATTAATGCTATCTCCTAGCACTTCTCCTTGTTTGAAACTCGTTAAAATATCATCATTCGTTTCTGTTATAAACGTGACTTTAGTTTCAATTGGAGCAGATTTATTAGATTTATAATTATCAAAATTAAATACTGATTGTTGAGACATCCACCCAAGATGATATAAGCGTGATTCATTCGTGACATTTTGAGAAACGAATGTGTTATCTAATAAATTAACTTGTTCAATTTTATTCAAGCTTAAATAACGACTTAATTGACCATAAATTTTTTGATAATCTTTCTCTTTGATTTCTTTTAAATTTCCTAAACCAACAGATATTAATTTAACAATTTGATTATCGATGATGACAGCAGAAGACGTAATTTCTCCTAATTCACTGCTTATAACTTGTTGTTTTTTCATATCATCTAATTGGTTATTTAATATGTTATTTACTTCATCAAAATTTTGCATTTGATTTAAATGACTCGGACAACCTATAACAATCGGATGATTATTTGTAGAATACTGTTTTTCAATTTGTAATTTCATATATATTTCCCCTTTTTTAAAACATTGAATAACCGCTTCTTCTTAAATTACGAATAACAAAACCAGCTACTATTGCGCCAACCCATCCAGAACCTAGCATTAAAATATCTGCAGTATGTATATGTGTTATTCCAGTTAATAACTTTGAAAATGCTGTAGAAGGATTAGTGAAATACATTGTTGTTGATATTTTATCAACGATAGCAAATATAACCAATGGATATAATATAACCATCAACCATGTTGTTTTTAGTAGCATGTTCAATATAAAAGCAATACCAAAGAATAATACGAAAAACAATGCCATTGATATAATGACTTGTGGTAAAGATATCATGGCTAACCTCCTTTAAAAAAAGAGACCCGCCTAATGCAGGTCTCTTACTTAATTATCTTGCAATTAAAATTTACCTTTTTTATAGGCTAAACCAAGTCCACCGATTTTGAAGATGGCACGAGTATCAATAACTTTTTTCATGAATGCTGCTTTTTTACCAGTGATTTCACGGCCCATAACAACACCAACACCATCACGGCTACCTAGAGAACAAACAGTACCTTTGTCATCGTAACTAAATGGTTCAGTTTTTTCACCATTGAAGATGTTTTTGATGTTTTCTGCTAAGTGTTCACCTTGTTGCATAGCAATTTGTGCTGTAGTTGGTAATGGACGTTTGTTGTCGCCTTCACCAACCATAACTGCTGAACAGTCACCAATAACGAAGATATCGTCATAGTTATCGATTGATAAGTCGTCTTTAACAACGATACGACCGCGTTTAACGCCATCAAATGATTCTTCCATTAGTTTGCTACCTCTAACACCTGCAGCCCATATAGCAGTGTTAGCTTCTAATGTTTCTTCTTTATCATTTACTTTTACTACGAAGCCTTTTTCGTTACAAGCAACGATTGGAGTTGAGATTTTGAATTCTACACCACGAGCTTCTAAGTATTGAACAACGTAATCAACTAATTCTTCTGAGAACATTGGTAACATTTTTGGTGCTGCTTCAACACAAGTGATTTTCACTTTAGATTGATCTACACCGTATTTTTTACACAACTCAGGAACACGCTCAGTTAATTCACCTAATAATTCAACACCAGTAAATCCTGCGCCACCTACAAGAATAGCTAAATCATTTTCATCTTTTTCTTTAGATGAAGCATAATTTGCAAATCTATCTTCTAAATGTTTCGCGATACGACGAGAAGTATTAATGTTTTCGATTTGAAGAGCATGTTCTTTCATACCTTCAATTCCAAATGTTTCACTTTCAAATCCTAACGCAACAACTAAAATGTCGTAATCAAATACACCATTTGATGTTTCAACATTTTTAGAATCTTTGTTAATTTTAGTTACTTCTGCTTTTACGAAGTTTACTTTGTTTCTATCAACTACTGAAGTTATTGGGTATAAAGCATCTTCATAATTTAACGTACCTGCTGAAGTTTCATGTAACCATGTAGCTTCATAGTGGTAGTCATTTTTGTTAATAAGTGTAAGCTCAACATCTTGGTTAGAAACTAATTTTTGTAATTTAGTTATAGTTTGTAAGCCTGCATATCCTGCCCCTAATACAAGAACTTTTTTGCGTTCAAATCCCATTATTTTCACCTATACTTTCTAAATATTGTTTGACACCTGAAGGGATGTCGTGTCACTTTGTGTTTTTTGTCACAAGCAATTCTAATACTCTTTACATACAAAGTATATTGTATATTTTTATCAATATAATTTCAAGTGTCACACACTATTAATATTAAGGGATTAACAATTCTCTGGTGTACCTGTTACAGTTTTAGTTTTGAATGAGCTTCCGCAACCGCATGAAGCAATTGCATTCGGGTTTTCAATAGAGAATCCGCCACCCATTAATGATGTTTTGAAATCAATTGTAGTGCCATTTAAAATTGGTGCATCTTCTTTGTCTACTAAGACTTTCACACCATAAAATTCTAATTCCATGTCATTTTCAGATGGTTCTTCTTCTGCTGACATTCCGTATGATAAACCTGTGCAACCTCCACCTTTAACAGAAACTTTTAAGTAACCGTCTGGCATACCATTACTTTCCATCATATCCTTAACTTCATATGCTGCTGCTTCAGTTAAAATTACTGTTGACATAATTTATTCCTCCTTAAAAAATCCAATTTTCTTCTATATGACTATATATATTTTCTAGTAATTCTTCCGGTGTCTCGCCCTTGACCATATCGCCATTTACTAATGCATATAACCCTCTTGCACATGGTCCACAATTTTGTAGACAACCATATTCTAGTACGTCTACATCTGGATCATTGTCGAGCTTGTTAAACACTACATCAGCGCCTTTAGCCAAGTTTGATATACAAAATTCGACAATCGGGTTCAATGTATTCACCTACTCACTTTCGTTTCATTATCTATTTTAACATTCATTGTAGTTTATGCCAAAAACGATTATACTAAATGTATACTTATATATTATAAAATATATACATACAAATTTATAGAAATTTGATTTATGGACAAAGGAGAATAACGATGAAAAGCTTAGTATTATTAGGGGGCGGATACGGTAATATGCGTTTGATGAAGGATATTATCCCTAACGCTTTACCTTCCGATTATTCAATTACGCTGATTGATCGTATGCCATTTCACGGTTTAAAAACTGAATTTTATACTTTAGCAGCAGGTACAAAACCAGACAAAGAAATTCGAGTAAATTTTCCAAATGACAAGAAAATCAATACCGTATATGGGGAAATTACAGATATTGATTTAGACAATCAAATTATTTCTGTAGGAGACACAAGAGTCGACTATGATGAACTTGTAATTGGTCTGGGTTGTGAAGATAAATATCACAATGTTCCTGGCGCAAAAGAATACACACACAGTATTCAAAATATCCAAAATGCACGAAAAACGTACCAAGCAATATTTGACTTACCAAGTGGTTCTACTGTTGGGGTTGTGGGAGCCGGTTTAAGCGGCATTGAATTAGCAAGTGAACTACGTGAGAGCAGAGAAGATATCAAAATTAAATTATTTGATAGAGGTGCAAGAATTCTCCCAGCATTTCCAGAAAAATTAAGTAAATTCGTAGAAAAATGGTTTGCTAAACATAATGTTGAAGTCATTCCTGAATCAAATATAACGAAAGTTGAACCGGGTAAATTATACAATAACGATGATGCTCAAGACATAGATTTAGTAGTTTGGACTGCTGGTATTCAACCAGTAGAAATCGTTCGAAATTTACCGGTCGATACTAATGACGGCCGTAGAGTTATCGTCAATCAATATCATCAAATTCCGACATATCCAAATGTATATATTGTTGGTGATTGTGCAGCTTTACCACATGCACCGAGTGCATATTTAGCAGAAATACAAGCTGATCAAATTGCTGAAGTAATGAAACTAAAATGGGCAAATAAACCATTACCAGAAAAAATGCCAGAACTTAAACCACAAGGATTCGTGGGCTCATTAGGAGAAAAACAAGGCTTTGCCTACTTAATGGAACAGACTGTTACCGGTCGATTAGCAAGAGTTATTAAGTCTGGTGTTCTATGGTTATATAAATATCATAACGGATAAGAAAAGTAGCAGAATTCTGCTACTTTTTTATTTCTCATCCACGTGTTCATCTATGAATTTTGTAATCGGTTTGAGTTGAATATAACCATCTGCAACTAATTCATCATTGATTGTAACAAGCGGATAAAATAATTCATCTTCTTTTATTCTTTCAATGAATTGTTGATCATGATCGGTTAAATTTTCAGTTTGTTTCATAAAATCAATATACGTAAATTCGAAGTCTATATGATTATATTTTCTCCCTAGTATAGCTTGCAACCATTCATAAGTGTCTTTTGATGAGGGTGCGTTCACACAACTGGCACAAATAACATCTGCACCATATACGACAATACTTGCTTTGGACATTTATAAAATCCTCCTAGTTCCATAAATAGATTTTTTACGTTATTTCTATTATAATAGATTAATAAGATTAATGTATCTAATAACACTTGATGAGAGGAGTATTAATATATGACTACCGAACAACAAACAATGTTTGATCAAGTTAGTGATGTACTTGAGAAATTAAGACCATTCTTATTACGAGATGGTGGCGACTGTGAATTAGTAGACGTGGATGATGGGATTGTTAAATTACGCCTATTAGGAGCTTGTGGTACTTGCCCAAGTTCTACTATTACATTAAAGGCTGGCATAGAGCGTGCTTTATTAGAAGAAGTACCTGGTGTCGTTGAAGTCGAACAAGTATTCTAACTTAATCATAAAATAATAAACCTAAATATATAAGACATCTATAGAGAGTCAAGGATTTATCCATTAGAATATCTAATGGATAAATCCTTTTTTAATTTCAAGCTTTCAAAATATTTTTTAAATAAAAAAACAGTAGAAATTCAATATTTATAATGAATTTCTACTGTTTTTGTAGTGATAATTATTTCTGCCTGAATTATTAATTGTATTTTCTACTCACATTTTCGTTGTATTCTCCGTTTATATGATTCAACATTTGCTCATTAATATAAACCCAACCTTTCCATCCAATATGGACTGCATCAGTGATTACATAAGGTTCATATTCTTTGTCAGTTAAATCATAAACTTTCATATTATTCGAAGTGATTGTATGATTTATTTTTTGATATACCGCTTCTCTCTTCATTTTATCAACGTGTATATGATCATACCATTTACCGTTAGCAGGTATAACAATAAATAACGGGTCTGCTTTTGCTTCTTTCAATGTATCTATTAACAACTGCAAATCATCAAATTCTACTGAGTTTTTATTAAATTCATAACTTCGATTAAAACGTTTCCTTTGTTGTTTTAATAAACTCCAATATTGATCGTTCATACCAAATTTATTAGAGGTTGAATTTTGCTCACCATATTGAGAGGCATATAATTTCATTGTTTCCCAATCCATTTTTTGAAAATGTTTATTGTGCGAGTGCTGTAAAGGTGATTTTTCTTTACCAAAAAGAGATTTCAATGCATCATGCTTTTCATGAATACTGTATTCAAAATTATTCATGAAAGTGCCTTCTTTATATTGATGATTTTTCGATTTAATAATAGATTTTAAATAAGGATCAGATTTTAATTGTTTAAATTCTATCAATCGTTTAGCAAATCTATTCTTTATTTCAGGACTTAATGT
The DNA here is from genome assembly GCF_022386845.1 of Mammaliicoccus sp. C-M13. Lineage (NCBI taxonomy): Bacteria > Bacillati > Bacillota > Bacilli > Caryophanales > Staphylococcaceae > Mammaliicoccus > Mammaliicoccus sp. C-M13. Next base: position 301,281 of record NZ_JAJNHQ010000001.1, on the reverse strand, counting down.
TTCACTAACAAATAAATGATCTGCTTGTAATGGAGAGAATCTCGCACTAAAATTATCGTTAGTTAAACCATAATTCGTAAACCATTGAGGTGAAATAATAATCGCTAATTTTTTCCCTTTTAGGTTATGAGATTGGCTCCCAATATTTACAGCATGAATCAAGTCAGTAGACCCGCCTGTACCAATTAAATAAGGTTTGAGTTTAGCATTTTTATCATTCAGTATGTACGCAGGATGAAATATATCTTGTTTCTCTAATTCACTAGAACCAAAAATGGGATAGTATTTTCTACTTTGTAACATTTCAGTTTGCGAGTGTACACCTTTTAATATTGAATCATTTAATGAGGTAGCTTCTTTATTGATATTTTCACTTTTTGAAAACGCAGAAAACCATTCTACTGGCATTAATAGAAATAGACCAAACAGTATACCACTAAAAATTAATGGTAATATTAGCTTTATTTTCATTGTAATTCCTTAAGCACTTCTATGATTTTATTTGGTGTTGCCCACTCATCTCTATCAAAATCAGTAATTGTAACGTCAATCCCTAAATTATTTTGAATTTCTATTAATAATCCAACTGTAGCGAATGAATCTATTATACCTTCGTCGAATATTGCAATATCTGGATTTTCTTTAACAATATCATTTTCTGCAACTTCTGCTAATATATCTAAAACTTTTTCTTCAAAACTCATAATTTAACTCCCTTTTTTTTAATGTATTAACTTTCCTGAGAATAATAAAAATCCAAATGCAACACTATGGAATGTAATTAGTATCGCTATAAAATTGGTTACTTTATTATTAAATTTAGGTGGATGTTTTTTTCGCCATTGTTCGTAATAGCCATAACCTATGAACAGCATTGCGTGATATAAACCATATAGTATGTAATTTATTTCAATTCCATGCCACACACCCATAATTGCAAAGTTTAATAAAAATCCTAAATTAGAAATAAGCAATTTATCTTTAATTAGTTTCTTTTTTGAAACAAAGAATACAAATCTCATATAAACGCAATCTCTAAACCAGAATGACAAACTCATGTGCCATCTATTCCAAAAATCTTTAATATTCTTAGATTGAAAAGGTTTATTAAAGTTGACAGGTGTTTGAATACCGAACATATAGCTAAATGCGATAGCGAATAAGCTATAACCAGCAAAATCAAAGAATAAATAAAAACTATAACCATACATATAAAATAAGTAATTTAAAAACGTATGATCTGTCTCAATTGGTATCGTTTTTAAGACTAATTCATTTATATAAAATGCGATAATATATTTATATAAAAATCCCATAAATACCAAATGGATAGCTTTGATTAACTGATTATAATATTCCTCACCTGATGGAATTTTATTTTCATCTTTAATAAATCTTTTGTATCTATCAATTGGTCCTGATGAAATAGTTGGAAAGAAAGTGATAAAATCTATTAATTTTAATACTTCTATTGATTTAATTCTTTTATCGCGTATTTCCATTATTAATTGGACTGTCTTAAATGTGATATAAGAAATCCCTAAGAAACCTATAAATTCTATCACTTTATTTCCATGTATCGTTATTTGATATTCACCTAGCCAACTACTTTGAAGTACTTTAACGAGTATTAAAGGTAATATTGATAGAAATACCATAAAAGCAAACACCTTAAATTCGTTTACTTTTTTAGTGATATTAATGTAACTTTTTATTAACAGCACTTGATAAATAACATATAAAGTAAAGAAAATAAGTTGATAGCTCAAATACTTATTATCAAATATATTCTTATTATCGTCTGAGAAAATAAGAACGAGCATAACAATTGTGATGAACCTATTATATATAAGACTTCTTTTACCAATTAACCCTAGTATTATGACTGGTAACATCAACAATAAAGTAATAAAGAAATAAGTAAAATCGCCATATGGAATCATGATTCTAACTCCTCTAATACTTTATTTCGATTTAATTTACCATTTGGTGTTAACGGTAAATGATCGGTAAATTTAAACTTTCTAGGAATCATATACTCTGGTAAATGTTGTTTAAGTTCTTGTTTCATCTTGTGTATTAATTCCATATCACTTTCAAGACTTTTTTCTAATAAAACAACCGTCGCATATAAATACTGAACTTTCTCACCTTTTTTAATTGGTGATACAACAGCTTGCTTAACTTGTGGCAAACGTTCTAAAATTAATTCTATTTCTTCTAATTCCATGCGATATCCATTAATCTTTATTTGAAAATCTATTCTACCTTGTATGAACCAATAACCTTCTTTATACTCTGCTTTATCTCCTGTGTAATAATGTCTTGTATCGCTTTCAATTCTAAAAGCTTTTTCATTTTTTTCCTTATCTTTTAAATAACCTTTACTAACACTTCTACCACTAATAATGAGCTCTCCATTATCAGCTAATTTAAGCTCTGATTGTTCCCTTACTTTCCCAACTGGTAAAGGGTTAAATGAATCAAGTATATCTTGAGTTATTTGTATACTCGTCACTGCGACTGTAGCTTCTGTTGGACCATATGTATTGTAAACAGTTGCTTCTTTATATTTCTCTATAAGTTTTTGAGCAGTTTTGTGACTGAATATCTCACCACAGAAGAAAAATTGTTTTAAGTTAGGATACGTATTATCGTCAAACCCTGGTAACAATAAGCACATTTCAACAAAAGATGGCGTAGAGACCCAACTCTCAATATGTCTATCATTTAACATTTCATAAAGATCTCTTGGTTTCTCAATCATTTGTTTATCAACAAGCTCTAGAGTACCACCTGACATTAAGCATGGATAAATTGCCATTACAGATAAATCGAATGAAAATGGTGCTTGGTTCAGCCATTTCTTACCTTCGCCTAATTGATTGAGTTTTAGCATCCATTCAGTAAAATCTAATAAACTATCATATGTAATCTGAACGCCTTTAGGTAGCCCCGTGGACCCCGAAGTAAAAATCGTATAAACAATATCTGTCATCTTCAATTGTTTAGTACCTTCGAGGTTAATAGATGCCTCTTTACATTCATTTACAGTTATTTGTTTAATATTCTTTTTATCTAATAAAATTTCAGTAGTATTGAATACATACTTTGGTTCAACTTTATCTATAATGTGTTCTATTCGTTCTTTAGGTATGGAAGTATCAATTGGAACGTAACCTATACCCGCTTTAATACTTGCTATCATACCTACAATCATAAATGGTGACATATGACCATAAATTACAAGAGGCTGAGATGTATCTTTTAACAAAGTTGCTAATTTACTTGAATAAATATCTAAATCTTTATATGTCATCATATTATTTCTATAGCAAATCGCTTCATTATCACCATGATTATCGCTCATGTATGATAACTGTTCTATGACGTCTCTCATAAACATACTCCTTTACTAAAACTCATTGTAAATGAAATTATTGCTCGCACTTCCACCAGCATAAATCCAAAATAAAATAAGCATGATTAGGAAATAGAAAATGGATAAACTAAATAGTTTAAAATTCTCAGAGTTAATAAATTCTCTAATTTTTTCCATTGATAATCTCCTTTTGTTTTTATTCTATTTTTATATTATATGTATAATTAAGATTTTTATCAATCAAAATATGTAAAAAACTTGAATTAAAAGGAAGTTTATTGAATATGATTACATTGTTTTTAAAGGTTTAAATAGCTTTAAAGCGCTAAATATAAAGGAACTTATATTATTAAAATTTTCCAATTGTTATAACATAAAAGCAGAGGATATTCTTATTGATTTAAGAATATCCTCTGCTTTTATTTAAACTATTTATTAACCGGTGTAATTGGTGAATCTCCATTTATAATTTTTTCTGCGTTATCAACGCAAAGTTGAACCATATTATTTCTCGTTTCAATTGAACTACTACCTATGTGTGGGACAACAATAATTTCATCCATATTTAAAAATGGGTGGTCATTTGCTATTGGCTCGTTTTCAACGACGTCTAATGCTGCTCCACGAATTTCATTTTGTTTAATAGCTTCAATTAAATCCGATTCGATGACATGTCCACCTCTACCAATATTTACAAAGATAGCTGATGATTTCATCTTACTGAAAGTTTCTTTATTGAATTTACCTTTTGTTTCCTCTGTTAAAGGTGCTGTACATACAACGAAGTCGCTTTCTGTCAATAAATCATCCATTGATTTATATGTTACACCTAATTCTTGTTCGGCTTTTTCTTTTCTGGAACGATTATGATAAAGAACATTACAGTTAAAACCTTTTAACCTTCTAGCAAATGCTTCACCTATTGATCCCATTCCATATACCCCAACTGTAGAACCATGAATATCCTGACCAGCTAACAAGTAAGGTCCCCAACTTTGCCATTTTCCATCTTTTACGTATTCTACCGCTTCAACAATTCTTCTGGCAGCTGTTAACATTAGTGTGAATCCTAATTCAGCCGTTGTTTCAGTTAACACATCAGGTGTGTTCGTAACAATTACACCTTTACTTTTAGCTAGTTCAAGGTCGATGTTATCATAGCCAACTGCTAAATTTACAACACCTTTAACATTCGTAGCAGAATCGAAAAATGATTGATCGATTTTTTCACTAAGAGTGGTAATGACAACTGTAGCCTCTTTAGAACGTTTTAAAAATTCTTCTCGGGGCATTGGTTCTAACTCGCTATCCCAAACATCTACTTCAGCAAATTGCTTCATTTGATCTATGAACTCTTGAGGTAATAATCTTGCAACTAATATTTTATCTCTCATTCTTCTCATCTCCTAAACAATTTATTCAATAATTTCTAGTAAGTTTTTAATACTATAAGTAGGCAACACTTCTTTTCTCTGAATTTCTTCAAATGTTGTAACACCCGTATGAACATGTAATGTATCTATACCACTATTAATACCAGCTAAAATATCAGTATCATAAAGATCACCTATCATGATACATTCTTCTTTAGCATGACCAATTTTTTCTAATGCTTGTTCCATAATAATAGTTTCTGGTTTTCCTATAAATATAGGTGTTTGGCCAGTTGATACACTCACTACGCTCGTTAAAGAACCGTTACCTGGAAGAAAACCTCTTTCTTTCGGAATAGAAACATCTTTATTTGTTGAAATAAATTTAGCACCATTACGAACTGCAAGACAAGCTACAGTTAACTTCTCGTATGTAATTTCTTCATCTAATCCCATTACAACATAATCAACATGCTCATCATCTTTAACAATTAATCCGGCATCATTTAGTGACTTTCTAAGTCCAGTGCCACCTACCATGTATACAGTTGCACCAGGAGATTCTTCACTAATATATCCAGCTGTCGCCATAGCTGTAGTAATCACATGCTCACTAGAAGTATGAAAACCTATTTCATTTAATTTTTCCGCTACTTCTTCTGGTGTCTTTGAAGAATTATTCGTAACAAATAAGTAGTCTTTATCTTCTTTATTCAAATAATCTATAAATTCAATGGCACCTTCAATAACTTGTGAACCTTTATACATCGTGCCATCTAAATCTATTAAATAACCTTTATAATCTTTCATTCTTATCTCCTTCTCCAAATGCAGTTACGGCTACATTTTCATTCTCTAAAAAGTGTTTCGTATCAACAATAGACTGCTTATAAAAAGGCACTGCTTTTTCAAAACCTTTTCTTAATTCAGCGTGGTTAATTGATTCATAATTACGTGTTAATTCTTTTCTAAAATCAATTGAGTTTCTGATTTCTTCTGCAGTTGTAGGTTGGAATACTTTTTCTAATTCCATAATATCAATGACATCTTTGTAATTACCCGGATCTCTTAAAATAAATGCATCGATAATTAAATTACCTATATCTACCACAGATTCAATCATCATGTGAGCGATTCTTTCTAAAGCATATTTTGAATTTTTTTCTGTTTCAAAATCTTGTGTAAGTTGTTCTAAATATTCTAATTTAAGATTAAGTGTTTTAATATCTACAAAATACATGTAGATCCCTCCTATTCATCTATTATGATATCATAATTTTGAATTGTAAGGCATTGCTCTGTATACTAATAAGATAAACGAAGCTTTAAAATAAAGGAGCCATAACAATGATAGAAATGTTTTTATATGACGACCAAAGCGAAGCAAAAATTCAGTTCGTAGGTTTTGTAGGCGAACATAGCCGATATGATTTAACTTTAATTTATACAGATCGTCATTTCGGTAAGACAATCGTATTAAACACACAAAATAATACTTTTGGCATAATTGGTAAAGACGATTTAGAAGAAGAAGGTTATATCAGTCATGTTCTAGGTTTATCAGAAGAAGAAGGCGAAGAAGTAACAGAATATTTACATGAAGTAATTGATATATAATTAAAAAGTTTTTGATAAAGATTAAAATAATAAACAAAATTAGCTTTATCTATTAAAAAACCATAAAAATAAGAGGGTGGGACATAAAGATGTCTCACCCTTTCAACTCTTATTGGATTTTCTATCACATTAATCCAATTACACGCCCTCTTATTGGATTTTCTATCACATTAATCCAACTAAACATACTTTTATTGGATTTTCCATCACGTTAATCCAACTACACGCCTCTTATTAGATTTTCTATCACATTAATCCAACTACAATAAAAAAAATATTACTGTCCTTATATATAACGAAACAAGCTGGGACATAAATAAATGTCTCAGCTTGTTATTTTTTATAAATAATCTTTCAAAGTATTTTTGCTAATAATTGTTTCTTCAACAATTTCTATTTGCTCTTCGTTCTCTACTTCTACTTTGATTTCTTCTATTTCAGTTTCTTCTGTTTCTATTTGGTGTGCTTTGTTTTCGGATTTACTATTTTGTTGTATTGTTGGTTCAATTTTCACATTATCCAATTTACTTTCTTCATCAACAAATTCAGCATCTTCTGCTGTTAACTTTGTAATTTCTCCTTTAGACAATCGTCTTAAGACAAAATATTTACAGCCAAAGTTACAGTATTCAAGTAAATAATCTTGTATAGATGAAAATCGTTTATTGGCATCACTTTTCTTATTAGAATCATAATAAAAGCCTTTTAAGCGTAATTGCTCGTATCCATAATCACCGACTATAAAATCATATTTATCTAAGATTTCAGAATAACGCGCTGCAAATCTTTCTTCATCGAATGATTTTTGGTCATCTTTTATTACTTCAAAATAGTCTTGTCCTATTTTAGTTAACATTAAATCACCTTATTAGTTATTAAGTGCTTGTTCACCTAGTATATGCTTTCTTTTAGCTGCTTCATTAACTTGCTCATCAGCATGATAAGAACTACGCACCATTGGGCCTGCTTGACAATGTTTAAATCCTTTTTCCATTGCTACTTTTCTAAGTTTACCAAATTCTAAAGGTGTATAATATTTTTGAACTTTTAAATGTTTACGAGATGGTTGTAAATATTGTCCAATCGTCATAATATCTACATCATTTGCACGTAAATCATCCATAGTTTCATATATTTCTTCGACAGTTTCACCTAAACCAACCATTAAGCTTGATTTAGTAGGAATATCTGGATACATTTCTTTAGAACGTCTTAAAAATTCTAACGTACGATCATATTTAGCACGCGCTCTAACTCTTGGAGTTAAACGTCTTACTGTTTCAATATTATGGTTTAAAATATCTGGTTGAGCAGCCATTAGCGTTTCAAGTGCTTCATAGCTACCTCCCATATCTGATGGTAAAATTTCAATAGTAGTATAAGGATTTAATTCTCTTACTTTACGAACTGTTTCTGCATAAACATTTGAACCTGCATCTTTTAAGTCATCTCTAGCAACTGCTGTAATAACAACATGCTTTAAATTCATCAATTGAACAGATTCTGCTACACGTTGTGGTTCTTCTAAATCAAGTTCATTCGGTAGACCAGTTTTAACAGCACAAAAACGACAAGCTCTTGTACACACTGCTCCTAAAATCATAAATGTAGCGGTACGTCTTTCACCCCAACATTCATGAATGTTTGGACATTTTGCTTCTTCACAAACAGTATGAAGATTCTTTTCTCGCATCATTTTTTTCAAGCCAGTGTAGTTTTTGTTAGTGTTTAACTTAATCTTTAGCCAATCCGGTTTACGTAATATTTCTTCATTTTTAGTAGCCATATACGTGAACACCCTTCTATTAGTATTTTCATCTTCGTACATTATACCGAAAATAGTTACAAATGAAAATCCCATTTACATTTACTTTTCAATTTGTAATAATTTTTGTTCAAAAATATTTCTTAAGAACTCTGGCATAATATAATTTATTTCCATATCTTTCAGTATAGGGAAATATCTTCCGAATGTATACATATCGATTGTGCCCAATTTATAATATTGATTATCTTGAACTTCTTCGCCTTTTACAAAACATTGTCCTGTCGACTCAATGTAGCCGATATTTTTAAATACATATCCTCCAAATATATCTCCTCTAAATCCAAACCCAATTGCCACTTCATCAATATAAGATTGTTCCATCGCTTTATATATGATTTGTTTGAGTTCAGTCCCTTTGAGATCAATCGTAGCTGTATTAATAGGATGAGGTAACATTTGATGAATATCAAATTCTGTTAATTCATTACCAGACTTCTCTTTCACTATAAGGCCTGCATTTATAATCGCACAGTCTGCTTCAGTAAATTCTAACACACTTTCACAAAGCAAATCTGTTGTATAACTTGCACTATTTAACCTTCTTGGCAAAGAAAAACTTCTATTTAAAACTGGTCTGTTGAGCAAGGTTCTGCCCTTTTCTTCATAATCATTATTAACGTGTTCTAATTCATCACTATTTAATATATGCGCTTCTTTTTTTATAATTTTTTTATTTTTTATTTCTAAATCTACTTGACCTACATAATGTCCGTACTTTCCAGCGGCAGCCATCAACACGCCATTCTTCATTTCACCATTTTCAAAATAGTGATGTGTATGCGCTCCAAAAATAATATCAATTTCAGGACATTCTTCACATAATTGCTCATCAAAGAATATGCCAACATGACTAAGAACCAATAATACATCATAATCCCCTTCAACTTGAGCTATTTCATTTTTTAAAGCAAGTAATGGCGTCGTGACTTTCCAGCCTAGAGTTTCATAAAAATGATTAAAAGGAGCAGTCAAACCTATCATGCAGATTTTTAATCCGTTCACTTCTTTAATAATATGTGAAGTGATGTTACGTGGTAATTCACCTTCAAAATCAAATAAATTACAGCATGTTATATCAAATTTTGCATCATCGTATAATCGATTTAATGCATCATGAGAAATAGTCATACCCTCATTATTACCGATAGTCGCAACATCAACCCCGCTATCGTTTAATATTTTTACGTTTTCTGTACCTTGTGAAGCTTCAGTTAATGGATGAAATAAATCTATATGATCACCAATATCAATGTATATCGTGTCATGATTAATGTTTTTTCTTTGTGTTTTAATGTACTTAGATATTTTAGCGTATGTATCTAAATGGCTATGAATATCGTTCGTATGGAATATCGTGAGTTTCACAAGTTCAACTCCTTAAAGAATACTTTTTACAATCAAATATATACCTAAAATTAACATCGTAAATCTCAAAATTAAAACAACTGTATCTGATTTAATTTTACTATTAATTCTCACGCCTATTTTGGCCCCAAAATAACTAGAAATAATCAATACAATCGCGTGGACCCATAATACGTTTCCTTGAACAACGTGACTGACTGAACTAGAAAAACTTGAGAAGAATATCATCATCATACTTGTTCCTACAGCTACATGTGGTGGGAACTTAAAAATAATAATCATAAGTGGCGTCATTAAAGCACCACCACCTATTCCAAATAAACCCGTTGTTATACCTACAATAAATGAAGAAATAATTGCTACAACTGGTGGAATACCATATCGATGTTCTTCTCCATAGCGATCTGTAAATGATTTCATATATTTCTCTTGTTGAAAATATTTAATAGGTTTAACGCTATTTCTAATCATTAAAATGATAGAAATAATAATAAGAAATATACCGAAATATAAATTAAATGAATCTAACGTTAAATATCTACTTATATATGCACCAATTAGCGCACCAGGAATAATACCTATTAAAAATATCAAACCATTTTTAACATCTACTTGCTTTGTTTTTAAATAACCTAATGTAGCTGTTAATCCTGTAGTAATCAGAATTACTGAAGAAGTACCAATTGCTCTTTGAGGTGTCATTCCAGATAAAAGTTGATGGTCTATACCAAAATAAACAAGTGAAGGTACTATAATAATACCCCCACCGATGCCTACTAGCGCACCGATAATTGCTGATAAAGCACCGATTAATATTAATACAATATATGCCACATCGTCACCTCTAAAATAGTTTTAGTTGTTTAGGAGCTAAACCTTCATATTTAATATCTAATAAATCTTGGTAAGTTTTAGCATTTTGTGCAGCATGACCACCTGAATTATTATTAAATACTACGTATACGTCTTTCGCTTTATGATTCAAAATTTTGACTTTATCACTTAATTCTTTCAATTCCGCTTCATTATAATTATATAAATAACGAACATCTCGCCATTCTTGATCAGTCATATCTTTTTTAGTCCAACCGTTAACATTACGCCCATGATAACGCACAAAAGCAATATCATGAGTAACTCGGTTCACCATAGGTATTGAACCATCTCCACTTTGAGGCTCATCACATACACTATGGATAAAATTCATATCTGTTAAAAATTCCAAAGTGTATTCTTTTACATCATTTTGAAACCAAGTTCTGTTTCTAAATTCTATACATACATCAAATTCTTTTAATTGTTCACGAACATACCTTAAATAATTAATATTTTGTGTTTGTAAATCAAACCAAGGCGGAAACTGAACAAGAATCATCGCTAATTTACCCGAAGCTTTCAAAGGCCTCATAGAATCTTTAAATAAATTAAATAATTCTTTCTTGTCTTCAGCAAATTCTTTCGCATCAGCATGACCTGTCAAAGCTTGGTGAATTTTAACAACAAATCTAAAATTCTTTGGCGTTTCACGAATCCACTTCTCAATATTTCTTTGCGGTTGAATTGCATAATAAGTCGCATCCAACTCCACAATAGGAAAATGAGAAGCATAAGCTTTTAATTTATCTTTTTTATTAGAAAGATCTGTGTATAAACTATCATGATCTCCCCAACCCGTTAGCCCAATTTTTATCATATTTTATCACCATATTCATCATACCATATAGCGTATTTATAGTTCAGTCTGTATGATTAAAACGATATAAAAAAAGACTAAGACATTTTTCTTATGTCTTAGTCTTATAAAATATTAGTTTCAATTACAAATTATAATTTTTTTATGTAATCATCAATATTATTAATATTGATTTATCTTCTTATCATATTCATTTTCAGAAATGTATTCTATATGATAAACCCATTTCCCTTTATGTCTAATTTTTACATATTTTTGAGAAGGATCATATCCGGTAAAAGTTAATAAATAACTATTTCCACGTCCCTTTTCATCATAAGACTGAATATCTTCATATCTTTGCGCGTCTACTAAAGCCTGACCTCTTAATTCCTCAATATTTTCATGATTAGGTACTTTTGCATAGCTCAACTGTTCTTTGACGAATGGGTTTAATCTATCCAATTTATCATTCGTATACATAGCGAAATACACAGCAATACATGAAAATAATAAAACTAGAAGAACAACAACAAATTTTCTTTTTACCACTGACTTCACCTCGTCTCAAATTCTTTAAGCATTATCTCATATTCTTTTTAATTTATATTAAAAAGAATATAATAAATTCATAATATTCTGTCAATAAGGTTTTATACATTTATTTCCATAGAAAACCCCCGCCATCTTCTTGTTGATGGTGGGGGTTTGTGTTATATTTTACTTAGTCAAGATACCTTGCATAAACTTATTAAATGATGGCCGTCATTGGGTAATGTTTATGTTTAAGGTATTTTTTTCTTTTTTATTCTCCATATTTATACCTCCTATTTCAATTTTAATACTTGTCCGATTTGTATCACATCTGATGTTAATCCGTTTAATTTCTTTAATGTTGCTACTGTAACACCTGTTTTTTGACTAATTCCCCACAGTGTATCTCCGGCAACAACTGTATACGTTGATGGTTTACTTCCAATCGCTGCTCCATGAATGGCTTCTGCTAATGATTTTGTATATGCGTTTAGGTTGTTCTTAATAGCATTCATATCTTTAGTCGAAGTAATGAACCCTAATTCTACAAGTCTATAGTTGATATATTCTGCTTTTGCAACGTTACAATTTAATAGGTCACTTCTCTCTGTAATACCTCGAATTGTACCAACATGCTTTTTAACGGCTGCTTGTAATGCTTTGTCGATATTATCTGGCGCTAATCCACTCGGTATAATAACATGCCCTCCTGTTGCGGATGCCGACGCTGAATCTAAATGAAACTCTACTACGATTTCATATCCTTGCGATTTAACCCAATACAGCCCATAATCTGTCTTGTTACCTACTTGTTGTCCGTATGCTGTATCTTGATACATATCTTGGTCTTTACCATACACTGCAACATTATTACCTGCTTGTTTTAAGTAGTTTGCTACTCTATCTACAATATTAGCTCTAATAAAATCTCTTTCATTTGTTCCATTTCCTACTGCTCCTGGATCGTTATAACCGTGACCTGCAACTATCATAATTTTTTTACTCATTTTAACTTCTCCTTTATTTTTAGATTGATCTAATTTTTGATTTAATTTTGTAATGTCATAATTTTCTATCGGTATACCACTACACACTCTTGATACTTCACTTGTAATGTCTGTTCCTTTTTCTCTTAATTGAATATGCAAATGTGCACTCATAGGGTTATCGTCATAGTTTGTATCGCCTTGTAAGCCTATGATATTTCCTTGTATCACTTTATCTCCTTTGGAAAATTTCAAAGAATCTCTTTGCATATGACCGTAAATCCAGTCGTTTCCATTGCTATCTCGTATTTCCATCGTCCCACCAAAATTACCGAATGGTTCGCTTAAAATAACTGTTCCACTTGCAACTGCAGGTATTTCGTCAGTTTTATTATTAAAAACATCAAATGCTCTGTGATACCCACTGCAAAATGCATCATAGTTTATACCATCTTCTACATAATTTCTATAACCATAATTCTTTGGATAATCTTCAAATGTTCTTGGATCTGATGATATTTCCCATCCTTTCTTAGTTAAATATGATATCGCTGTTAACATATAATCATCCTTTACATTTTTATTTTTTTCCTGATTCTTTCAAAAACTTTTCTTGCGCTCTAGATTGATTAGTTATAATGAATGTATTTTTCCAAATACCGTATAAAACAAACAATATTGGAACACCTGTATTAAATACATTCATCCATGCATTTAACTTATCTGGGCTTAACCATTCTATATAAATGCCTGAAGCGTTTAAGGCTAAATATAGTGCGCCTAAAAATCCACCAATCATTGCAATGAATTGTTTAACTTTATCTAAATCAACTCCTAACCCCCTTTCATCTTCTGAATAATTCAAATCTACTTTGTTTGTTTTGAAGTTCATTTTAACCATGTCTATCACCTCCTTGGTTACACTATAGTATAACTTTCGGTTGACGTCAATAACTTTTGGTTATATTTTTTTATTTTTTATTTGAATTAATATAACTATTGGTTATAATAAAGTTATAAAACATTTAAGGAGCGGGAAGCTTATGGTGTCTGAAAATAAACTCTCGGAACAAATTAGTTTATTAAGAACAAAGAATGGATGGACGCAACAGAAGTTAGCAGACGAACTCAATGTTTCAAAACAATCCATTTCTTATTGGGAAACAGGAAGAAAAGCACCAAAGATGAAGAAAATAGAAGAAATGGCTAAATTGTTTAATGTAAGTGTCAGTTATATATTAGACGGGGAAACAAAACAATCTTATAACTCCACTGCAGAAACAATAGCTGCACATTTAGATGGAGAATTATCAGAAGAAGAGTTAAAAAAAGTATTAGAATATGTAGACTTTTTGAAGCATCAAAACAAATAATCTATATTTAATAATCGATTACTATGGTGGGGATATTTTGAATAGATATGAAAAAACACTGATCAATAATGAACACATCGTCATAAAAGAAACCAATCATCTTCCAAAGGATATGAAAGGTTTATATGTAGATGGATTAATTTTGTTGAAAGACAATTTATCAGACAAAGAAAAATTAGAAGTTCTAGGTGAAGAGTTAGCCCATCACGATATTACATATGGAGATATATTAGATACTAACGAATTATGGAAATGGAAGTTTGAACATAAAGCAAGACGACTTGGCTTTGAAAAGATTATTCCTTTACAGAATATTGTTCAAGCCTACCAATCTGGCGTGCATAATAAATATGAATTAAGTAATTATTTAGACGTATCAGAAGGATATATTGACGAAGTATTAGAACATTACCAACAAAAATATGGGTTAAGCACGTGGTATGAAAACTACTTAATTAAATTTAATCCCTTACAAGTATTTGAATATAAAGAAATCAATTAAAAATAATAGCCCTAACTCGTTGAATTTAATAAACGAATTAGGGCTTTTTAATATATTCATTTTTTGAAAGTTAAAAACTTACCACTCAGCAATACTTCCGTCTTTATGTCTCCAAACTGGATTATGCCAATCATGACCTTTTTCAGCCATTTTTCTAACAAGGTCTTCATCGATTTCTACACCTAAACCTGGACCTTTTGGAATTTTGACATAGCCATTATCAAATTCAAACACTTCTTTATTTTTGATGTAATCTAAAATATCGCTACCTTTATTATAATGAATACCTAAACTTTGTTCTTGAATAAATGAATTATGACAAGTAGCGTCCACTTGTAGACATGAAGCTAGTGCTATAGGACCTAGTGGACAATGCGGTGCTGCTCCAACATCATAAGCTTCAGCCATAGATATAATTTTTTTACATTCTGTTATACCTCCAGCGTGAGATAAGTCAGGTTGAATGACATCAACATAGCCACTTTCTAAAATTGGTTTAAAGTCCCATCTTGAGTATAGTCTCTCGCCTAAAGCTATAGGAATACTTGTTGTCTGACTCATTTCTCTTATCGCTTCTATATTCTCACTCAATACAGGTTCTTCTATAAACATCGGATTAAATTGTTCTAATTCTTTTGCTAACACTTTTGCCATTGGTCTATGTACTCTACCATGAAAATCAATACCAATGCCTAGATTATTGCCAACCGCTTCTCTAATCCCAGCTACTCTTTCAACAACACTTTCAATTTTATCGAAACTATCTATATATTGTAATTCTTCTGTCGCATTCATTTTAATAGCTGAAAATCCATTCTCATACGCTTTTTTAGCAGCGTTAGAAGTATCTATCGGTCTATCTCCACCTATCCAAGAATAAACTTTCATGGAGTATCTACAAGCGCCTCCCATTAATTCATGAACTGGTGCATTATAGTATTTACCTTTTATATCCCATAAAGCTTGATCAATACCAGAGATGGCACTCATTAATATCGGGCCGCCTCTATAAAAGCTACTTCTATACATCATATTCCAATGATCTTCGATATTTAAAGGGTTCTCTCCCATTAATTGTTGCATAAACTCATGTACAGCTGCTTTTACTGTTGCTGCTTTACCTTCTATTACTGGTTCGCCCCAACCAACGATTCCTTCATCCGTTGTAATTTTTAAAAATAACCAACGTGGTGGCACTTGAAATAATTCATAATCAATAATTTTCATTTTATGCACGTCCTTTTTTCAAATGTACAATATCACTAAATTGTTTTGCTGTTTCTTCTAAATTTTTATAATATTCTTCATTTGCTTCTAATTTAGTATTCACTAAAGAACTACCTAATCCAACGCCAACAGCGCCAGCTTTCATAAATTGCTCAATATTATTTAAATCAATACCACCCGTCGGTAACAATGGAATTTGTGGTAAAGGCCCTTGTAAATCTTTAATATATTCTGGCCCCATAGATGTTGTAGGAAATACTTTAATAATATCTCCACCATACTCATATGCATCTAAAATCTCAGTAGGAGATAATGCACCTGGTATGCTCACTGCCCCATATTTTTTAGTCATTTGTATTGTTTCTTTATTCAGTGTTGGCGATAAAATAAACGTAGCTCCACTCAATATCGCTAGTCTTGCTGATTCTGCATCTAATACTGTGCCTGCACCAACAACGACTTTATCCTTCATCTCAGTAGCAACTAGTTCGATAGATTCTAAAGCTTTAGGAGAATTCATTGTGATTTCAATTGCTCGAATACCTGATTTATATAAACTTTTAACAATTGGTAAAATATCATCAGGCTTTGCGTTTCTTATGATTGCTATAATTTTAGTTTCTTTTATTGTATTTAAAGTGTCCATTTTGACAGCTCCTTATCTAATAACATCATCTGTTTTATCTTGATTTTTGAATTGCTCAAGTTCATTCTTACTTGGCAATCCTTCTACATCACCTTTGACCGTAGTAACGAGAGCACCTGCATTACATGCTTGCTCCACAGCATCATGTAATGATAATCCGTTAATAAATCCTGCTATATATCCAGCTGCAAAACCATCTCCAGCACCTACAGGGTCAACTACTTCTATTTCTTTAGATGCTTTCGCATAACCAGATTCATTTCGGGTTTGATAGTATGCACCTTTTTCTCCTAACTTTACAATAACTGTTGAAGGTCCTAAATCAACAATATGTTGAGCGATTTTATCTTCAGATTTCTCATTAAATAAAAATTCTCCTTCACTTATACCAGGTAAAACAATATCACTTAAAGAAATAATATTAAGTAAAGTTTCTCTTGCTTCTTCTTCGCTCCATAACTTTAATCTTAAATTTGGATCAAAAATAACTTTTAAACCTAGTTCTTTAGCGACATTAATTAAATAAAGAACAGCTTCTTTACAGTTTTCACTTAATGCTGGTGTAATACCTGTTATATATAAATATTTAAATTGTGATATATAACTTTTATCAATATTATCTTTTGACATTATGCTAGCAGCTGAATCATTTCTATAATAATGTACATGTGTTTGGTCATATCGTGCCTTTTCTTTAAGGAAAATGCCTGTGCGTGCTTCATCAGTCAATTTTACTGAATCTACATTAATACCCTCACCTCTCACGAATGAAAGTATTCTATGTCCTAATTCATCGTTACCAAGTTGACTAATCCATCCAGTTCTTACACCAAGTTTTTCTAATCCAATAAGCGTATTCGTTTCCGCTCCAGCTATATGAGTAGAAAAGTCACGAGCATAGCGCATTGGTCCAACTTCATTTGGAGAAAAAGCAATCATCGTTTCACCTATCGATAATACATCCATTATTCTAATCCTCCTTAAATATTAATAACCATCTGCGTTATATAAGCGAGCTGATAAACCACCATCGATAACTAAGTGCTCACCTGTCATCATTTCAGAATCATCTGAAGCCAAGTATTGAGCTAATTTGCCAATATCTTCTGGTTCGTTAATTCTTGAAGTAGCATGTAAATCTAAGACACCTTGTCTAACTTCCTCTTCATTATCCATTGAATCAAACCAATTTTTTAAGTGGGCAGTATTTGTAAATCCAGGGCAAATAGCATTTACTCGAATATTATATTTACCTAAGCTCAACGCCATTCCTCTTGTCATACCATTTACACCACCTTTAGCAGCGGCATACATGTCTGTATCAGGTAATGTAGCGATTGAATGGTTAGAAGAAATATTAATAATAGAACCACCGTTTTGTTTTTTCATTTCTGGAATTACGTGTTTTGAGCATAAGAATGTACCTCTTAAGTCGATATTAATAATTGAATCCCAATCTTCTACAGTTGCTTCTTCAATAGATTTAAATACCGTAATACCTGCATTGTTAACAAGCGTATTAATTTTTCCATAATGCTTCACTGTTTCTTCTACCATATTTATTATACTTTCTTCTTTAGAGACATCAGTTTCTACAAAATATGCATCTCCACCATCTTGAATAATTTCTTCAACCGTTTCTTTCCCAAAATCTGCATCAATAGTAGCTACTACTATTTTTGCTCCTTTATGACCCAATTGCTTAGCAATACCTTTTCCTATACCTTTTCCTGATCCTGTTACTATTACGACTTGTTCGTTTAAATTAGCCATTATAAATCCTCCCTATTTTTATTTATTTGGTTTTGGCAAAGTAAATATGTCTTCAACAATTAAAGAAGCTGCACCTATCGTATACAAATTCTCACCTAGTGCTGATGTAATGATAGGTGTTTTTTTAGCTTCTTCACCCATTACCTTAAATTGAATAACTTCTTTAATAATCGGTAGCAAAATGTCACTGATTTTAGTTAAGCTACCTCCTAACACAATAAACTTAGGTCCGAACAAATTGATTAAAATTGTAAAACCTAATCCTAAATTTCTTCCAACTTCTTTTGCTATATCGATGCAAAGTTCATCACCTTTGTTTACTGCGTTATAAAAGTCATCTATATTCAAGTCATCAATGTTTATATTCTGCATTGAAAATACATTACTTTCACCTAATTTCAATTTACGTTTTAACATTTTCAAAATAGCTGTTTCAGATGTAAACGTCTCTAAGCAACCATAATTCCCACATGAACATAATGGACCATCTGGATCGATTGTTACGTGCCCAATTTGACCCGTTACATGATGTGTACCTTTAAATATGGAGCCATTGTTGATAATACTTGCGCCCACTCCATAATCTACCAGGACTGAGATGAAATTCGTTTCATCTTTTCCTTGGCCAAACCACATCTCCGCCAGTGCAGCGCTATTACAGTCATTATCAATT
This sequence comes from Mammaliicoccus sp. C-M13, assembly GCF_022386845.1. Taxonomy (NCBI): domain Bacteria; kingdom Bacillati; phylum Bacillota; class Bacilli; order Caryophanales; family Staphylococcaceae; genus Mammaliicoccus; species Mammaliicoccus sp. C-M13. The sequence continues at coordinate 282,330 of NZ_JAJNHQ010000001.1, read as the reverse complement.
ATTACTTTGAGTTGTGTTATGCTTTCTAGAATCTTTTTAATCTCAATATTTTCCCAACCTAAATTAGGTGCAAAAATATTCTTACCTTCTTTAGTATCTACAAGACCATGCATTCCAACACCTATACCTAATACTTCAATTTGTTTTGCTTTATACTTATTTGCAATTAATTTAATTTGCTCACCTAAATATTCAATGGTTGAATTTGGATCCTTTTGCTTGTTCATTTCTATTTGAATTTGATCTAATATTTCAGCCTTCAAATTACTTACGATAATTTTTGTTGAGTAAGCACCAATTTCTAAACCGACTATAACTTTCTTCTCTTTATTAATATCTAACGGTATAGGCTGTCTACCTCTTACTTTTATTTCAGAAGGTTTTTCTTGAATCCATTGTTCTTCAATCAAAATAGAAACTATTTCAGATACAGACGGTCTAGATAAGTCAATCTGTTTAGCTATTTCCACTCTAGAAATAGGTCCATATTTTTGAATTGTTCTTAAAACGAGTTGTTTATTATAATCTTTCATCAAATTCACATTAATTCTTGATGAATCTTTCATAGCCGTCCTCCATTACCTTCAGTAATCTACAATAACTATTAATATGTTAAATAAAATATTTTTCACTTGATTTTCTATCTGCAAAGGCTTACATTTAATATTAAATCAGATTTAATAATTAAAAACAAGTATTTAGTTATTTAAGATAATTAAATCTGACATTTGTCTTTAAATATTTAAAATTTTGGAGGTTATTAGAATGGGAACAAGCAATTTTCGAACAAAGTTAATATTCTTCCTAGGAGCTTTAGGTGGATTGCTTTACGGTTACGATACAGGCGTAATTTCAGGCGCTTTACTATTCATAAAAAATGACATACCACTTTCAAGTACTGCTGAAGGATTTGTCGTTAGTTCAATGCTTATCGGGGCTATATTTGGTGCCGGTTCAAGTGGACCATTATCAGACAAGCTTGGACGACGTAGACTTGTGTTTATAATAGCAATCGTATTTATTGCTGGTGCGCTATTACTTGCAGGTGCACAAAACTTAAGCATGCTTGTTATAGGTAGATTTATAATCGGGTTAGCTGTAGGTGGTTCTTCAGCAATCGTTCCGGTATATCTATCAGAAATGGCTCCTACAGATAAAAGAGGGTCGCTCAGTTCTTTAAACCAATTGATGATAACAATTGGTATACTTGCTTCATATCTTATAAACTATGCTTTCGCAGATATGGAAGCTTGGAGATGGATGGTTGGACTAGCTGTTGTACCATCAGTTATCTTAATGATTGGTGTATACTTCATGCCAGAAAGTCCAAGATGGCTACTCGAACATAAAAGTGAAAAATCAGCTCGTAAAGTTATGGGTATGACGCGTAAACAAAAAGAAATTGATAAAGAAATTGACGAAATGAAAGAAATTATAGACATTTCAGAAAGTACTTGGACTGTATTGAAATCAGTATGGTTAAGACCAGTACTCATAATTGGTTGTTTATTCGCTCTACTACAACAAATAATCGGTATTAACGCAATCATTTATTATGCACCTACTATCTTTACAAAAGCAGGTTTAGGAGATTCTACTGCAATATTAGGAACAGTAGGAATAGGTTCAGTAAACGTGATTGTTACAATCTTTGCTATTCAAATCATAGATAAAATAGATAGAAAGAAACTATTAATTACTGGTAACATAGGTATGGTTGGATCATTACTTATAATGGCAGGATTAGTATGGACAATCGGTCTTGGTTCAACAGTTGGTGCTTGGATTATTGTAGCTTGTCTAACACTATTTATTGTATTCTTCGCATTTACTTGGGGACCAATATTATGGGTAATGCTACCAGAATTATTCCCAATGAGAGCTAGAGGTGCTGCTACAGGTATAGCAACATTATCACTATCAATCGGGAGCTTATTAGTAGCTCAATTATTCCCAATACTTACGTCAGTATTAAGTATTGAGCTAGTGTTCTTAATCTTCGCAGTAATCGGTATTTTAGCTATGATATTTGTTATTAAGTATCTACCAGAAACAAGAGGACGTAGCTTAGAAGAAATAGAAGTAGACTTAAGAAATAGAACATCATCTACTAAATTATCAGAAGTAGATTAATATTAAAGTTTTGAAAAATGAAGAATAAGCTTTAGAGTTTCGGATAAAAATCCCAACTCAAAATAAATAAGCATATCACTTAACTGATTATTTCAGTTTGAAAGTGATATGCTTATTTTTTATATAATATACGATTTTGTACACGCATGCTTGCCTAGAGTATGGTTCGAGACTGTAGTCTCTCACTCACACTATTTCCTCAGGCGTCAGCACTTTACAAAATCGTAGAAAATATCGCTCTAACGGGCTTGTTTACTAGCACTTGCTCGTTAGAAAATGTAACGGGCTTGTCTCAAATTTCTTGCACATTAAAGTGATGTATCATATATATTTAATGTGAAATTACATTATAATTATGCAAGATATTGTGCTAACGGGCTTGTTTATTAGCACTTGCCCGTTAGAAAATGTAACGGGCTTGTCTCAAATTTCTTGCACGTTAGAGGCTTTACCTTCTTCTTATCCATCATAAACAATAAGCTACTCGCACTTATAAAACAAAACCCCCTCACCAATTAAATTGGTAAGGGGGTTTGTCGTTATATAATTAACCGATTGAACCTTCCATTTCGAATTTGATTAGACGGTTCATTTCTACTGCGTATTCCATTGGTAGTTCTTTTGTGAATGGCTCAATGAAGCCCATTACGATCATTTCAGTTGCTTCTTCTTCTGAAATACCGCGGCTCATTAAGTAGAATAATTGTTCTTCAGATACTTTAGAAACTTTCGCTTCGTGTTCTAATGAAATGTTATCATTCATAATTTCATTATAAGGAATTGTATCTGATGTTGATTCATTATCCATAATTAAAGTATCACATTCAATGTTAGAACGAGCACCTGTAGCTTTACGGCCAAAGTGTACTTGTCCACGGTAAACTACTTTACCGCCATTTTTAGAGATTGATTTAGATACAATAGTTGAAGATGTGTTTGGTGCTTTATGAATCATTTTAGCTCCAGCATCTTGAACTTGTCCTTTACCTGCAAGTGCTATAGATAATGTCATACCTCTAGCTCCTTCTTCAAGTAAGAAACATGATGGATATTTCATAGTTAACTTAGAACCTAAGTTACCATCGATCCATTCCATCGTACCATTTTCATAAACAAACGTACGTTTTGTAACTAAGTTATAAACGTTGTTTGCCCAGTTTTGGATTGTTGTATAACGGCAATATGCGTCTTTTTTAACAATGATTTCAACTACTGCTGAGTGTAGTGAGTTTGTTGTATAAACTGGAGCAGTACAACCTTCTACGTAGTGTACTGAAGAACCTTCGTCTGCAATGATTAAAGTTCTTTCGAATTGACCCATATTTTCAGAGTTAATTCTGAAGTAAGCTTGTAATGGTGTTTCAAGTTTTACACCTTTAGGTACGTAAATGAATGATCCACCTGACCATACTGCTGAGTTTAATGCTGAGAATTTGTTATCTGCTGCTGGAATTACAGAAGCAAAGTATTCTTTGAATAAGTCTTCGTTTTCACGTAAAGCTGAATCTGTATCTTTAAAGATGATACCTTGTTCTTCTAAGTCTTTCTCCATGTTGTGGTATACAACTTCTGATTCATATTGTGCAGATACACCTGCAAGATATTTTTGTTCAGCTTCTGGAATACCTAATTTATCGAAAGTGTTTTTAATTTCTTCTGGTACTTCATCCCATGAACGTTCAGAACGTTCTGATGGTTTTACATAATATGTGATTTCATCAAAGTTTAATTCTGATAAATCGCCACCCCACATTGGCATTGGCATTTTATAGAATTGTTTTAATGATTTCAAACGGAAATCTAGCATCCATTGTGGTTCATCTTTCATTTCAGATATTTTTCTAACAATTTCTTCTGTCAAACCTCTACCTGAACGGAAAATAGAAACGTCTTCATCATGGAAACCATATTTATAATCTCCAACTTCTGGTGATTTTTTAGCCATTTTCTTCACTCCTCTTTTATTATAGCTTACGCCCAATCTTCAAAAGTTACTGGTCATCTTCTTCTTTTGTGCCCTTTTCAAATGCTTTCCACGCTAAAGTCGCGCATTTAATACGTGCTGGGAACTTAGACACACCTGATAAAGATTCGATATCACCCATATCATCTGTGATCTCATAAGATTCTCCTAGCATCATATTAGAAAACTCTTGACTCATGTGTAATGCTTCTTCGATGGTATGACCTTTTACCGCCTCCGTCATCATTGATGCACTAGACATTGAAATAGAACAACCCTCACCTTCAAACTTAGCATCTTTAATAACATTATCTACTACATCTAATGTTAAGCGGATGCGGTCCCCACATGTTGGGTTATTCATATCTATCGTCATGGAACCATCTTCGATAGCTCCTTTATTTCTAGGATTTTTATAATGATCCATAATCACAGAACGATATAGTTGATCTAAATTATTAAAATTCATAAGAGAAAAACTCCTTCGTTCTATAGAGTGCCTGAATTAACTTATCAACATCTTCAGTAGTATTATATACATAGAAACTAGCACGTGCTGTAGATGATTGATTTAACCATTTCATTAGCGGTTGTGCACAGTGATGTCCAGCTCTAACAGCTACACCTTCAGAATCTAGTGCTGTTGCTAAATCATGTGGATGAACACCTTCAACGTTGAACGTAATCAAACCAGCTCGCTTTTCAGGTGAAGGTCCGTAAATTTCTAAACCTTCTATTTTAGACATCTCATTATATGCGTAATTAACTAGCTCATATTCATGTTGATGAATTTCTTCTAAGCCTAATTCATCAATGTATCTAATTGCTTCAGCAAATCCGATAGCTTCAGCTATAAGTGGTGTACCTGCTTCAAACTTAGTTGGTAAGTCTGTCCAAGTTGCATCTTCTAATCCTACAAAATCAATCATGTCTCCACCAAATTCAATTGGTTCCATTTTATCAAGTAAATGACGTTTACCGTATAGTGCACCAATGCCGGTTGGACCTAGCATTTTATGTCCACTGAAGCTAAAGAAGTCCACATCTAAATCTTGAACGTCAACTTTCATATGTGGAGCTGATTGTGCGCCATCAACTGCAATTACTGCATCATGTTGATGTGCAACTTCAGCAATATATTTAACATCATTTATCGTCCCCAATACGTTTGAAACATGTGTAACTGCAACAATTTTTGTATTATCCGTTATCGTGTTATCAATTGCTTCTTTTTCAAGTTCGCCACTGTCAGACATCGGAATAAATTTTAATGTTGCACCAGTACGTTTAGCAAGTTGTTGCCAAGGGACGATATTAGCATGATGCTCCATTTGAGTCACGACAATTTCGTCACCTTCAGAAACATTTGCGTCTCCGTAACTATGTGCAACTAAGTTAATTGCTGTAGTTGTTCCTCTAGTAAAAACAACTTCTTCAAAGTATCGAGCGTTGATAAATCTTCTGACTGTTTCACGTGCTTTTTCATAAGCATCCGTAGCAAGCGTTCCAAGTGTGTGCACACCACGGTGTACATTCGAATTATATCGATTGTAGTAATCTACAATAGAATCCGTTACTTGTATCGGCGTTTGACTTGTGGCAGATGAATCTAAATATACAAGTTTTTTACCGTTTACTTCTTGCTCTAATATTGGAAAATCTTTTTTTACTTTTTCTACATTAAATGTTGATTCGGCCACATTATCAGACCTTTCTGTGCCTATTTTTATATTTGCGTTGTTACTTTAGTTTCAATAACTTCACGTAATTGACGTTTAACGCCTTCAATTGGCAATGCAGAAACAACTGGGTCTAAGAAACCATGTATAACTAATCTTTCAGCTTCTTCACGAGAAATACCTCTACTCATTAAGTAGTATAGTTGAGTAGGGTCTACTCTACCTACTGATGCTGCGTGTCCTGCAGTTACATCGTCTTCATCAATTAATAATATTGGGTTTGCATCTCCACGTGCTTTTTCAGAAAGCATAAGTACACGTGATTCTTGTTGTGCATCTGCTTTTGTTCCACCGTGTTTAATGTAACCAATACCATTGAAAATAGATGAAGAACTATCTTTCATTACACCATGTTTCAAGATATGACCATTTGATTCTTTACCATATTGAATAATTTGAGTTGTGAAGTTTTGTTTTTGTTCACCACGACCAACTACTACTGTTTTTAAGTTACAGTTTGAACGATCGCCCATTAAGTATGTTGTATTATCATTAATAGTGCTACAGTCATTCATTAAACCTAATGCCCAGTCGATAGTAGAGTCTGCTGCTGCAATACCACGACGGATTATGTGTCCAGTGAATCCTTTATCCATGAAATCAACTGTACCGTAAGTTATTTTAGAATTAGCTCCAGCAATAACTTCAGATACGATATTTAATTGATTATCGTTAGAAGAAACAGTTGATAAATAGTTTTCAACGTATGTTACTTCTGCACTTTCTTCAGCCACAATGATAGCGTGATTGAAGAAACTCGCATCGCTATCGTCATGTAATACTACATATTGGATAGGATCTTCTACTACTACATTTTTAGGAACGTAAACGAATACCCCACCATTAACTAATGCAGCATGTAGTGCAGTTAATCTATGCTCATCTACTTTAACAGCATCTGTCATAAAATATTTTTGAACTAAATCACTGTTTTCAATAAGTGCAGTTTTTAAATCTTTAATTACAACACCTTGTTCAGTTAATTTATCATCTACTTTTGTAAAAGCAGGTGTATTATTATGCTGAACGATTAGATTTTTAGCATTTTCAGTATCGATAATTTTTTGAACTGATTCAGGTAATTTATCGATAGACTCAAATGTATCACTTTCAACAGTGTGAGATTTGAAAGAATCAAAATCCCATCTGTTTATTTTTGTTTTATCTGGTTTAGGCATTTCTAATTGTTCTAACTTTTGAAAACTGTCTTTACGTAAATCAGTCATCCATTGTGGTTCATTTTGAGATGCTGAATAATTTACTAAATCTTCAACGCTAATGTTTAACTTTGTTTCAGTTGCCATTTATACTCCTCCTACTTGACTATAATTCTTATATATTATTCAGCGTTAATTGTTTCGTCTTCAATATCAAGCTCTTCTTTAATCCATTCATACCCTTCAGCTTCAAGACGTCTCGCTAATTCTTCGCCACCTGATTTAACCACGCGACCTTGCATCATTACGTGTACGAAATCTGGTGAAATATAATTTAATAGTCTTTGATAGTGAGTGATGATTAAGCAACCAAAGTTGTCACCACGCATATTGTTGATACCTTTAGATACTACTTTTAATGCGTCGATATCTAGACCTGAGTCAACTTCGTCTAAAATACCGAATTTAGGTTCTAACATCATTAATTGAAGAATTTCGTTACGTTTCTTCTCACCGCCAGAGAAACCTTCATTTAGGTATCTTTGAGCCATGTCTTGATCCATATCTAATAAATCCATTTGTTTGTCTAATTTCTTGATGAATTGCATTAAGTTGATTTCATCGCCTTCTTCACGTTTAGCATTGATTGCAGAACGTAAGAAGTCAGCGTTTGTAACACCAGAAATTTCTGATGGATATTGCATTGCTAGGAATAAACCTGCTTGAGCACGCTCATCAACTTCCATTTCTAATACATCTTCACCATCTAAAAGGATTTCACCTTTAGTTACTTCATATTTAGGGTGACCCATAATAGCTGATGATAAAGTTGACTTACCAGTACCGTTAGGTCCCATGATTGCATGGATTTCACCTTGTTGTATTGTTAAGTTTACTCCTTTAAGAATTTCCTTGCCTTCTATTTCTACGTGTAAATCTTTGATTTCTAATTTTGATGCCATGTTTATTTCCCTCCAGAGAATTTATTCACATTTTAAAAAGATAACCCTACATTATCTTTTCTAGTTTATAATAATTTTAATGTAACGTCAAAGTTTGTTATGTTTCTTTACTCTTATTATTATAACGTAGTTATATAGGCAATCAAACACTTACGCTCACTTTTTATTATAAAACCCTATTATTACAAGGGTTTAAGCGAAATATTTTTTAAATGATAATAAAATGATTTCATTCTCAATTTATAAATATTCTATTTGAAAGGCCTCAGTAAGCATTTTTTATTTTTTTATAATATAATTATAATAATTAGAGATATAAATTTAGGAAGGATTTTAAATATGAAACGATATGAACAATTTTCATTTGTAATTAGTGCGATATGCGCTTTTATACTATTACTCAATCTAGTCAATGTTATTAATTTGAGCAGTTTAATAAATACTTTACTTACTATTTTAACGATAGTTACGATAGCCACATTTAATATTAGAAATTCTAAATTTATCGGCTTGATTTTATATGCTATTGCCGCTTTAATGCTTGTATTGTACCTTGCAAATGAATTATTTTAGAATAATTTTAAAAAATCAGGAAAAATTCTACTGAAGAAAGAATTTTTCCTGATTTTTGTCTTCAATTATATTTTATTCATATATACGAAAAGTTTGTCCTGATTGTATTCCTTCTACGCTTTTCAAATATGCCTCTGCTGCTTTACTTGCTGGTACTGCGTTAAAACCTTTAAAGAAATCACCATAATCTTCAAGCGCTTCTTCGATTACATTAGGACTGACGTTATTAATTCTTAAATTCCGTTTTAATTCAAAGGCAGCAGATTTAACAAATGCTTCTATACCACCGCCGGCCATCGCTGAAGAAACGCCCCCTTTTATTGGATCATCCATAATAACGCCCGTAGTCAAAGTAAAGCTTCCTCCATCATTTATATAATGTTGGCCTATAAGTACTAAATTGATTTGTCCCAATAGCTTACTTGTTATAGCTACCTCATTTGATTCTGGTGTTAACTCACTTAAATCATCAAAATTCGCTGCTCCTGCAGTAGAGACTACAGCATCTATATTTTCGATTTGTTGAAACATGAGTTTGATATCCTCTACGTTTGTCATATCCATTTGGTAATCACCTGAATTACGTCCAACTTTTATGACTTCATGACCATTTTCTTCTAATTCAGTTACAACGGCTGAACCTATCGTGCCATGTGCTCCAACTAGTATTATTTTCATGTTTATCCACCTTTGTTTTAAGTCTTAAATGTAGTTTATTAAACCAACAAAGTAATAACAAGAAAGATGCATAGCGTAAATCATGAGACGTTTAACCAAACTATTTAGAATAAAAAAGCCCGAGACATATATAAATGTCCCAGGCTAATTCTTATATCATTATTTTGCTTCGATTACTGCACCATCGTATTTTTCTTTGATGAAGTCTTTAATTTCTTTTGATTGTAAAACTTTCATTAATGCTTTAATTTTTTCATCGTCTTTATGACCTTTTTGTACTGCGATTAAGTTAGCATATGGTGAATCTTTACCTTCAACTGCGATTGAATCTTTTAATGGATTTAACCCTTGTTCAATTGCATAGTTAGAGTTGATAATTGTTGCGTCACCTTCATCTGCTTGATAAGATTTTGGTAAAAATTCAGCTGCTTGTTTGTTATTGAATTTTATATCTTTTTTATTTTCAGCGATATCATCGAATGTAGCATCTACTGGATCAACGCCATCTTTAAGTTTAATTAATCCTTCTTTTTCAAAGAATGATAAGAAACGTCCTTCTTCAGCTGGGTTATTAGATACATATACTGTTGCACCTTTTGGTAAGTCAGTTAATTTTTTATACTTCTTTGAATATACTGCCATTGGTTCGATATGTACGTTACCTGCAGATTCTATTTTGTAACCTTTATCTTTAGATTCAGTTTCTAAGTATGGTGTATGTTGGAAGAAGTTTGCGTCTAATTCACCTTTATCTAATAATTTATTTGGTGTTGTGTAGTCATTAATCGTTTTAATTTCTAACTTGTAGCCTTCTTTTTCAAGAATTGGTTTAGCTTCTTCTAATATTTCTGCATGTGGTGCTGGAGATGCACCGACTTTAATCGTTTCTTTTTTATCTTTATCTCCGTCTCCTCCGCCACAAGCGGCCAATACAACTGTCAATATTGAAACAAACAATAGTCCTAGAACTTTTTTCATTTTAAGGCACTCCTTTAACGTTTATCAATTTTCTTAACAATTAAATCTCCAATAAATTGGATAACAAATACAATAACTAGTATTAATATAGTAGAAACTAGGATTACATCATTTTGATTTCGTGTGAAACCAGTTAGATATGCTAAGTTACCTAATCCTCCTGCACCGATAACACCAGCGATTGCTGTAGATCCTACTAATGCAATTGCAGTTACAGTTAGACCTGATACAAGTGCAGGTAATGATTCTTTAAGTAATACTTTTCTCACAACTGTCCATGTGTTTGCACCCATAGATACAGCCGCTTCTATTACACCTTTATCTATTTCTTTCATGCCAATCTCTACTAATCTTGCGTAGAATGGCGCAGCTCCAATGATTAAGGCTGGTAGAGCACCTTTCGGACCACTTATTGTACCAAGTAAAATATCAGTAAATGGTAGCAACAATAGTATAAGTATGATAAATGGTATTGCTCTAAATAAATTCACTATAAATGAAACAATTGAATAAAATACACGAGAACTTTTAGATGTTCCTTTAGATGTTAAGAACAATAACGTTCCTAGTATTAAGCCAAACACTAGTGTAAAAACTGTTGAAATGACGGTCATGTATAAGGTCTCGTATAACGCTTCCCATACAGCGTCCCATCTCACGTTAGGCATTGTTACCATTTCAGTGATTATTTCACCAAATGACTTATTCATTAATACCCACCTCAACTTTCACACCAAGATTATTTAATTCTTGTTTAATCTGGTCTTTAGAATAGTTTCCATCAGGCAGATGTACAATCATATGCCCAAAAGTACCATTTTGAGTGAGTTTAACGTCGCCTTCAATGACATTAATATTTACGTTATATTCTTTAATCACTTTGGCTAACACAGGTTCTGAACTAGTTCCACCTACAAAGTTCAGCTTCCATATTTCACCTTCAGGCTGTTCTTTCTTGAAGTCTTGCAACGTTCTTTCTAAATCATCTGCTTTCAAATCATCCTTAACAAATCTTTGCGTTACATGTGTTTGAGGATTATTGAATACATTGATGACTTCTCCTTCTTCGACAAACTTACCATTTTCCATTACGGCAACATGATCACAAATCTTTCTTATAACGTGCATTTCATGTGTGATAAGTATAATTGTTAAATCCAGCTCTTTATTGATGTCTATCAATAAATCTAGTATTTCATCTGTTGTTTGAGGGTCAAGGGCACTCGTAGCTTCATCACATAATAATACGTGTGGATCATTTGCTAAAGCTCTCGCGATTCCTACTCTTTGCTTTTGCCCACCAGATAATTGAGATGGATAAGCATTTTCACGACCTTCTAATCCTACTCTTTTGATTAACGCTTCTGTCTTTTTATTAATCTCGCTTTTAGAGACACCTGCGATCTCTAACGGAAAAGCAATGTTGTCTTTAACTGTTCTAGACCAAAGTAAGTTAAAATGCTGGAATATCATACTTACTTTTTGTCGTTTTTTTCGAAGTTCTTGTTTTGACAATTTACCTATATTCGCACCATCTACTATAACTTCACCTTCAGTAGGGGTTTCTAACCCGTTAAACATTCGAATCAAGGTACTCTTTCCAGCTCCTGAAAAACCGATTACGCCATATATACTTCCTTTTTCTATATTTAAGTCAACATGGTCAACAGCTTTTATGTCACCTTTTTTTGTCTTGAAAGTCTTTACGACCTTATTTAACTCGATCAAATCTGTTGCCTCCTAATCCTTAAATTAAAAACGCCTCACTCTAGTGATTAGAGAAAGGCGTTATTAATTGTCTTTCTCTCATCTCCAAAAGTTTACACTTTCTGTGAATTGGCACCATTTCATATTTATATGACGGTTGCCGGGCTTCTAAGGGCACATCCCTCCACCACTCTTGATAAGAGCTATTACGTATTTAATTAAATTCATACTATCACGATAAGTTTTTATCGTCAATAACTTTTTGAATATTCTCAACTATATACGGAACTGACTGAAATGCATAAATTCTTTTTATAACTTTTTCTTGTTTCATTATAAATAGAACTGGTACGGATTGTATTTCATATTCTTCACAAAATTCCGGATAAAAGTTTAAGTCACATTTGTTTATAGGTAGTTTTGTCATTTCGTTGGCAATATCTAGCATGCGTTCTGAGATTTTACACGTTCCACATGTTGGTGTATAACCGAATAACAAATGTATATCTTCATTAAAAAGCTTGTATACATCGTTCGATATTTCTGTGCGTTTCATGATAACGATACTTCCCTTTCAATACAAAGTCGTGATTAACTTCAAATCCATGATAGTTTAACACATTCGCTAAATATTGTCTTGGGCAACGTGCTACCTCAGTAAAAGTTGAATCTATATAAATATGATGACTTTCACTCACATATTTTTTGAACCATTTTCTTATGCGTTTACCTTCTTTATCTTGATCGACTAATATATACACTTGTTTACCATAAATTTCATCTAAAAGTTCGTCCATTTTTTCGACACCCATTGTACCGTGTGTGCAAATTACGTGAACGGGTTCATTTAATACTTCTTTCACTCGCTTCTTATCTGAAATACCTTCTACGATTATTACTTTTTTAATCATCGCCATGGCCTTCACCTTCTACAAATGAATAATATTATATTTTTACTTCTCAATGAGATTATGCTAAAAAACTCCATGATACTACTGTACCGTGGAGTTTGTTGTATTGCTATTCACCTATCATTTCACTATACGCATCAGCATCTAATAAATCATCTAATTGTGATTTATCAGTTAATTCTACTTTGACCATCCAAGCTTTGTCATAAGAAGATTCATTAACGTATTCAGGACTATCTTCTAATTCATCATTTACTTCTACAACTTTACCAGAAAGAGGTGCATATAGTTCAGAAACTGTTTTTACAGATTCTACACTACCGAATGAATCTCCACTAGTTAATTCGTCACCTTCTTCTGGTAACTCAACAAATACGATGTCCCCTAATTCAGATTGAGCGAAATCAGTAATACCGATTGTAACTACATCGCCATCAACTTTTACCCACTCATGTTCTTTTGAATATTTTAACTCACTAGGCACTGCCAAAGTAATCCCCTCCTATATGTAATTCAATTATAATAATGACATAAAGCCCTTATTCAAGCAACTATTTTATAGCCAAGTTTGGCGGTATTCATCTTCTTTAAAACCTAAAGTGATTTTGTTACCTAATACAGCTAATGGGCGTTTAATTAACATGCCATCTGAAGCTAATAATTCGAATTTTTCGTCGTCAGATAAATCATCAATTTTATCTTTAAGACCTAACTCACGATATTTTGCACCACGCGTGTTAAATAATTGATTAACAGTAACGTCTGTTCCATCAATCATATCTTTTAATTCGTTAGCAGTTGGTGTTAATTGAGTAATATCTATTGGTTCAAAACTCGCACCATTTGTTTCTAAAAATTTTGCAGCTTTTTTACATGTTGTACAGTTAGGATATTGATAAAATTTTATCATGTCTTTACCTCCATATGTGTATTTAACATCATTATACCAATATTAATTAAGAACACATAGTCTTGAGTTAAATATTTTTTTAATAAACAAAAATAAGCTATAATTCATTTATAATATTAATTCTTAAGGAGCTTGAAAATATATGAAAACAATAAACCAATATGATGAATTCAAAGAGGTTACACAAAGCGATAAACCAGTAGTCATTAAATTCTTTGCAGGCTGGTGCCCAGATTGTACGCGTATGGATCAATGGATAGATCCGATTGTCCAAGAATACAATAATTACGATTGGTATCAAATTAATCGTGACGATGTCCCAGATGCAGCAACTGAAAATGATGTAATGGGTATCCCAAGTTTATTAATATTCAAAAACAATGAAAAACTAGCACACTTACATTCAGCAAATGCTAAAACACCAGAAGACGTAAAAGCATTTTTAGCTGAAAATTTAAAATAAGATGGTTTAAGGCTTCTCCTCATCCGATAGGTTTGTTATTTACGGATGAGGAGATTTTTTATATGATATTTTAAAAAGTGCATGCTTGTTTTGCTAATTCTTAGATCTGCCATTTTTTATGTTTATTGTTATTATAGCAACCCATAAATCATATTTTACTTTAGATTTTTATTGTGAAGATATACGAAAGTGCTTTGTTTTTAGGTTTGAGCCAGAATAAAAAGTTAATTCGTGAGTTTAGATATTACTTAATCCAATAGAGGTGTGTGTAGTTGGGTTAATGAGGTAGAAAATCCAATAAGAAGGTGTCTACTTGGATTATTGTCGTAGTTAATCCAATAAAGGTGCATGTACTTGGATTATTGTCTTAGTAAATCCAATAACAATATCAACTCATGCTTTTTTGATTAATAACATCCAAAAAAGGGAGTGGGACAGAAATCTCATTTTAATAAACAGATTTCGTAGTCCCACCCCGGCAAGGATGACTAGGGTTGGAAAAAGCTTGATATAAGCGCATTTTCAATCCAGTCAGCTACTGCCATTATAATTAAAGAGGCTGAGACACGTATTTATATCCCTAGCTCTTTTAAATTAAAACTTACCACTTCGTTAATGTGGATTTATTTTTTCTTCTTGAGAATACAGCATTTTCATCTTTTTCAGTTACATATAAAAATCCGTTTACGTCTTCATCATCATTTGCACCAACGATATCACGGAATGTTGGTTTAAAGATGTAGTCAGGTGTTTTCCAACATGAGCCCATACCCGCTTCGTGTATCAATAGCATTAGGTTTTGCATAAATGTTGCTACAGCCATTTGATTTTCAAGATTTTCTTTTTGTCTAGTATCTCTTCTAGCTAATATTACAAAAATACCACCAAGTCTTGAAACTTTTTCTATATGCTGTTCTTGTTTTTTCTCATCATTCACAAATGCAGATGTAGCTACCTTTTTAGCAAATTCATTTATTTTGTCTTTACTAATGTATACTAAACGCCAAGGTTCTCTCATTCCATGATTCGGAGCATATGTTGCTAAATCAACTAGTGACATTAGCTTTTCTTCATCGATGTGCATATCATGATCATAATTTTTAACACTACGTCTTTCTTGTATGACTTGTTGTAATTCCATTTTAACACTCCTATTAATCTATTGATAATTATTATCAATTATAGCATATAAATAAGCCTGAGTTCTAACTTTGAGAATTCAGGCTTAAAAATATTCTACTGGTTATACAGTGCGAGTTGTTCTTTAATATTTTTAACATGTAATTGTCCTGGTGCCGCTTCAATACCTACAAAACCATAAGTAAGTCGTGAACCAAATAAACCGCCAGTAATCCTAGTCATAATACCAAGCTCACCCATTGATATACCTACTACGTCGATATCTAATTGATGATATGCTCTATTCATCGCATTTAACAACGATAATAAGTCTTTTTCGTTGTTAGGCATTACTGCTAATTTTCCAATATCAGCACCTAGTTCTGCCATTTTTTCGTAAGTCACAAACATTTCTTCCACATCTGGCGTTGCTTTAAAATCATGGTGCGAGATAATTATTTTGACGTTATTATTTTTAGCTCTTGTAATACAATTCATTAGATTATCTTCATAAGTATCTAACTGAACATCGACATAATCTGCTTTTTGATTACAAATAATATCTTGCATCAATTTATAATATGTTTCATGGTCGAAGTCCCCTAATCCACCTTGACCTTTTGAACGATAAGTAAAGAGAATTGGTGAAGCGGTATACTTTGATTTAAACGCAGCTAACACTTCATTTATATTTTCCAAAGAAGTATCAGAAAGTGTATCCGCTCTAAATTCTACAATATCTACTGATTTGTCGTTCATATTTAGTTCTTCTACTGTTTTTTCAATATCGTTTTTATCTTTTAAAGATACGGTCGCAACAATATCAGGAAACGTTTCTTTGCCTTTTTGTTTCATAGCCATTCCTCCAATGTTCTTCTATTACCATTTTACATTAGTTAGCGCTTTTTTTCTATTGAATTCAATATAATATGATAATAAAAAAACAGCAAAAATTCTTATTTTATTAAGAACTTTTACTGCTTATAATAAAGTTTATTATTTTACTATTAAAACTGGAATCTTAGCTCTTTTAGCTACTTTATGACTTACGCTTCCTAGTACTAATTTATCAGCATCTTCAGCTTTTCTATTACTTAGTACTACAATTTCATAATCTCCGCTATTTGCTAATTTAAGTAACCCAGCCTTTGGATTACCTTTAATAAATTCTAGATTATATTTAATGTTTCGTTCATTAAAGAAGTCAAATACATGTTGAATACCTTTTTGACGTTTCTCTGTCATTTCTTCAAAGTGCACACCTGTACGGACTGAAGCTTGTATATCTTTCTCGCTTATCATATTAATCATTGTAACAACTGTACCTTCACCTGAAAGTTTTGCTATTTCTTCCAGAACTTTTTCATTTTTCATATCTGTATCGATGCCGAATAAAATGTCTCTATACATGTTTACCACTCCTTTACTTTATTTTAAATGATATTGTAAGCACTATTCAACTTTTATCAACCATTATATATATTTATTATTAACCGACTATTAATATTCTGTATATTTAATAATAAGTGTAGATTTTTTTCCCAAATTACTATAAACTAAAAATAATTAATAAAGAATACAATTGTTTTTCATTTTTTAATCTCTATTATAAGGCAATTAGAAAAAAGGAATTTCTATTTATTTTTTATTAAAAATAGTTTTGTGGAAGGGGGAAATATTATGAATAATTCTAACCAATCAAATGAAAATCCATTCAATCAAAACAACTCAGACCAACAAAGCAATCAACAACAAAATTCACAACAAGAGAACCCGTTTAATCAGTCGAACCAAAGTAGTTTTCAAGGGAATCAACCACCTCATTCTGGAGATCAGGGAGATTCAAATCTTAAACCATGGTTATTTGGTTGTGGTGGATGCTTAGTTATATTCATAATATTGGCGATTATTCTAGGTGCATGTGCAGCAGGGCCAATCAAAGAACAAATTGATAACTTTACGAGTGATACTGAAGAAAAATCTACTGAAGAAAAGTCTACCGAAGAGGAATCAACTGAGGAAGAATCTACAGAAGAAGAAACAACTGAAGAAGAGACAAGCGAAGAATCTACTACTGAGGAATCAACAACTGAAGAAAATGACAACGATAGTTCGGTGACAAATAAAACATCAAATCTTGGCGGATCAATTAACGCTGTGGGTACAAAAATCACAGTCGAAAAAGCAGAATTCGTTGAACCAGATTCTAAATATAGTAAACCAAGCAAAGATAAAATATTAAAAGTTTACTATAAACTAGAAAACATTAATAATTCTAGCTTGATTGTAGGCGACACTAACTTTGGCGTTACAGCAGATGGCCAGAGAGTAAGTAAATTCTATAGTATGCGTGATTCCGATGCTGGTTTCAGCTTTAGCTTAAAACCTGGACAATCAGATGAAGGTTATGTATATTATGACGTGCCTGATGCAGATAAATATGAGGTACATTTACAATTAAAATCAAAAGATAATAGTTATAGAATGAAATGGAATATTAAAGATTCAGATTTAAAGTAAATAAGAAGCCGTTTGACAATAAACTTGTCTAACGGCTTCTTATCTTTTTTATTTCTTGAATTTATCAATTACTTCATTTGCTTTATCTTTAACGTTCTCTACAGCTTCTTTAGCTTTGCCTGAAGTTTTTTCTTTTTTACCTTCGTTTTCTAAATCTTTATTATCCGTAACGTCACCTACTGTTTCTTTAACATTACCTTTTGCTTTTTCATATTTACTTTCGTCTGCCATCATTTATCACCCTTTATAAATCAATTTGAATGATTTATCATTCATTAATTACATACCACTTTCCATATAGCTTTAAACATTAATTTTGGAAGGTTTTTTTAATGGCAAACTATCTATAAAGCTATATATCGCCATGCCGATAATGATAAGTGCCACTCCTAGCATACTCAATGGCCCTGGGATAGGCAATCCAAGTAATATCATCTCTCCTATAATAGCAAAGACAACTTCTAAAGACTGCGTTGCCTCGACTCCTGCTAATTTCTCTTGGTCATCTTTTACAAGATTCGTTGCATAGAAAAACAGTACTGTTGCAATAATTCCAGAAAACAACGCAACTATAAAAGATTGTGTAACTTGATTAGAAGATGGTAGACCATGTTTAATATATCCTATGCCAAATATTATAAACCAGACGGGCATCGTAACTAAGGTCAT
Source organism: Mammaliicoccus sp. C-M13 (assembly GCF_022386845.1). Taxonomy (NCBI): domain Bacteria; kingdom Bacillati; phylum Bacillota; class Bacilli; order Caryophanales; family Staphylococcaceae; genus Mammaliicoccus; species Mammaliicoccus sp. C-M13. The sequence goes on along the minus strand of NZ_JAJNHQ010000001.1, from coordinate 263,848 downwards.
TCCAAATACTCGTTCAATTGTACCTATATCATGTTTGACTACACTCATCATTTTTCTATTTCCTAACGGATAACAAAATGCAGCAATTATTATAGGTAGAAATCCAAGCAAGAAAATATTTAAATGAATTTCCGAAGCTTGTGGTATTTGTATAATGATAATGCCTACAAACATAATGCTAGATATAGCAAGTGACCTCCATGGTATTTTATTTCTCACTAAAATGGTTTCACCGGATACTTTCACTTTATCTATAAAGAGTGGCGCTAATAACATGCCACATACAATCGTAATTTGCCATGTCCCTGATATTACCCACCCAAGACTATATTCAGCTGCAAACGTTAAAGGTGCATAAAATAAAACGAATGCAAAGAAACTCCATATAAACCAAGATGATTTGTACATGCTGATATGCTTCAAGACATGACCTGTTTTTCCTTTAATTACTACAATTAACCATAAAAAAGGCAACATGAAAATAAAGCGAAGAGATGAACTGAAATACCATGATCCACCTTCATTAGCCATTAAATGATTAAATACAAATGTAACTGCAAAAAATAAAGCTGCCAAAATACCAATTAAAATCGCTCTCATGTTAGCCCTCTTTCTTATACGTTTAATATTCATTATTCCATAAAAGAATGACGTTTTACATTATTTTTTTAGAAAATATCTCATATTTATAAATTAAATATTTTTAAAATGGTTTAATTTATAATAAGCGGGTAAACAATATATATAATCTATAAGGAGGTCTTTTTTTTATGGCAACTCAATATGAAACTAAAGCAACAAACACTGGTGGACGTAAAGGTCATGTTTATACAGACGATAAAGCAATTGATGTAGACGTATTACCACCACAACAAGCTGATGGCAATGCGACTAACCCTGAACAGTTATTCGCTGCAGGCTATGCTTCTTGCTTCAATGGTGCTTTTGATTTAATCCTTAAACAAAACAAAGTGCGTGACGCTGAACCAGAAGTTACGTTAACAGTTCGTTTAGCAGATGATCCAGAAGCTGAAAGCCCTAAATTAGAGGTAGACATTGATGCAAAAGTTAAAAATGTTTCTCAAGAAGATGCGGAAAAATATTTAAAAGATGCTCATGACTTCTGTCCTTATTCTAAAGCGACAAGAGGTAATATCGACGTTAAATTAAACGTAGAAGCAGTTTAATATAATTGCCTAGATTAATTTAAAGTCAAATAAATCAGGAGGCGTTCTTCAATTTAAAAGAACGCCTCCTGATTTTTATTTAATATATTATTTTAACGTGACATCATTAATTTTTTTCACTTTCTTCAGCATGCCACCATAATGCATCTTTCGGATTTTCAAAAACTTCATGTAAATCCTTTTTATTATCAACGTTCGGATAAGATCCACGAAGCGATTTATTTGATGTTGTTTTAAACATAAACACAAATACAAGTAGTCCTATAACGTTAATAACAGTTAAATAATATGACGGTGCAATTTTTTGACCAGTTGTTTCTACTAAAGTTGTTAAAATAAATGGTGTTAAACCACCAAATACCGCTGCACCTATATTATAAACGAGCGATAACGTTCTTAATCTTACTTTCGTATGGAATATACTTGGTAAGACTGAAGGCATAACTCCTTCAAATGTTGACATGAATAAAGCAATAATAAATAGACCGATAATAATCATTGGTATAGAAGGTATACTCATAAACCAGAATGCTACAACTGAGAATAAACTGAAACCTATTAAACCAAATAATATTGTGTTTTTATTACCTACTTTATCACTGTACCATCCAAAGAAGAATACTGCTGGTATCATTGCAGCCATTGTTACTGTACTTAATACACTACTCATCGTACCACCTAAATCAATCGTTCCATTTAGGAATGATGGCATGTACGACAATACCATGTAGTTTGCAACGTTTAAAAATGCTACACCAGTGAAACATACAATGATATCTCTCCAATATTTTTTGAAGATATCCTTATAAGAATATTCGAGTTCTTCTTGTTCTTCTAAAGTTGATTCGTATGCTGGGCTTTCGTCTAGATTGTTTCTTAAATAAACCCCTACAATACCTAATGGTGCCGCAATAATGAATGGAATTCTCCAACCCCATGCTGCCATTTGTTCATCACTTAGTAATGCATACATAATACCAACTAATGCCGCAGCTAAAATATTCCCTGATAATGTTCCTATTTCAAGGCCACTTCCTAATTTTCCTCTTGTCTTATCAGGAGATGTCTCCGCTATGTATGTCATCGCACCAGCGTATTCTCCACCAGTTGAGAATGATTGAACCATTCTAACAATAAGCAATAAGATTGGTGCCCAAATCCCGATTTGATGTTGCGTTGGAAGTAACCCTAACACTAAAGTAGAACATGCCATTAAAATAATGGTTGATGACAGAACAACTTTACGACCATGTTTATCCCCTATGTGACTGAAGAATATTCCTCCAATCGGTCTTACTATAAAAGCAAAAGCAAAAACTGCAAAGGTTGATGCCAACTGTATTTCTTTTGGCATGTTCCCGAAGAAATTCGAACTAATGATAACCGCTAGTTGAGCGTAAAGACCAAAGTCAAACCACTCAATAGCGTTACCAATACCTGTTGCAAATACGGTTTTCTTCGTTTTACTCGCATCTACAACATTGACGTTGTCTTTCTTAAACTTCATTTTTAAATACACTCCCCATTTATCTCTATATAAACATATAACCTATTAAAAATTTTTTAATCAAAATTTTTGAAATTCAATTTAAAATATTTCTTAAAATATTTTCATACCAATAATTATAGAAGTACTAATAAATTTACTTTTTCTATATTTAGCTCTATATTGAAATAAAGATATTTTTTAGGAGGGAATACATGTCAGGGTTTTACTTTTTAGTAATTGTTACAATAATCAGTGCCATTGTGAGTTTAGGATTTTCATTAAATGCAGTCGCTGATAGAAAACAAAATCAAAAATCTCAAACAAACGCACTTTATGCTTTATCACGAAGTTTAGTTTTATTTTTATTATCTATTATCGCCTTATTTACTGGTAGCGCTGCTTTTTTAACTGGTGTTGCGCTCGCTGTTGCTTTAACACATATCTTTGATGGGTTTATTGGGATAATTTTAAAAAATGATTTTAAAACTTACGGCCCATTCATTACAGGTTTTTTACACCTTGTAATTATCGCAATATTTGCATAATATACATACTAACAAACATACAGCTTCGACGCAAAATCGCTATAATTCTATCATTTAATTAAAAAGCCACTCTGTTGAATCCTCAACAGAGTGGCTTTTCCTATATAAATTCTCACAACTTTAACGCATATATTATTTGTTCTAGAATAAACTTATATTTTCTTTGCTAAGTCAGTCATATAATCAAAGAATGCATCTCTATTTACATCATTAATAATATTAACGTTTCTTCCTTCTTCACTCTTGTATGTTCTACCTTGGCTTGGTCCATGAGTAAGTACACCTAGTTTTTGTTGTTCTTTTTGTACAAGTTCTGGTTTACCAACATAAGCAGTTGTTAACACATCCCATAAGAAGTACGTTGAATTTGTAACGAAATGTGTAAGTGGTGGAACAAGCGCATAACATATCCCTAAGAAATCTACACCTTCATAGTTTCTTTCATTCGCCCACCTTTTACGAACATCTGGTGTAAGAGGTACTTGATTTGTACTTTCTAATGCTACCATATCTATTTTAATATCTGTATCAAATACAACTTTAACCGCTTCAGGATCCCAAAAAGCATTCCATTCAGCTGTTCCATCATGTTCTGGTTCTTCAACGTTACCTTTGTCTAAAAGCGTACCGCCCATCCAAACTAATCTTTCTATACGTTCTTCTATTTTAGGTTCAACTTTTAAACTTTTAGCTAAATCAGTAAGAGGACCTGTAAATAACATTGTTACTTTTTCTTTGCTATTCATTAATTTTTCAATAATATCTTCGTATGCTTCTTTTTCTGAAACTGTTGAATGAATATTCATTTCTTCATTTAAAATAGGCATAGCATCTACATAAAATGCATGCATTCTCCAATCTTTAGGAAATGGATTTTTCCCTCTTTCATTTGAAGGTGCAACATTTAATTTTTGATTTGAAAAACGATTGATAATTTTGCAAGAAGCGCTCGTAGCAGGCTCAACATAACAATCCGCTCCGATTGCACTAACGCCTATTAAATCTACATCTTCCATTTGTAATAATAAAAATAGCGAAATTAAGTCATCCACGCCACCGTCATGGTTAAAATATACTGTCTTCATTTATATACCCTTCTTTCATTCCCAATAGCACCATTATACATAATAATTAATTTTTATTATATCAATTATTTAAATTTACTTGTTTATGTATCACTAAAGATATATACTCTCATTATTAAATGTAAAATTTTAGGATATGAGATGAAAAGATGAAAATATTTATAAAACTAATCATTTTTTATTTAAGTTTATTTCTGAGCACTACACTTATTGGTTCATTATTGCTCTTTCTACCTATTACAGGCAGGAAAACTATTTCTTTTATTGATGCATTTTTTGTAACCACAAGTGCCTTTACAGTAACTGGTCTATCTACTGTAGATATACCTAGCCAATTCAATACGTTAGGGTATATTGTTATTTTACTACTTATTCAAATTGGTGGATTAGGTATCGTCGCAGTAGCTCTGTTTTCTTTGATTTTATTTAATAAAAAAATTTCATTCTTAAACAGAGAATTATTAATGATTACTTGGAATTTCGATGAATTCGGTGGAGTTATAAAAATCCTTAGAAACCTATTTATATATACAATCATTGTGGAAAGTGCAGGTTTCTTACTATTATCAATCAAATTTCTACCATTATTCGGATTAAAAAAAGGACTTTTCATATCACTTTTTACATCTATATCTGCGTTTAATAACGCTGGCATATCACTATTTTCTAATAACTTGATGTCTTTTTCATCAGATTTATATATTAATTTTGTCGTATCTTTTTTAATAGTTTTAGGTGGTATAGGACCATTAGTTGTTTATGATATTGTCGTTAAAAAACGTTTTAACAAACTGCACCTACATACTAAAATCGTGATAACAGCTACTGCTTTTCTAATTTTATTTGGTACATTGTCTATATTTTTACTTGAATACCATCATGGTCTATCTAAATTATCAATAAAAGATAAATTATTAACTTCATACTTCCAATCTGTTTCAACTCGTACTGCAGGTTTTAATACAATAGAATTAAATCATTTATTACCAGCTACATATGCAGTTATGATTTTCTTAATGTTTATCGGAGCAGCTCCAGTAAGTAGTGCTGGCGGTATTAAAGTAACTACATTTATTTTAATATTAGTATTTCTTTGGCAAAATGTTAGGAGTTATGAGTATCCTTATATCTTTAAAAGAACAATTCAATTTCATCAAATATCAAAAGCTTTATCTATTGCATTACTCAGCTTTATTTTGGTAATAATCGTGAGTTTAACTATGAACCTATTTCAACCAGACATTGCATATCATAAGCAATTATTTGAAGTAACTTCTGCATTTGGAACAGTCGGTTTGTCTACTGGTATTACTTTTGACCTCAACACATGTTCGAAATCACTAATTATTATCGTCATGATTGTTGGTAAAATAGGCATTATTACATTATTAGCCCTTCTAACACAACGAGATACATCTAATTACCGATTTGCTGATGGCAAAGTACATCTATAAAAAATGAGTCTGGGACATAAATAATTGTCCCAGACTCTCTTTTTATTATTCATCTTCGTTAGATTTTGAGTCAGCTTTATCTTCGTTACTTGAGTTGTCTTTAGCTTTTTGTTCGGCATCCTCTTGAGCTTTTTTATCTGCTTCTTCTTGTGCTTTACGATCAGCTTCTTCTTTGGCCTTTTCTTCTGCTTGACGTTGCTGTTCTTCAGCCTTTTTCTCAGCGTCTTCTTGTGCTTGTTCCTCTTCTTTACGCTGTTGCTCTTCAGCTTTTTTATCTGCCTCTTCTTGAGCCTTTTTCTCTTCTTCTTTAGCTTTCTCTTCTTCTTTTTGCTTTAGTTCTTCTTCACGTTTTTTATCCGCTTCAGCTTGTTTTTCTTCTTCTTGTGCTTTTTTATCTGCCTCTTCTTGTCTCTTCTTCTCTTGTTCTTCTAATTTTTTCTGTTGATTATTATTTTGGACCGCATTATTATTATATTGTTCTTCTGATGATGGTATTTGTTCAGTTGGTACTTCTTCTGTTGCTGGCGGTTGATTACTTTCAGTTTCTTTTACTTCTGAATTTTTAATATTCCAGTCTGCTTTATAAGTCTTATCTTCTGGCTTAAAGTTCATTTCTACTTTATAATTATCCGCTTCTGGTACATCATAATATAAATAACTATTTTCTGTGTTACCTTTTTTTAACTGATGTTGGAATCCAGGTGTATTTTCATTCATACCAAAGAATTGATTTTGACTTTCACCATCAATCGTGAGATCAAAAGCAGAATTATCCACTAGAATTTGCTTTTTATCTACATTTTTAAATTTATAATATACTTTTAATACTTTACCATTCTCAGGGTAGTAATATTGATCTTCAGGTTGAACAAACTCTGCCTTAACAACAGTAATTTCAAGTCCGTTCACTCTAATTTTATCTCCTAATTCCAAACCCTTCAGACCTTTTTCAGGCGTGTCTTCGAGCTTTTTAGTCTCAGTCTTTTTATCTTTCGTTTGTTGCTCGCCAAATAACTGGTCTACAGAATAACTACTACTTTTCGGCAGCGTTAAAAAAATCGAAACAAAACAAATTAACCCTACGAAAAATAGTGTTACAGTGCTTATTAACACTCCAACAAACTTACTTTTGTTCGCAATTTTTACAATAGTCGTCACCAACATCGTGACAAATGCTATAGATATTAAAATCCATACAAACGTAAAAATTAAACTGTTCATTTTTTCTCTCCTTATCGTATCTTTTATTTATCTTATAATAGCACGGATTATCTAAATAAAAATAATAAAACAAACTTTATTTCCTTTTTATAATCATTCCCTAAAATTTGAAATTTAAAATTAATTCACTAAACTTATTTACTCTTTCTCTTTTACTAACAAACCACCATGGTAACAAAAATATTTTGAAGCATTTAAATCAACAACTTTTTTTAATGAATGTTTTGCTTCTTTTAAATTCATGCTATAGTCCGGATTTGCTACTATAAGCTCCTCACCTTCTTTTACTGCGGCATCACCTGTTATCACGCTATCTTCTGACTGTATGTATAAAGAAATGTGTCCACTTGTATGACCAGGGGTTTGCACAATCTCGACCTCTTCTTCTAGTATGATTGCACCATCTGTAACTTCTATATCAACTTCCACATGATCTAAAGATTCTAGTAGTTCTATGAACTGTGTACCTTTCTCTTTATCGTATTCAGGCATGCTTTTTAATAATTCTTCCGCTTGAGTAAGTCTTTCAGATTTTTCACTACCGTTTATATACTTTGCTTCTATGAAACTACTTATTACTTTTACGTGTTGGTATTTATCCTTAAAGGCTTTAAGAGCCCCTATATGATCGTCATCATAATGAGTAATAATGATATTTTGTAAATTATTCATATCATAACCTAAGTTTTGAACAGCTTCTTCTATCTTCGGTAAGAAACCGGGATACCCAGTATCAACAAGTGTTAAAGCCTCTTCTAATACGATGAGCGTTGGATATATAGCATGCTCATGCCCTTCATAATTAAACTTTATTTCTAATTCTTCTATTTGAATAGTCATAATAGAGCTCCTTTATTTTCTAACGGTCTTTTTCGAAATTGTTAATTATTATGATTCTCATTACAATTGCTACTATATAAAATGATATATATAATATTATTTTAAAGGAAACAAATTACATTAGAAAGGTTTTTGGCTTTTTAATTTTTAGGAGGATTAGCATGATACCTAAACATATCGTTTCAGCTGCATGTATTGTATTAAACGACGAACAGGAAATATTACTAATTAAAGGACCTAAACGTGGTTGGGAGATGCCTGGTGGTCAAGTCGAAATCGGTGAACCTTTGCATGAAGCAGCTATACGCGAAGTAAAAGAAGAATCTGGCGCTCACATTGAAATCACCAGATTCTGTGGTATTTTCCAAAACACTACTGACGGTATTGTCAACACATTATTTTTAGCACACTACATAGGTGGCGAGTTATGTACGAGTGACGAATGTTTAGAAGTAGGCTTCTTTACATATGATGAAGCAATGGAAATGGTTACGTGGAAAAATTTCAAAGAAAGAATCTCTTTAAGTCTGAATGAAAAAGAACCATTTCTTGTTACGTTCTAGTATTCATCTTTCAAGATACTATATACTAGTGTATCTCTATAACCATCTTTAAGTTTAATATTTTGTCTCAATATCGCTTCATGTCTCATTTTTAATTTTTGAAGTACGATTTCTGAAGCGGTATTATTTATGTCTGTTGAAGCCCATATTCTATTCAGTTTCAACACTTTGAAACCATACTTCACAATAGTTCTAGCTACATCTGTTGCAATACCATTGCTCCAATATTCTGGATGGATAGTGAATTCAATTTCTCCACTATTATTCTTCTTATCACTTATTAATTGGATAGCACCGATAACATTATCCGTATCCGCATCTACTATTACATTGTACATCCAATCTTCATCTCTATTTAATAACGTTTGTACAAATTCTTCAGTCTCTTCATATGTTAACGGATCCCAAGTTTGATATTTCGCCACTTCAGGTAGTGAAGTATACGCGTGAATATCATCTAAATCCGATTCTTTTAAATCTCTTAAATAGTAATCCATCCTAATCCTCCTAATATTTCTATGCTTTATGACTAAACGATTGGGATTATCTTAACATAATTACATATCTATATAAACTAATTCCTATATATTTACTCAACTTTTATTAAAAGAAGATTTCACTTTACAAAACAGAACATATGTTCGTATAATAAAAGTATAATGTTTTTGGAGATGATAATGTGGTAAAAATAATTAATCCAGATATGCCTGAAGAATTTCAAAATGAGACAGATTACAGAAATATTCCAAGAGAATATTTAAATCCGAGAATTCCTCAAGGAAGAGGAATGATTAAATGGGCGCCATTTGCGACAATGCCACAGCAATTCGAAGAAATCTCACAATATATTAAAGATCAAACAAAGATAGAAAAACCTACACTTGATGAATCCGAGCTAGCTGATTTAAACCATGTATTAGCGGAGAAAATTTTCTATAATCCAAATTGCGAAATTAAATATTGGCACAATGGCTATATTAAACAAGTGAAATGTGAAATACATAAATTCAACTCCGAAATTAATATGCTACAAGTTATTAATCAAGAAAATAAACAAGTCATGTACTTAGATATGGACTGTATATTAGGAATAGAATAATGAAAAAGAATCGCCTGTAGATACCAGCGATTCTTTTTTGTCGTTTTTAGGTTTTTACGGTTCGATAATTTTGTTTTATCGAACCTTCTATAAATAAAATCGCATCATATCTTCATCATAATATTGCTTTCCATCATAAATAGCCATCGGTTCAGTTGCAAATCTTTCAAAACCTAATTTTTTATAAAATTGAATCGCTCTATCATTCATAGATAAAACTGTTAAATCAATCACTTTTAATCTTTCTATACTAGATGCTTCTTTTATAAGTTCTTTCACTACGCTTTCAGAAACACCACTCCCCCTATCCTTTTCTTTACAATACATAGCGACTATGTTCCCTTTATGTTGTAGCTTTTTAACACCTTCTCTATAAAATGTTGCAACACATACAAGTTCATCATTTCTAAATCCACCATATGTAAATTTAGAATCAGTACTTTCTAAACGTTGTTCAAATCTACTAAAAGGATATTCAACCTCATCTTCATACAAAGAAGCAAAAGCTTGGGCATCAGTTTGCAAAGCTAATAATCTAAGCTCCCTAAATTCAATGGCATCAGTTTTATTTAATTTACGAATTTTCAATATAAATCGCCTCCTATTTCAGATTGTCAAACCACATCAAAGCTTCTTTTTCAATATTTCTCACGTAATCTTTTTTAGCTTTACTGTATTCTCGTGTGTCATGGTATTTACTTGCTAACATTTCTTTGTAGTGGCTATATTCTTGGGCAACCTTTTCATTTACTCTCAAATAATCTCTAAAAATGATATGTCTTTCTATTTCTTTATTTCCTTGTTCATATATATGTATATGATGGGTTCTGTTTTCTCCGCCTTTTCTTAATAGTCTTCTGCCACTAATACCCCATTCTCCCGCTACTTCGTAACCTAAGTTTATAAATAATGAGTTAAACTGATCGACCTTTTGAATATCACGTACTATAACCATCATATCGATAACTGGTTTAGCTTTCATCCCTTCAATAGAAGTACTTCCAAAATGCTCAAACTGAATAATTAAATCTCCTAAAATTCCCTCTAAATTTTTACACTCATTTTGATAAAGACTTTTCCAACTTTCTTTATATGAACTTAACCTAATCTTCAAATGATCACCCCTTATTTAATAAATAACATAAAATAAGTTCTTTAGTTCTATTTGGTCAACTTAAATTATCTAGTAACTTGTTTATTTCAATAAACTTTGAATTTTTAATAGACAAATTCGTTTCTTCATATGTTTCACGTTTCACTACTTCTTTCGAAGATATTTTTATACATTATGAATCTATTTCCACCAATATTACCATTATGTACAAAAAAGAGTATGAGAAATAAATTATTCCATAAAAAAGAACCCGAGCGTGCTTTTGTCTCGGATTCTTTCCTATTTCATAAGTTTTATTGTAATACCCAACTATATGGATCTTTTAATTGTGACCAGTCTTGATCTATTTCATCTGCATTAATGAGACATTCATCTAATGATTTTGTAATTTCATCAACGTCTAAATCACTGCCGATAATAACAAATTGTGTTTCTCTATCTCCATATTCTGGATCCCAATTTGCTTTTACTTCAGGTCTTTCACTTAGTATTTCATTTTTTTGTGCTTCACTCATTGCATCAACCCAATATGTTATTGGATGGATGTTAACGAATGAACCTGCTTGTGAAAATAGACAAGCTACGTGATTATATTGTGCTAACCATACAATACCTTTTGCTCTGATGATATTCCCTTGCATATTTTCCATCCATTTATTAAATCTATCAGCATGGAAAGGTAAACGTCTTCTGTATGCAAATGATGAAATACCGTATTCTTCAGTTTCTGGTGTATGACTAGCATGACCGCCTTCAGTCAATTCTTTAATCCAACCGGCAGAATTACTCGCCTTTTCAAAATTAAATAAGCCTGTGTTAACAACCTCTTTAATTGGTACATCAGCAAAGTTTGTTTTTATAAATTTAGCGGTTGGTTGTAATTTTCTTAATACATTCTCTAGTTGATCTAAATCTTTTTTGTCCACTAAGTCTGTTTTATTTAGAATCAACACGTCACAAAATTCAATTTGATCTATTAATAAATCAGAAATTGATCTTTCGTCTTCTTCACTAACACCTTGATCTCTATCAGTTAATAAATCTTCAGAGCGCATATCGTTAATGAAGCGGTGCGCATCGACTACTGTTACCATAGTATCTAATCGACAAATGCTTGTTAAATCGATACCTAGTTCATCGTCAATATATGAGAATGTTTGAGCAACTGGTACGGGTTCTGAAATACCTGTTGATTCAATTACAATTTGGTCTACATCTCCACGTTCTGCTATTTTTTGTACTTCTACTAATAAATCTTCTCTTAATGTACAACAAATACAGCCATTAGAAAGTTCGACGAGTTTTTCATCAGTTCTAGAAATACCCCCACCTTCTATGACTAAATCTTTATCTATATTGATTTCACTCATATCGTTTACGATGACCGCTATTTTTAAACCTTCTCTATTTTTTAAGATGTTGTTTAATAACGTCGTTTTTCCTGAACCTAAATATCCACTTAGTACAGTTACAGGTATTTTATTCAATTTGTTTCCCCCTACTTTCTAATTGCTTATGCCCAAATCACACAGTTGCTTACCAACTTGATTTTTTCACGCCAGGAATTTGACCTTTGTGCGCATATTCTCTTAAAGCAATTCTAGACATACCAAATTTTCTGTATACACCTCTAGGTCTACCAGTAACTTGACATCTACGTGTAATACGCGTAGGTGATGCGTCTCTAGGAAGTTTTTTTAAACCTTCGTAGTCTTTATTTGCTTTTAATTCTTCTCTTTTTTCTCTATATTTCTCTACCATTTGAATACGTTTTTGTTCTTTTGCTATTTTAGATTTTTTTGCCATGTATATAACTCCTTTTAAATTATTATTGAACATAATGTGAATAATGAAATAAATAAGCCAACAAAGAAGTTGGCTTGAAATCGTATATTAAATAAAGTAAATGAAGTAGCCACGTAATCTCTCGGAGGTAAATCGTAATGACTACGCTTTAACTATAAAACATAATTCCAACTTTTGCAAGTAGAAAATTTCATTTCTTTCAATTTCAATAATTTTAAACTTGCTTACCTACTTCAAAGATGATACTTTACTATTATACAAAACGTAATTATTACGATTTAGGAGGTGTATAATATGAAAGATACATTTAAAGCAATAATAATTGGTGCCGGCCCTTCTGGAATCGGTATGGCTATTGCTCTAAAAGAACTTGGTTTGCAAGATGTCATGATTTTAGATAAAGGTAAAGTTGGTGAATCATTCATTAATTGGCCAGATACTACTCGATTTATTACGCCATCTTTTACCACAAATGGATTTGGTACACCAGACATCAATGCTATTACACCACATAGCTCTCCAGCATTCACATTTAAAAAGGAACATATTTCAGGATTTGAATACGCTCAATATTTAAATGCACTTACTCAAATATATGAGTTAAATATAAAGGAACATACAGAAGTCATCGATATTTCAACTGATGAACAAAATGATTCATATACTATAAGTACAGAAAAGAAAGGTTTTAAAGCAGATTATATTTTTATAGGAACAGGTAATTTCTCATTTCCACATAAACCATTTAAACATGGTGTTCATTACTGTGAGATAAAGAATTTTTCAAATGTTGAAGGAGAAACTGCTACTATAATAGGAGGAAATGAAAGTGGCTTCGATGCTGCAATACACTTAGCCCTTTTAGGTAAGAAAGTCGATATATACACAAATTCTACAAGCTACGACCAACAAGATCCTGACCCAAGCGTTAGACTTTCGCCATACACGCATCAGCGTTATGTTGAGTTAGTAGAACAAGGTTATCCTATTAAACTACACTCAAACTATTCTATAGAGGAAATTGATTTCATAAATAATCAATATACAATAAGGTTTGAAAATCAAACACGCAGTATAACTGTTGCAAATGAACCAATTTTAGCTACTGGCTTTAACCCTGTTCAAAATAATCCGTTAACAAATATTCTATTTGAAAATAACGGGAATAGTTATGAATTAACTGACGATGATGAATCAACAATTAATCAAAATATATTCCTAATTGGAGATACAGTTAAACATCAAGATGTCATTCTTTGCTACATTTATAAATTTAGAACACGCTTTGCAGTATTAGCTAACCTTGTTTGTGAAAGAGAAGGCATAGAAGCAAATGAAGATGCAATTGAATTTTATAAGAATAATCAAATGTATTTAGATGATTATTCTTGCTGCGAAGTTGATTGCTCATGTTAAGAGTGGAATACAATTTAAAAGATGGGTCATTTTCTAATATACCTAATGAAAAACATTATATTGTTGTAAAGCATTTAAATAAACTGGCAACTGAACAAAAAATGTCTTTCAAAAACTTTATTATTAAGAAAAAATTAAATTTAACATTAGATGAATCACATAAAAACATCATAGAAAATCGTTCTGAAACTAAAGATATCATTTCAGAACTAGAATTACTTAGAAAAGAAAAGTTGCGTCGAGTTCCTACATTGAAAGATATGACATCATCATTATTACTTATTATTTTAATGTTTATGTTACCTATTTATATATCTTTTTATCTTTCAAGCTTTGTTCAAAACAACTGGATGGAAAGTTTTCTTAGTTTTACATCTAACAGTCTACACTTTCAATCAGAATTTTTAAATGATATATTGTTCGGTGATTATGGGCTACTATCCCTTGGCATTTATTCTGTCGTCTGGGCGTTACCAGTTGTCATATTCATTAGTATTTCTACAAACATTGTGAGTGAAAGTCATTTAAAATCTTATATCGTATGGCCAATCGATCCAATTATGACTAAAGTTGGTTTAACCGGTTACGATATTGTACCAGTGATTGAAGGGTTCGGTTGTAACTCAGCTGCAGTATTAAGAGCCAACCATGATTGTAGTGCTTGTAGTAAAAGCAATTGCATTAGTTTAATAAGTTTCGGTTCATCATGCAGTTATCAAATTGGTGCAACTTTATCACTTTTTAGTGTGATGAACGCACCCTGGCTCTTTATGCCTTATATTTTAATTGTCTTTATAGGTGGAATCATACATATAAAACTATGGTCTCCAAAGTCTATATTACCTACACATTATTTTGTATTAGATAAAGTAAGAAAGCCTTCTATAAAAGCTATATGGCTTCAATCTATGGATACAATTAAATCTTTTCTCGTTCAAGCTTTACCTATATTCTTCGTAATATGCATCCTAGCAAGTTTATTATCTATGACACCTATACTTGTTTATGTCTCAAATATATTCAATATCATATTACAACCAATTAACGTACCTAAAGAAATGTCAACAGGCATTCTTTTTTCAATGATCAGAAAAGACGGCATGCTTTTATTTAATATGAATCATGGAGCTATACTACAATCTATTTCGTTAAAAAGTGCTTTCTTACTTATATTATTTAGTTCGACTTTTTCTGCTTGTTCAGTAACAATTACGATGATAATTAAAAGTTTAGGTTGGCTAGAAGGCATTAAAATCGTTGGCAAACAGATGGTAACTGCAACGATTTGTTTCTTCATTACAGTATTAATTTTAAATTTATTATAGGGGAATTAAACCTTGATATTATCGGATCAAGATATAAAGCAATATATCAACGAAGAAAAATTAAAAATTACACCTTTTCATGAAGCGTTTATTGAACCCGCTTCTATCGATTTAACATTAGGCAATCATTTCCTTTTACCTAAAACACCTAAAAGTGGTGTGCAGCCTTTATCAACAGCTATAGAGTACAACGAGATTCACGCAGAGAAATTCACCATACCTGCTAAATCCTTTGTCTTAGCAACTACTGTTGAGTATATTGAGTTACCGAATGATATAACAGGATTTGTAGGAGGAAGAAGTTCTATAGGAAGAGCTGGTTTATTCATACAAAACGCAGGATGGGTTGATCCAGGATTTGCTGGACAAATTACATTAGAGTTATTCAACGCGAACGATTTTGCATTAGAAATAAATGTTAATCAGCGTATATGTCAATTAGTTCTCGCTCAAACACGTTCTCCTGCCAATCATGCTTACAATGGTAAATATCAAGGACAAAAGAATACAACAGGTAGTAAAGTTTATATGGATAAAGACCCAAAATAAAGGTGGCTTTTAAATGGAAATTGTAATTATAACCGGATTTTTAGGAAGCGGCAAAACGACGATGTTGAATAGTTTAATCAATGATGTTCAACAAGAAAATAAAAAATCAGCAGTCATTATGAATGAGTTCGGAAAACGTAGCATTGATACTGAGCTCATTCAATCTGACGTTCCAATAAGTGAAATGATAAATGGATGCATATGTTGTGTTATGAAAGAAGATGTTGCAACACAATTACACCAAGTTTATTTAGAATACCAACCAGATGTCGTATTTATAGAATGTAGCGGCATCGCCCATCCACTTGAAGTATTAGATGCATGCTTAACACCGGTACTTGCGCCATTTTCAACAATAAGAACAATTATTGGCATTGTGGATTTACCGGCTTATCAACACCTTTCTTCTTATACTGAACAAACACAACAACTGATAGATATACAACTTAAATATTGTCACGATATTGTATTAAACAAAATCGACATGATGGATACAGATGACGCTATAAACACAATGAAATCTATACAAGAAGACTATACAGAAGCGGATATCTTTTCTACGACATTTGGAAATATCCATTTTAGTCATTTTACAAAATCTAATCGAGATTTAAAGGTTACACAACACGACGCACATCATCATGGTCATGTTTTCCATAAATATTATCCATTAACAGAACCAATTATGATGGAAGGTTTTAAAACATGGTTAAAAGATTTACCTAATAACATCTATAGAATTAAAGGCTTTATTACATTTAAAAACGATCCAAATAAATATTTAATCCAAGTTTCAAATGATAACCTAAGGATAGAACAATATAACATTAATATCGATGATTACTTAATATTGATTGGCGATAATTTGAATAAAGAAGCGGTATTTTCCCCTAATGAAATAAAAAAAGCATCTCATCAAAGTAAATGATGAGATGCTTTTTTTATAAATTGGATTTTATATTATTCTACTTTCCAAACATTTAGACCATGCACTTGGCTATTCTCGTCAAATTTCAAATCTTCTTTACCATAAAACGTATAAGTTTTACCTTCTTCTAGCAATTTATGGTCGTAATCAATAATAAATTAAGATTCTGTACTATTACCACTTTCTTTTACTACTTCCACAACCTTATTCCCTACTTCATTCTCGCTAATTTTCTTAACCTTTGCATTCGTTACTTTTAATAATTGATCATGATCATAAGTTTCATTATTGAACTTATCATAATCAATCTCAATAGAATGATTCATTTTCTCTTGATTGAAGTGATCAGCTTGAGCTTGTGCCACATTACCATCCATATTAAAAGTTGAATCACGATCTTGGTTTGGCTCAGTAGATACAACGCCAACAATACAACCTAAAGTTAAAAAGAATAATACAATGGTACTTAGCAACGGAACTCTAAACCTAGTATCTTTAATCGCTTTAACCACAGTTGTACCTATCGCTGCACAAAAAGCTATTAATACTATAATTCCTAAAACGCTAAATATAAAACTTTCCATTTTTCATTACTCCCTTGATTTTTTCGTTTTTACATCAGTTTATATTAGACCTAATGTAAACAAATGTCATTTATTTTGTTTCAAAAACCGAAAGAACACGTTTTCATAGCGAGTTTAAAGTATCTCAATTTTTGATTTTATACAAATATTCACTCAACCTTTGATTACGTCCTCCTTTATCCCAACTATGATAATCTTCAATTAATAGATGTATATTTTTGTTGTAATGATTAAATACTAAATCAGTGATTGCTAAAAAACTTTTCCAATAATGAAACATAATTGAATTTGTATCTTCATTTTCATACAAATCATATGTGAAAGCCTCTAAATATTTTTCATCATAACGTTCTTTATAATAATTGAATAATTCTAATTCAAGATTATATATTTTGCTAAATTCTTCTTCTGTATAAAAATAAAATCTCGGTAAGAACATAACTAGTCCTTCTTCAAACCATAAATCATCTGAAGAAACATCTTCATCATCAAAATCAGACAAGAAAAAATCACAGTGATGTGTTATTTCATGCCCTAATATACATAAAATTTCCTTCTTCAAATAATGATCGAAAAATGTTTTTGTATCAACACTCATATCGTCTTGGATTGCTTCTGTTAAAAATTCTTTCCAGCTATCTAAGTCTATACTTATAAAAACACCTTTTTCATTAGTATAAGCTGGGATATTTTTTTGTAACACATTTTCCATTACATACTTACTAGTCCAAATAATATGTGCTGGTTCATCTTTTAATTCATATTCTATTTTTAATTTTTCAACATAGATTTTAATTTCGTTATAAAAATATCTTGCTAATTTTTCAACTTCTACATTCGTATCTAAACTATCTAACATATATATACTTTTCATATCTACCACCGACTTTTTAAAGTGATTTAACAAATTCTATTCATTTTTAATATACCATAATACATTCTCATTATTTTTGGTAAACTTATATATAATTGAAATGATATTTTGAAGGAGATTTTTATGCAGCATATTAAATCATTTTTAGAGGTTAAACAGATTTATATTTATATTATTTTCTTGATTTGTGGTGCTGTTTTAGGTTTATCGTTTGGTGATTTAAAAAAACTGTTTGAGCCTTTTATTTCATTTTTTTTAGCTATATTATTATTTAGCATGTTTGCTCAAATACCGTTTTTAAACCTTAAAGATAAACTATTAGATTTTAAATATGTTTTAGCGCTACTTGTTTCGAATTTTATTTTAATACCTATTTTTGTTTTTATACTTGTGTCTCTTTTCAATGTGACATCTATACCCATTTTAATTGGTGTTTATCTTGTTTTACTGACACCATGCATTGATTATGTCATCGTCTTCACTAAACTAGGTAAAGGTGACGCTCAGTACATGCTAATCTCTACTCCAATATTGTTTATTGTACAGTTTGTCTTGTTGCCTGTTTATTTTGTATTATTTTTAAGACAAGACTTCTCTCAATATATAAAATTAGGACCATTTATTGAAACGTTTGTTTTATTAATTTTAATTCCATTTATTTTAGTCCTGATTTTACAACTAGCGAGTCAAAAATCTATCCAAATGAAAAAGTGTTTGAATTTAACTGAATGGCTTCCTGTTCCTTTTATGGCACTTGTTTTAATGGTGGTTATTGCCTCTCATATTTCTACGTTAACTCATGATTTGGATAATGTTATTACAGTTATTCCTATTTATATTTGCTTTATGGTTATCGCTCCATTCATTGGGTCATTTACAGGAAAACTTTTTGCACTACCTGTTGATTTAAAAAGAACTTTAGCATTCAGTTCTAGTACAAGAAATGCTTTAGTTGTATTACCTTTAGCTCTTTCGTTACCTAAAGAATGGTCTGCTATCGTTACGGTAGTAATTGTGACACAAACAGTTGTTGAATTAATTGGTGAATTAGTTTATATACGCGTCATAAAAAAAATCATCAAATAAATTATTTTTTAATATCTTAATAACTTTATTTTGTTATTTAATGAAGTCGTGTAATAATAGAGTTATATTATGAATAATTAGGAGTGAAATCTTGAGAGTTAGAGCATTAGAATCTAATGACTTACCTTTTGTACACGAATTAAACAATGAATATTCAATCATGTCATATTGGTTTGAAGAACCATATGAATCGTTAACTGAGCTTCAGTATTTGTTTGATAAACATTTACTTGATGAATCTGAAAGAAGATTTATAGTTGAAGATGATAAACAGATTGTAGGGATTGTTGAACTTGTAGAAATTGATTATATTCACCGTAACTGTGAAATTCAAATTATTATTAAACCAGAATTCGGTGGCAAAGGATATGCTAAATTTGCCTTTGATAATGCTACAAGTTACGCGTTTGATATTTTAAACATGCATAAAGTTTATTTATATGTAGACCAAGATAATGAAAAAGCTATACATATATATGAAAGTTACGGATTTAAAAAAGAAGGTCTATTAAGAGAACACTTTTATGCTAAAGGTAAATATAAAGACGCTTTTTTAATGGCTTTATTAAAATGTGAATATATTTCATAAAAAACAGCTCTAAACGTAAGGTTTTCTTACGTTTAGAGCTGTTTAATCTTATTAGCTTTATTTAATTATTTTAACTTTAATTCTTGTCCTACTGTTAAGTCATTTGAACTTAAATCATTTAATTCTTTAAGTTTATCTACACTTACACCGCTTCGTTTAGAAATATTATATAATGTATCTCCTGAAACTACTTTATGTGTATCACCACTTATAGTCTCTTCATTATCTGTTTCATTCGTTCCATTATAATGTTTTTCTACAAGTTTATAGAACTGATCCATATCGTATCCCCATTGACTAAAGTAATTGATAGGATCCGTGTGGTCTGTTCCACCCCAATATTCACTGATGGCATTATGACTGATTACAGTACCAGTACCTTCATTATTATCTGCTAATGATGGTTTTAAACCATTTTGTTTAAGCATTTCAGCTGTTAAATATGCTTGATTATTTACTGATTTAGCAAATTCATCAAACGTACTTGCTTGCGCTAATTCTATTTGGTAAAAGTAAGGATTCGCTTTAGCACCTGCACCCCACGCTAAATAGTCACTTGATGCTGTTTGTACTATTTTATTACTACCTGCATATGCATGCACAAATGCACTCTCATAATTATTATACATATAATTAATTTCATCATCGATTGTACTACTAGGATTAGATGTTTCATGAATAACTACACCAATAAATTCATCAGATTTAAAATCATATTTTGGTAAGCTATCCATTCTAGAATCTTGAGTAATATTCGATGGCTTTATGTTATTTTTCTCAATGTAATTATTTACATCTTGATAAGCTTCGTTCGTACTTTTCTTTGATCTCATTTCAGTAGAACCATGCTCAGCAACTTTATTATGTAACTCTAAATCTTCATCCGTTAGTAAATTCGTAAGTTCTTTCGGCTTCATTTTTTGAGCCTCTTCGAAGTTAATTGATTTACTTGTATTTTCAGTTTGACTATTACTCGCCTCATTAGATTCTTCAGCATTCACATGCAAACCAGATTGAGAAAGCAATAAACCAGATGTCAAAATTAATACCGTTCCAAATTTATACTTCATAATAATCCTCCTTCATTAAAGTTCTTTGAACATTGTATGATAAAATAATATTAATTAATACAGGATATTAATATTTGTAATTATTAATTAACATGTTTGAAATATTTTGTTTTTTATTTTTATGACTCATATTCAAGAAACAACATTATATTGTATAATTACATTTAATATTGATATAGAAATGAGGTAAGTTATGAATTCAACACAAAAGTTATTTATAAGGCCTATTAAAGAAGATGATTTATATATAATTTGGTCTTTAGCATTTAAAGAAGAAAACCCCGAATGGAAAAAATGGGATGCTCCCTATTTCAAACATGAAACAATGTCATTTGAGGAATTTTTAAAGCTGAGAGATACTTGGGTAAATGTGCCTAATAAGAAGGCTGTCATATATGATGATGATATGATAGGCACAGTTTCATACTACTGGGAACACGAACCTTCTAGATGGCTAGAAATGGGTATTACTCTTCATCAACCACATACTTGGGGTAAGGGTATAGGTACAAAAGTTATGAGTATATGGATAGAACATTTATTTAACACTTTAAATATAGTACGTGTAGGCTATACAACATGGTCTGGAAATAAAGGTATGATAAGAATTGGTGAAAAGCTTGGTATGACTATGGAAGCTAAAATAAGAAAAGTGAGATATTATAATGGTTGTTATTATGATTCTATTCGCATGGGATTATTAAGAGAAGAATGGGAAAAGAGTAATTAAGTGTTTTACACCTAATTACCCTTTTTATTAGAACCTTTATTTATTAATTTACGTATTAACCTCATTATGACTGCTACACTAATATATCTAAAAATTCGTTTGATAATACTTTGCATATTGTTTAACTCCTTGTTTTCGGATTATTTTATACCTTTATCAGTACATACCCAACAATTAAGAAGGTTACACATTTATTTATATTAATATCTTATTTATCTCTTCATTTTTTGTATACAAATTAATTATACTACTAGAATATTTTAGAGATAACTCTTCCAACCCAGATAAAAAATCTTGGTATAAGCATTAATATACCTGGTATTTCAAATAAAATATCTGATACCACTTCCATAAAAATCGTTCGCTTCTTCATTCTTTGCATTTAACATCTCTCCTTAAAAAATCCTAATTTTTTACAGTTCTTATGTATATTATATACCCATCTTTTTTAGTCTATATATTAATTGTGTTTAAACTTTTCTAGTCTTAAAAGTCCTTCATCATCTGGTTCTTTAATACCGTCTTTATAATCATATCCATATTTTCTATAGAAGTGTACGGCAGTGATAGAAGCGGGTATTTCAATGCGCTCAGCTCGTTTAAAGTAAAAATCACTTTCTAATGTTTGAATGATTAACTTTCCTATTCCCTTACCTTGATAATCTGGTGAAACAAATATTGTAAATAAGCTGCTCTCAGTTTCACTATCCCAGTACGGTCCAATAGCACCTGTTCCAACGATTTTAGATTCTTCTTCAAAGACATAAAAGTTAGTAAAACTTGCTCTTTCTATAATAGCTTCTGGTGTCATCGTACTAACTACTTTCTCAATTTCTTCAATAGGCTCATCTTTAACATTCGTTGTTCTAAGTGTATGTATAATTAATTCGCTTATTTCTTCAGCATCTTTTGTTTCAAACATTCTTATGTTCATGTTGTCTCACTCCTGCTCTTTAAAAGTAATATATGACTCTTTTTTATATTAATACTATTTAAGCATATATGAAACGTGGAATAAAAAACCTATCAAAGTTTAAAATAACTTTAATAGGTTTTCTTTTATTTTTTATAGTTTTATTTTAATTTGCTTCACATGCAAAGTTATCTTTGTCTCTATCAAGTTTTGGTAAATATGCTGGATGAGTACTTGGTACACCGTTTGGATATACTTTTCTTAGTTCAGTACAGTTTTTATAAAATTCTTTACTTTGTGATTGTTGAGTCTCTGGTTGAGAGGCAGGAACATTTGTCGTTGTATTGTTATTAGAAGTATTTGAATTTGTATTTGCTTCTGTATTATTAGCTTCTTCAAAAGCACTATCTAAACTCCAAATACCTAATTTCTGTTCTTTAGCTACAGCCTGCGCACTTTCCAATCGATCTAGATAACGTGTGTTAGGAGGATAAACATACGCTACTTTCGCCAAACCTTCTCTAACTAATATTTCGTTTACCATTTCACCATCAATATATATATAAGCTAAATATCTTTGATACTTGTCTTGTTTCTCACCTACATCAAACTCAACTTCGATTTTGTTAGCGTTCATGAGTAACGATTTCGTTCTATCAGAAGCTTCTTGACCAAACGGCTGTTTCCCAATTCTAGGGTGCTTCGTTTCAGGCGTATCTATTAATAAAAATCTAAACGATCCTTCTTTACCATTATATATAAACTTAGCAGTATCCCCGTCTACTGTTGATGAAAGTTCCACAGGTATTCTATCAGTCGTACCAGGTGTGAATGTCTTTTTTTCTTCTTTATTTGAATCTTGCGTAGCATTCTCTACTTCTTTCTTTTCATCCTTTGAATCTTTCTTAGTATAATTAGTTTTCTCTTTTTTATCTGTTTCTTTTTTCTCAGATTTTTCTTTATGAGCTTTTTCATCTTTCTTTTGTTTGTCATCATTTTGCTTCTTATTCTCTTCGCTTACTTGACTCTTATCATCTTTATTCACATCATCATCACTACAAGCTCCTATTAAAATAAAAAGCATGAAGATTACAAAACAAAACCATAAACATCCTTTTTTCATAACTTACTCTCCTAAAATATATTCATTAAAGTAATAATAACAGATTTTACACTAATTAATAACTATTTTTTTAATTTTCTTTAAATTTAATGATTATTTTTATATAAACCTATCAAAATCATTATTTGTAGAATATGTATATAAAAAGACAGTGGATTTAACCACTGTCTTTGAAATAATTTTATTTACCTTTGTTATGGTTTAGATGTACTAGTTTCCATTACTAACGATTTCGAGTTTAATCCTATCCGGGTCTTCAAAATAAACTGCATAATGATCATTTCCACCTGCGAATGGATGTCTATCCACATATAAAATTCCAATATCCTGATTAATTAAATCATTAGTGATTTCATCTACCATAGCTTTTGTTTCAACATTAAATGCTAAATGATTCAATCCAATTCTTTTTCGGTGATACCCATAATCTTTATATTTCTCTTCTACCTCAACAAATACTATATAAGTTTCACCTAATTTAAAACTAAATCCTAAATCCCATTCTTGGTAAAGTTTATATCCTAATTTATTTAACAACCATTCATAAAATGCTCTAGATTTCTGTATATCTTCTACATATATTTCAATATGATGTAATGAACCATTCATTATATTATTCACATACTTTCTTTGATAGCTTACTTTAAATATAATTCGTAAGCTTCCGTATTATTATACTCCTTTGATAAATCCAAAAAATAAGGTGCTTGCCATTTTTGTGTTTTAATTGCTGCTTTATTTAAATTTGTTTCCCAACTTGGATAAATTCGAAATGCCATTTTGCCTTTCTCTTTACCTATTCTTAAAACTCCTTTATCAGCTAAAAGTTCTTTTGGAAAAATAAATTGACCTTTATTGTCTCCATCTAAAACATTAATAATCAACTTGTCTTTCATTTCATCATAATTGTACGGCCTATTTTTTTCCAATTCATTTTTCAGCCATAACGTAACAAAATATCCAGCTTTTTTAGGTGTTTTTTTAGCTAATCTACTTTTAAAACTATTATTATTAATATTGAAATTAAAAGCCTCATATTCATGATTCCAAACTTCCAACTCAAATTGGTTTATAGAAAAATTAAATTCAGTACTAACCATATCTAATATATCTTTAGAAACATAAGGTTCCATTTTAAAATACCTCTTTCTTAAAGGGATATAATCTTTACAAACTATTATCTACATTTCTATAATACTTTTATATAACACTATAATCTAGTATTAATGAAACACTATATGAACTTGAAGGATATTTAATGCTTGCCATAACACCATATACGGCATTATCACATATATAGAACATAATAATAATATTGAAATCATTTCATTAAATAGCTTTCAGGAAAATCATGGTATAGGTACAAAATTACTAAATACAGTCAGCATTAACATTTTGAGTTTTATAGTACAATACTTTCTCAAAGCAAAATAATCTAAAGACTTACTTCATTCTTCTTCTTTAATTTTATCTTTCTTTATCGCAAAGATTATTAATACTAAAACTGAAACCCACATAAACGGGGATACTAAAGCTACAAATATAAAACCTAAAATAATACTTAGCCATACTGAATCAATCGAATATTTACCTATTTTCATATTAATCCTCATTTCTAATTGTATTCATATATAATCTCTTATTCATCTATGATGATTATAACTACTATACTTACTTAAACCAAATTATAAAATAAATATAGTTATTTTATAAATAATATAGTTATTCAAACTAGTTTTTGATATATTTGTGAGAAACATTAATCAACAGAGAGGTGTAAATATATGGATAATTGGTTAAGCTTCATCGTAATATCTTTAATGATCATCATAATACCAGGCCCTGACTTTTTCATTGTATTGAATAACACATTAAAAGGTAATGCGAAAAACGGTATTATGGCTGGTTTGGGTATCTCAAGTGCACATGTTTTTTATTCAGCACTTGCAGCATTTGGATTAATATTTATTTTAACGACATCTTATTATGTTTTTACAGTTATAAAGATTTTAGGTTCAATATATATTGCATATCTAGGCATTAAAACAATTTTAAATGCGAAAAAAGCCTTTAATATTAGTACTGATAAAGATGTAAAAACAGATATGAAACTTAGATTGTCTTATAAACAAGGTTTTATAAGTACTATTTTTAATCCAAAAGCAATTTTATTTTATGTCAGCATTTTACCTCAATTTATAACTAAAGAAGATGGATCAATGCAGATTCTAGTACTTTCCTCTTTATTCATATTAACTGTTTTTATTTGGTTCTTCTTATGTAGCTTTTTATTTAACTATATTAGACAAATTTTTAATAATGTAAAAATCAAAAGTATGCTAGATTACGCTATTGGTACAGTCTTAATTGGTCTAGCAATAAGTATATTTAGGTTAGAAAAGTAAATAATAAAACCCATGGAATTCAAAAATAACTATACTTATATAAAAGCCAAAGTTCCAATTGATAATTTCTCTCAATTGGACTATAATAACTTGTGGTACTTTTATCTTAGTTTAGAAGTATGAATTATTAATTATACATATACACGGAGGCGCTTATGTCTGAATCAACTCATTTAAAGAAGAATTTAGGCCTAGGTGATGTCATGGGTATCGCACTAGGACAAGTTATCGGTTCAGGGATTATGACCATGACTGGCATAGGTATTCAAATGTCTGGTAGCGGTGTGACTTTAGCTTATATAATTTCTTCATTACTTGGTATTATTGCGATGTCACCAATTGCTATTTTAGGAGGAACACTCCCTACTACAGGAGGTTTATATAAATATACCAGTCGGTTGTTATCACCAAAAATTGGTGTGTTTTGGCTATGCATGTTTACATTGATGCAAATTACATTAGCAATGTATGCTATTTCCTTTGCACAATATTTACAAGGCGTTTTACCGGAAGCACCTATCACACCAATTGCTTTTAGTTTATTAACATTACTATTTATTGTGAATTTAGTTGGTGTAAAAACAGCTTCTATCATTAATAAATGGATGGTTATTATTTTAATCCTTTCATTAAGTTGTTTCGTTGTTTTTGGATTACCTAAAGTAGATTATACAGTTTTCCAACCAGAAACAATGTTTCCAGCAGGGTTCACAGGCTTCTTTACTGCAATTGGATTGGTAGGTTTTGCAACTGGAGGTGCACAATTCGTTGCGGAATTAGGTGGAGAAATGAAGAATCCTCGACGAGATTTACCTATCGTCATTATAGGATCTACAGTACTAATCGGGTTCTTCTATGCTTTAATTGCTGCAGTTGCAGTAGGTGTCTTACCTATTGAACAAGTTGCAGGTCAGCCTTTAACAGCAGTAGCTAATGAAGTATTACCAAAACCTGTATTTGTTATCTTCATTGTAGGTGGTGCCATGTTTGCTCTAGCAACAACATTAAACGCAACATTCACTTGGGTAACAAAAAGTTTATATGTAGCCACACAAGATGGCGTCTTACCTAAGAAATTAGGAGCAGTAAACGAAAAATTTGGAACACCACATTGGTTACTCACTATTTTCTATATCATTGGAGCAGTACCAATTTTAACAAACGTATCGCTAAACGTAGTAGCACAACTTGGAACAAGCCTTTCATTAATCGTATTTATGTTCCCAGTAGTTGCAGCAGGACGATTACCTAAGCTATACCCAGAAGCATACGCTAATGCACCTATCAAACTGCCACCAGCATTACTCAAAACTTTAATCGGTATTTCTGTTGTGTTACTACTTGCAGAAACATACCTATTAATCACTGATTTAGAAACACATTATATAATCGGATCAATCGCCTATGTAATTTTAGCAGCACTATTTGCAGCATTTTCCGATAAAATCACAGGATTCTCTATAAAGAATACGAATATATTAGAGGATGATATATAAAAATAAACACTCCAAAAGTTAAACTTTTGGAGTGTTTTACGTATATTTTAATAAATTCAAAGAACGTTTGCCATAATAATCAAAACCACTCCACAAAATACAGAACCTAATGCAAAGTAAGTAGTTCCCTTGAAACTTACAGTTTTCTCACCTTTTGTAAAAACTTCATACATCTCATAAGACATAAAATACAAAGCACAAATACCAAGTATTAAAAAACCAGAACCCAATAAGTATCCGAACACATCTAGAAACATAATATTCCCTCCTTAAAGGTTTATATTAATGCTACCAAACACCTTGATGTTTTTAAACGAACATTATTGTCACATTAGGTTTTACTTTAGTTGATATTTAAACTCATATTAACTTTATTTATTATAGTGATCATATTTACCTGATTCAATTTCAGATTCTCTCTCCTCTATTTCTTTGTAAACATCTTCGGCATCGTCACCTTCATAATAACCTTGTTCAATTGCTGTTTTAGTTTGTATTTCAGCAGAAGATAAACCACCATTATATTTTTTACGTAAAGCGTCTATATACTCATCTTCAGTCTCAGCTGCATTGATTTCGGCGTTAACATCATCAGGTTCATCATCTTGCATATCTAAATCTTCTTCTTCGTCCATTTTCTCTTGTTGCTCAGGACTTACACATCCGCCAACTGTACATTGTGTCCCATCAGGCTTTACATACCCCACAACATCACCGTTACCAGGTGCCTGATACCATGTGTCCCCATCTGCGTCTACCATACCATCTACATTAACCCCGCTTTTTATTTGTTTTGATATTTCTTCTTTAGTTAATGCTCTATTTTCTGATTCATTTTCGTTATTTGTTTGTTCACTATTCTCAATTTCTTCTTGGCCTTCTGTATTTTCATTTTCTTCAGCAGACTGTTCTTCTTCTGTATCTGCTTCTGATTCATTAGAAGTATCTTGTTTATTATCCTTTTCCTTATCTTTATCTTTTTTCTCACCTTGCTTTTTATTTTCTTTATCACCTGATTGTTTTGTGGTTTCTGATTTAGATGAGGTTTCTTCTTTTTGTCCACATGCCCCTAATACTAATAAACTTGCAAATAATAAAATAAATAATTTTTTCATTACATATTCCCCCTTACATATATTACCTTCAATAATATATGTTTTATCAGTAAATTAATAGGTGTAATTAAATTATTTAATTTTTTATTGTTATTAATTATAAATATTTCAACTATTAATTACACACTAGTTATTTACCAACTTTCTTTTTATAGACTTATGATTAGTCCATAATTTCTATTTAAGATAATATATACTTAAAGGAATTGAGGTGTAATTATGGATAGTAAACAATTTTTCCAAAAGTTATTAGCTATTTCAAACTCTGGTATTAATTATTCTAAGGACCCATATGACGTAGAGAGGTTCAATGAAATTTTTGATATAACTCAAGAATTCATAAATTCTCAGAGCAATAACAAGAACTTAACATTAGAAAAGGAAGCTGGTTACCCTACACCTAAAATTGATGTAAGAGCTTTAATTTTAGATAAAGACAATAAAGTTTTATTAGTAGAAGATCCTAAAACAAAATCTTGGTCGTTACCTGGAGGTTTTGCTGACGTAGGAACTTCACCAGTAGAAAATGTAGTGAAAGAAGTGATAGAAGAGACTGGTTTATCAGTTTCTGTATCCAATCTTATTGCAGTATATGATACTAATAAGTCTAATCCAGAAAATTCATTAGCACACTATTATAAGTTAGTTTATTATTGTAAAAGATTAAGTGGAAACCTAACAACAAGTATAGAAACAAGTTCGGTACAATATTTTGATATTGATCAATTACCAAAACTATCAACTAAGAGAATTACCGAAAAACAAATAAGAGAATGTTTTAATAATCGTGAGAGTAAGACAATTATTGAATAAGTTGATAGTTATCACTAGGCTAATAAGTAACAAAATATATAGACAATATATGTAAAATGTGGTAATTTAAATATAGAAAAAGGACGATGCACATATATGCATCGCCCTTGTGAGCCCGTTAAAAAGACGGTGGCCTCGTTTTAATAAATTATTGAATAACCATCAAAACCGGTCAAAGTTAGAGATGGTTATTTTTTATGGTCTTTTTTACTAATTAATACTAAACCAATGATTGACATGACAATCATCAGTAATTCATAATCAGTCAATGTTACACCTTTCTAGGAGTCGAACCATATTTCATAGGCATCACCCCTTATTTAAAGAGATTAGCCACCATCTATCCAACTTGCTCACATTAATATTTTATCTTCATTACCAAAATTTGTCTATTTACAAAAAACGCATATATTAGTTTGAATCTACACAAATTTTAAATTTTTTATTTCAACTGAAGTACCAGTCATTAGACCCTAATATACTTTCATTATGAAACCCATCTATTATTTTAATAGACAATATATGTAAATTGTGGTAATTTAAATATAGAAAAAGGACGATACACATACATGCATGCATCGCCCCTTATGAGCCCGTTAAAAAGACAGTAGCCGGAATTGAATTTATATAACCATCTTGCCGACCAAAGCTAGAGATGGTTATTTTTTATGGTCTTTTTTACTAATTAATATTAAACCAATGATTACTTTTAAAGGTTTAATATACTAATAGTTTTACCATATTTCTGTACTATACTAATGCAAAATAAAAACCCTCAACCACAATGGTTGAGAGCTATGTAGTGGAGACGGCGGGAGTTGAACCCGCGTCCAGAGATCCTGATACAAATGTTTCTACGTGCGTAGTCTAGTCTTTATTGTTTCGCGTTGTATCAGGGGACTGACACCCTATTACAACGCTAGTTTGATTAATCTCTTCTCGTCAGACTTCAAACGGCAGTGACGAGCGTATCCTACTTAAGTTGAATCACGTTAACAGCACATAGGCGATGCTGTTAGGTGATGCAGAGTGCTATTACGCAGCTACTGCTAAGTTTTGTTGTTTGCCAGTTATTATAACTGTTGTGTTGATGACGGAGACAACCCTCCGACACGCTTCATAAGCTCGGGGACCCCTGTCGAATCCGTAACGTCCCCTGAATAAGAAATATACTTCCTTTTAGCAGAAGTATATTTAATAATAACAATTTTTTATTGATTAATCAATATAATTGCTTAATATCGATGCTTCATTGCTCTTTCTACATCACGTTTTGCTTCTTTTTCTTTCAGCGCATGACGTTTATCATAATCTCGTTTACCTCTTGCTATCCCTAAAAGAACTTTACAGTAACCGTGTTTAATATATAGTTTAAGCGGTATTAATGAATACCCTTTTTCTTTTGAGATACCATATAATTTATCGATTTCTTTTCTTTTTAAGAGCAGTTTTCGATTTCTTAATGGATCATGATTATAACGGTTACCTTCTTCATACGGTGCAATATGCATATTGTAAACGTACATTTCTCCGTTGTATACACGTGCATATGAATCTTTTAAGTTTGCACTACCTCGGCGAATGGATTTGATTTCTGTACCTTGTAATACAATTCCCGCTTCAACCGTATCTTCTATTGTATAATCATGGCTTGCTTTACGATTTTGTGCTAAAGGTTTGTTGTGTACTTTTGGCACATCCATCACCTACTTTCTATTTTTTCTTACGTCTTGCATTCTTTTTAACGGCTTTTGCTTTATAAAAAGGTTTATTGTTTTTATCGCCTTGTTTACCTTTTGCTCTGCCTTTTTTATGCTTATTATTTTTATCGTTTTCCTTTGATGGTCCACGTTTTTTAGCTTTTATTGTCTTTTCTCTTGCGAGTTTTTCACGATTCTTTTCAGCTATTGGCATACCTACGATTTGGAAATCAATCATTCTTTCATCAACATTAACATTTATAACTTTGACTTCTACTTTATCACCGATTCTAAAGACTTTAGCTTGTCTTTCACCAATAATAGCCATACTGCGTTCATCAAAATTATAATAATCATCTGTTAAGTTAGAAATGTGTACCATACCTTCGATAGTGTTCTCTAATTCTACAAACATACCGAAGTTAGCTACTGAACTGATTATACCAGTATAAACTTCTCCAACATGTTGAATCATATACTCTGATTTCTTCAGATCATCTGTATCACGTTCTGCATCTATCGCTCTTCTTTCACGTGTAGATGTATGATCTGCAATTTCAGGTAATACTTCTTCCCAATGTCTAATTTGTTTATCATTCATTGATTTATCGATTAAATATTTACGAATGAGTCTATGCACTATTAAATCTGGGTATCTTCTAATTGGTGAAGTGAAATGTGTATAATAATCAGCTGATAAACCGAAGTGACCTAAGTTTTCTTCACTATATCTTGCTTGTTGCATACTTCTTAACATTAAAGTAGCAATTACCATTTCTTCTTTTTCACCAGCTACTTCTTGCACAATTTTTTGTAGTGTAGATGGATGAATATCTTCGCTTGTACCTTTAACTGTAATACCAAAGTTCGTAATAAATTCAAAGAATTGATTTAAACGTTCTTCTTTTGGATTTTCGTGTACACGATAAATGAATGGTAATTCTAATTTACTGAAATGTTCTGCAATTGTTTCGTTAGCTGATAACATAAAGCTTTCGATTAATCTTTCAGCGTCATTTCTTTCTCTAACTTGAATATCTGTTGGAATACCGTCTTCATCAACTAATACTTGAGCTTCTTTAATATCAAAATCAATTTCACCACGTTTTTTACGTTTAGCAATTAATTGTTGTGATAATTGGTTAGCTAAATCAAGCATAGGTGTGATTTCAGCAAATTTCTCTCTAATTTCAGAGTCTTTGTTCTCAATGATGCTATTTACATCAGTGTAAGTCATTCTATAATCTGAATGAATGACACTTTCAAAAATCTCATGGCGAACAACTTCGCCTTGTTGATCAATTTCCATTCTACAGCTTAAAGTAAGACGGTCTTCATTTGGATTTAATGAACAAATACCATTACTTAGTCTGTGAGGTATCATTGGAATAACTCTATCTACAAGATACACACTAGTGCCTCGATCATAAGCTTCTTTATCTAACTCACTATTTTCAGTTACATAATAACTTACATCCGCGATACTTACTGTTAACTCTGTTAATCCATTATCTAATGCTTTTACAGATACAGCGTCATCTAAGTCTTTAGCATCCGCACCATCAATAGTGATTGTTAATTCATCTCTTAAATCACGTCTATTTTTAGTTTCTTCTGGCTTAATTTTGTCTGGTACTTTTTTAGTTTCTTCTATTACACTATCCGGAAACTCTATATTGATTCCATGTTGGTAAATAATAGATAGAATATCAACACCAGGGTCATTTTTATGCCCTAAAATTGCTTTAACGTGACCTTCAGGATTATGAGTACCATCTGCATATTCCGTAATTTCTACAAGTACTTTATGCCCTTCAACAGCGCCTAAATTTTTACCTTTTGGGATAAAAATGTCTTGTGTAATACGTTTATCATCTGGCAATACGAAACCAAAGTGTTTAGCTTCAGTATAAGTACCAACTACTTGCGTAATATTACGTGTCGTAATAGCCTTAACTCTTCCTTCAATTTTACCTTTGTGGTCTCCACGTGATGGAACGACTTCTACTAATACTTCATCGCCGTCCATCGCTTTATTAATTTGATTTGGTGGTATAAAAATATCTTCGATTGTATCATCTTCAGGTCTTAAGAATGCAAAACCTTTTTTATGTTGGCTAAGCTTCCCTTTAACTAAATCTGATTTATCTCTTTTCTTTTTATATCTATCCGTCTTTGTTCTTTCTAGTTGACCCGTTTGTTCTAAATCAACTAGAACTTTAATTAATTCTTTAAATGAATCAGCGTTACTTAATCCCATTACGTCTTGAAATTCACTTACCGTCATGGGCGTGTAGTCTTTCTCATTTATGATTTGTTCAACTTCTTCTCTTAGATTCATAGCGGGCCTCCTTTCTTGTTTTTATATTGTGTCTTATTCGGACCAATCTAATGATTCTAAGAATTGATATACGTCTTCAAATACTTTCTCTTTTTCTTGTCCGATTGTTATAACATGACCAGATTCTTCATACCACTTAATATATTTATCATCAGATGAAGATGAATTATAAATAATATTAGCAGAATCAGGATTTATCATTTGATCAAGCTTGCCTTGTACTACAAATAAAGGATCAAATACTTCATCAACTTGATCTCTAACTGCTTGAATAGTATTTTGCAATTCAGTTAAAGTGTCTGTCGGATGAAAATGTTTCATTTCTTCTTCAATTTGTTCACTTGATTTACCTTCATATTTTTTAAATTCTCTTGCATAATCTAGTACACCTTCAAACATAGTACCTTCTGTCTTAATGTACATAGGAGAACACATAGTTACTATACCTTTCACATCACGATTTAAACTTAATTTCAAGCTAAAAACGCCACCCAATGATAGTCCAGCTACTGCTATTTCAGTATACCCTTTTTCCACAAGAAAATCATATGCATCTAAGCAATCTTTAAACCATACATATGGGCTTGATTCTAATATTTCTTCTGGTGGTCTTCCATGACCTTCATAATGCGGAGCATATGATGTATATCCTTTTTTCTGTAAGAAACGTCCTAATTGTCTAACGTCTGATGAATTACCTGTAAATCCATGCAAAAGTAATACTGCGCGTTTACCTTCTTCAAAGAAGAAAGGTTTAGGTAATTGAATTCTCATGATCGACCATCCTTTTACTCTATTTAACTCTATTGTATCTTTTTTTCACTTGCAAACAAATAAAAAAGTCCGACATTACCCGTCGGACCACTACATTTTAAAGTAAGTTATTGCTAACATAATTAAGAAAAATAAAATCGCTAGAATGATTGTTGTTCTGTGTAAAACTAAATCTATTCCACGTTGCTTTTGTTTACCAAATAATTGTTCTGCTCCACCACTAATTGCACCTGATAAACCGGTACTTTTACCTTCTTGAAGTAATACAACGGTAATCAATGCAATACAATCTATGATTAATAAGACGATTAAAAATGTATGCATGGACTCGGTCCTCCTGTCTATTATAACAGTAGCATTATAGCACATTTACAAAATGCACTCAAGTTTTCATTAGTCATAATCTATTGACATGCCTAAAGATTTTAACATTTCAAAGTACGTTGGACAAGTCTTTGATACACATGCTGGGTCAAGCAGTGTTATACCATCTACTTTTGTGCCTACTAAACTAAGAGACATAGCTACTCGGTGGTCATCAAATGTATCCAATGTAGCACTTTGAATCTCTCCTGGCTGAATCGTCCATCCATCTTGATGTTCTTGTATGTTAATCCCTAGCTTAGTTAAGCTTTCAGTTAAAGCTTCAACTCTATTACACTCATGATTACGTATATGTTCAACACCAGTAATTGTAATTGGACCATCCGCAAACGCTGCTAATGTACCGATTGTAAGTGCTTGGTCTGAACATGCATTCATATCGATTGTTAAATTACCTTTGAGCTGTTCTGGACCAGTGATAACGAC
The DNA here is from genome assembly GCF_022386845.1 of Mammaliicoccus sp. C-M13. Classification (NCBI taxonomy): domain Bacteria; kingdom Bacillati; phylum Bacillota; class Bacilli; order Caryophanales; family Staphylococcaceae; genus Mammaliicoccus; species Mammaliicoccus sp. C-M13. The sequence goes on along the minus strand of NZ_JAJNHQ010000001.1, from coordinate 228,804 downwards.
ATAATCTTCACCTTTTTTAACAGTAGCACCCATTTTTTCTAAAATGTCTACAACTTCTAAATCAGGTTGATGGGTTTTTAGGTTCAAATGATTAATCTTAATTGTCGATTTGTTCAGAGCTGCTAGAGCCATAAAATAACAAGCAGTTGATAAATCGGCTTCTAAAGGTAAATTAGTCGCTTGATAAGAACCTTTTTCAACCTTCATATGTTTATAGTCATCTGAGACTTCTACGCTTATCCCAAATTGTTCCATTAATTCTATCGTGATATCTACGTATGCACTTTGTACTATCTCTGTTGTTAATTCAATTTCTGTTGGTTGATTAAACAATGGTGCAGCAAGTAATAATCCACTAATAAACTGACTAGATTTATCGCCTGCTATCATGACTTTACCACCAGTTTCAGGTGTCCCTTTAATTTTGACTGGAAGTTGGCCTTCTTCTTCAATATAAGAGACTTCTACCCCTAATTGGATAAGTGCATCATGTAAAGTTTTATGTGGTCTACCAGCTAATTGTTCCGTAGAAGTGATAGTAATTTCACTTTTATCTTGTGTCCCTAAAATGCCAGGTAAAAATCGAGCAGTCGTGCCTGCTGAACCAATGAATACTGTTTGTTCTTCTGGAAGACTTTCCGTATCTACACCAGTAATATTGATTGAATCTCCTTCAAACTCGAAAGTTGCTCCTAATTTCTTTAATGTTTCCATGCACCAATAAGTATCATCACTTTTAAGATAACCAGATAACTTTGAAGTACCTTTACTAAACCCTGCTAAAATAAAAGCACGATTCGTTACACTTTTACTCCCTGGTATAATAATTTCTTTATTAAATACTTGATCTGTTGGATGCAAACTTAATTTTTCTACACCATCTAAACTAGACCAAGGTGATTTTGCACTTTTTAAATTAATCGTCATCTGTGAAATCCTCCTATAAACATAATTCTCTATATTATAGCCCATTTTAACACGTAATGGAATGATAATGACACATTTAATTTAAAGCGTTAAAGCGTTACTGTAAAAACAGTTTGTTTTAATATAAAAAAACCACCAATCTGTTAGATAATGTGAAATCCAACAAATCGATGGTTTAATTTTGAGAATAGATATATTCATACTAGTCTCATATTTTGTGAATCATTTTATATTAAATGCACAATTATTTAGATAAGTTATAGAAAGCTTTTATACCTTCAAATTTACCAGTTTCATATAATTCATCTTCGATACGTAATAATTGATTGTATTTAGCAATACGATCTGTTCTAGATAATGAACCAGTTTTAATTTGACCAGCATTAGTAGCAACTGCGATATCTGAAATTGTAGTATCTTCAGTTTCTCCTGAACGGTGAGAAATAACTGCAGTGTAACCAGCTTTTTGAGCCATTTCGATAGCTTCGAATGTTTCAGTTAATGTACCGATTTGGTTAACTTTGATTAAGATTGAGTTACCGATACCTTTTTCGATACCTTCTGATAATTTTTCAGTATTTGTAACGAATAAGTCGTCACCTACTAATTGAACACGGTCTCCGATACGGTCAGTAAGGATTTTCCATCCGTCCCAGTCGTTTTCGTCCATACCGTCTTCAATAGTGATGATAGGATATTTGTTAACTAACTCTTCTAAGAAATCAACTTGTTCTTCGCTTGAACGTTTAACACCGTGTTCACCTTCGAATTTAGCATAGTCATATACGCCGTTTTCGAAGAATTCTGAAGCTGCACAGTCAAATCCTAAAACTACATCTTTACCTGGCTCTAAGCCAACTGCTTTAATAGCTTCTAAGATAGTTTCAACGCCATCTTCAGTACCTTCGAATTCAGGAGCGAATCCACCTTCGTCGCCTACTGCTGTGTTTAAACCACGAGATTTCAAGATTTTAGCTAAGTTATGGAAGATTTCAGCTCCCCAACGTAATGCTTCTTTGAATGATTCTGCACCTACCGGTAAAATCATGAACTCTTGGAAAGCAATTGGTGCGTCAGAGTGTGAACCACCGTTTACAATGTTCATCATTGGAACTGGTAATTGAACACCGTTGAATCCACCAAGATATTTGTATAAAGGTTGTCCTAAGAAATCTGCAGCTGCATGAGCTACTGCGATTGAAACACCAAGGATAGCATTTGCGCCTAATTTACCTTTGTTTGGCGTACCATCTAAAGCGATCATTAATTTATCGATTGATACTTGTTCTAAAACTGAAATTTCACCTTCGATAATTTCTGGTGCAATAATTTCGTTAACATTTTCTACTGCTTTAAGTACACCTTTACCTAAGTAACGATCTTTGTCTCCGTCACGTAATTCAACTGCTTCATATTCACCAGTTGAAGCGCCTGAAGGTACTAATGCTCTACCAAAAGCACCACTTTCTGTTAATACTTCTACCTCTACTGTTGGGTTACCACGTGAATCTAATACTTCGCGTGCATAAATATCTGTAATAATTGGCATATTTAAAACTCCTTTTTCATAATAGTTAATTATTTTTTAATTAATGATTCACCAGTCATATCTTCTGGTTGTTCTACTCCTAGTAAGTCAATAAGTGTTGGTGCTAAATCTGCTAGTCTGCCATCACTTCTTACTTCTACCCCTTCTTTAGTTACAATAACAGGAACAGGGTTTGTTGTATGTGTAGTCATTGGTGATTCAGTATCTGTTAATACTTCATCAGAGTTACCATGGTCAGCTGTTATAATTGCCGTACCATTCATAGATAATATTTTATCTACTACTTCACCTAGACATTCATCTACTGCTTCGATAGCTTTAATAGTTGGCTCAAGCATTCCACTATGACCAACCATATCCGGGTTAGCAAAGTTTAAAATGATTAAATCTAAATCACCTTTATCTAATTCACCGATTAAAGCATCTTTAACTTCGTAAGCACTCATTTCAGGTTTTAAATCATATGTTGCTACTTTTGGTGAGTCAATTAGCACACGACGTTCACCGTTAAATTCAGCATGTGAACCACCACTCATAAAGTAAGTTACATGTGGGAATTTTTCAGTTTCAGCAATTCGTAATTGATTTAAATTGTTCTTCTCAGCAACTTCACCGATTGTATTTTTAATATCAACTGGTTTGAAAGCTACTTCAGCAAACACATCATCACTATAATTTGTGAACGTTACGAAATATAAATCTTCTAGTTTACGTTTGATTTCGAAACCTTCGAATTTCTCGTTAGTGTAAACTTGGCTTAATTGTGCTGCTCTATCGGGACGGAAGTTGAAGAATATCATTGCGTCATGACTGTTAACGCCATTATTTTCAACGCCTTTTTCTTCATCTTTCACGATAAATGGCACAACAAATTCGTCTGTAAGTCCATCTTTATAGTTTGCCTCAACACCTTCAACAGCTGTTGGGTAAACAGGACCTTCACCATTAGACATTGCATTATATGCTTTTTCTTCACGATCCCAACGATTATCTCTGTCCATTGCATAGTAACGACCAGAAATAGAAGCAAATTGTCCAATGCCTATTTCTTCGAATTTATTTTCAGTTTCTTCGATATATCTGATAGCTGATTTTTGATCAACATCACGACCGTCTAAGAATCCATGAACATAAACTTTTTTAACACCTTGCTTTTTAGCTAATTCTAGTAAAGCAAATAGATGTTTGTAGTGACTGTGAACACCACCGTCTGATAATAATCCCATTAAATGTAATGTTGAATCATTTTTTACGACATGTTGCATTGCTTCTTTTAATGCTTCAATTTCAAAGAAATCGCCGTCTTCTATAGACTTATTAATACGAGTTAAACTCTGGTAAACAACTCTGCCGGCACCAATATTTAAGTGACCTACTTCAGAGTTACCCATTTGACCTTCTGGTAGTCCAACATCTAGACCACAAGCTGATAATTCGTTATGTGGATATTTATTGTAATATCTATCAAAGTTTGGTTTGTTGGCTTGTTTAACCGCATTACCATGTTCTTCTTCACGGTTTGCAAATCCATCAAGTATGATAAGTGCTGTTGGTTGTTTAGCCATTACTTTGCACCTTCTAATAGTGCTACAAATGAATCAACTTTTAATGAAGCGCCGCCAACTAATGCGCCATCGATATCTGATTGAGCCATATATTCTTTAATGTTTTCAGGTTTAACACTACCACCATATTGAACACGAAGTGCATCTGCTGCTTCTTGTGAGTATGCATTTGCTACAACTTTACGAACATGTGCACACATTTGGTTAGCATCTTCTGAAGTTGAAGATTTACCAGTACCAATAGCCCAGATAGGTTCATAAGCTATAACTGTTGATTTAACTTGTTCTTCAGTGAATCCTTTAAGAGCAGCTTCAACTTGGTCGCCTACTACTGATTCAGCTTTGTCTGCTTCTCTTTCATCTAAAGTTTCACCTACACAAATAATTGGTGTCATATTATGAGAAAATACAGCTAATGCTTTTTTGTTAACATCTTCATCTGTTTCACCAAAGTATTCACGACGTTCAGAGTGTCCAAGGACAACATATTTTACGCCTAAATCTTCTAATGCTGCTGGAGAAGTTTCACCAGTGAACGCACCACTGTCTTCAAAGTGAGCATTTTGAGCACCGATTTGTAATCCTTCTGCTACGCCTTCTTTTGTTAAATTAACAAGTGCATCTAATTGTAAAGTTGGTGCACAAATTACTGAATCAACTTCGTTTGTATCAGGTAAAGCTGGAAGTTCATTAACAAAGTCTTTTGCTTCTTGAACTGTTTTGTTCATTTTCCAGTTACCTGCGATAATTGGTTTTCTCATGATATATTAACTCCTTTTATAATTATTTTTCTGAAATAGCTTCGATACCTGGTAATTCTTTGCCTTCTAGATATTCTAGTGAAGCACCGCCACCAGTTGAAATGTGTGAAAAGTCATCAGCAAATCCTAAGTCCATTGCCGCTGCAGCAGAATCTCCGCCACCGATAATAGTAGTTGCATCTTTTAAGTTTGCGATAGCTTCACATACACCGATTGTACCTTTAGCAAAGTTATTGAATTCAAATACGCCCATTGGACCGTTCCAAACAACAGTGTTAGCCCCTTCTAGAGCTTCAGTAAATAATTCTACTGTCTTAGGACCAATATCCATTGCTTCTTGATCAGATGGGATTTCATCTATAGAAACTTCAGTGATTTTTGCATCATTTGAAAATTCTTTTGCTACTTTACAATCTACTGGAAGGATAATTTTATCTCCTGCACGATTTAGTAATTCTTTAGCAAAATCAATTTTATCTTCTTCTAATAATGATAATCCAATTTCTTTACCTTGTGCTTTAAAGAATGTATATGCCATTCCACCACCGATAATAACTTTATCAGCGATATTTAATAAGTTTTCAATTACGCCAATCTTATCTGAAACTTTAGCACCACCTAAAATAGCTACTAAAGGACGTTCTGGGTTATTTACAACGCCACCGATAAATTTAATTTCTTTATCCATTAAGAATCCTGATGCTGTTTCAACATTAGATGCGATGCCAACGTTAGATGCATGTTCACGGTGTGCTGTACCAAATGCATCATTAATAAATACATCACCTAAAGAAGCCCAGTACTTACCTAATTCAGGATCATTTTTAGATTCTTTCTTGCCATCTACATCTTCGAAACGTGTGTTTTCAAATAATAACACGCCGCCTTCAGATAAATCATTGATAGCATTTTCTAGTTTTTCGCCACGAGTTTCAGGAACAAATGTTACTTTTTCATTTAATAATTCGCTTAAGCGTTCTGCTACTGGTTTAAGTGATAATTCTTTTTTATCTTCTTCTGTTTTCACTTTACCTAAATGTGAGAATAAAATAACTTTACCGCCTTGTTCGGCAATATATTTTATAGTAGGAAGCGCTTGAACGATTCTGTTGTCATTTGTAATTGCTCCGTCTTTCATTGGTACATTAAAATCTGCTCTTACAAGTACCTTTTTACCTTTTAAGTCAATATCTTTAACATTCTTTTTTGCCATGACTAGTCTTCCTCCTCTGAATAATAGAAAATGCTTAACGATTAAAAATAAGCGGAGAAGCGTTGTGCTCCCCGCTTACTCATAAGCATAACCTATTTAGTTCATTTAATTAAATTATTTGTTAGCTTCTGCAGCTAAATATTCTAAAGTACGAACTAATTGTGAAGTGTAAGACATTTCGTTGTCATACCAAGCAACAGTTTTAACTAATTGACGGTCTCCAACTGTCATTACACGAGTTTGAGTTGCGTCGAATAATGAACCGTAAGTGATGCCAATAACATCAGAAGAAACGATTTCGTCTTCAGTGTATCCGAATGAATCATTTGTAGCATTTTTCATTGCTTCGTTGATTTCTTCTATAGATACTTCTTTATCTAATACTGCTGTTAATTCAGTTACTGAACCAGTTGCTACTGGAACACGTTGAGCTGATCCATCTAATTTACCTTTTAATTCTGGGATAACTAAGCCAATTGCTTTAGCTGCACCAGTTGAGTTAGGTACGATGTTTTCAGCTGCTGCACGAGCACGACGGAAGTCACCTTTAGCATGTGGAGCATCTAGTGTATTTTGGTCACCAGTATAAGCATGAATTGTCATCATTAATCCTTCAACGATACCGAATTCATCATTTAATACTTTAGCCATTGGAGCTAAACAGTTAGTAGTACAAGATGCACCAGATACGATTTCTTCTGAACCGTCTAATTCATCATGGTTAACATTGTATACGATTGTTTTCAAGTCGCCTGAAGCTGGAGCTGAAATTAATACTTTTTTAGCACCTGCGTCGATGTGAGCATGAGCTTTTTCTTTATCAGCGAAGAAACCAGTACATTCTAATACTACATCGATGTCTAAGTCTCCCCAAGGTAATTCTTTAGGGTTAGGATTTTCGAAAGTTTTGATTTCTTTACCGTTTACACGGAATCCGCCTTCAATTACTTCTACTTCATCTTTGAAACGACCTTGTGTAGAATCGTATTTTAATAAATGAGCTAACATAGCGTCATCTGTTAAATCGTTGATTGCTACTACTTCGATATTTTCTACTTCTTGTAATCTTCTAAATGCTAAACGACCTATTCTACCAAATCCATTAATTGCTACTTTAGTTGCCATTATGATGGCCTCCTTTAAATTTGTTATTTGAAAAAGGCTATTAACCTTTTATTCCGCATTGATTATTGCTTTTGCAGCACTTTCATCAGTTACCAAAATGGTATTCTTCGGTGCAATTTCAAGATATGCTTTAATCGCATCTGCTTTCGATGCACCGCCCGCTACTGCAAAAATATTTGTTTTTGTCGCTAAATCTTCTAGTTGCAAGCCAATCGTTTTGACACGATGTACGACCTCGCCTTTGGCATTAAAATAATAACCAAAAGCTTCTCCGACTGCATGATGATGTTTCAATTGACTTAAGACTTCATCTGAAGACTTTCTTCTTTCAGCCATTTTCAGCGCATCACCAATCCCGTGAATAATAAAATCCGAGCGACGAATTGCATCCAGAACCTCTATAACAGCTGGTTCTTTCAGCAAAGTCTCATATGAACTTTCGCTTACTTGGTCTGGAACATACAAGACCTTATACGACCCACCAGTTCTATTTGCCATGCTTGCACAAATCGTATTAGCTTGAAATACTACATTTTCTCCCAAGCCGCCACGAGCTGGTGTGAACAAAATGTCTTTATCTAATGGATGTAATGACTCACTAACTTTAGCCATCGTCGACCCACCAGTTACTGAAACAGATGCTTTATCATATAAAGACTGTTCAAGTAATTCTCCCGTTACATTTCCCATCTCCGCCTTAACTGTTTCATCTTTATCAGAGTTTCCTCTTACGATATGAACTTTAACGCCATATTGATTGAAAATCTCATCTTCTAAGTGATTGAAACTTGAATATAATGTGAGGTAATGAGATAACGATGCTAACGTGTGCTCGCCAGTCTCAGTTAGTTTCATACCTGTAGATTGAACGCGGATTAAATCTTGCTGTTTTAAAATTTCTATCTCTGTTCTCAATACCCGTTCAGTAATATTCATAACATCACTTAATGTTCTTCTGCCAATAGGTTGCTTCTTCTCAATCGTTGATAAAATATTAAAACGTCGATACATCTTGTCAATTAGGTCAGGCACAAGTCTATGTTGTATCTTTAACAAATCTTCCATAAACATGTCCCTCCTCACAAATTAACAGATGGGCAATTTCTAACCTGGGTTAGACATTTTTCGTCCCATGTGGGTCAAAAAAATAATATCTGTTTACAGTTATTATAATACACCCACTGCAAACTGATTGCAAGTAAAAGCAATTTGATTTAGCTTAAATTTTCTACTTCTTCTAATAATGTTACGAAATCAATATTTCCTTCTTGAAGTATTTTATCTTGATACATGACAATTGGAATTCTAAGCATGTATTCATTCAATAAATAATCATTATCTTCTATATGTATTGTTTCAATATTAACAGGCTTTTCAAAAGTTTCTTTGAAAAATTCTAGTTGATATTTCGCATCTTCACACAAACCACAATTTCGTCCGATGTAAAATTTAATGTTCATGTTCTCATCCTTTAGTTAAAATAGCCTCCCCGGGACGAATTGAACGCCCATTTCAAGAACCGGAATCTTGCGTGTTATCCATTACACTACGGAGAGTTAATTCTTAATTGTTTATTTATAATGCCTTAACATCTTCATTATATAATAAAGTTATCAATTATAGGGAGTGATTATAATGACTTACAGCCAAGCAGAAAACATTATTAAAAAAAGATGCGAATATTTTAATATGGATGTCACGCTTATACATTGCACTCAGCTTATTGATTACGGAAACTATTATATCATTTATGCAACCATTGACAATAATTGTCGCAAATTTCCTGTGTATAAATCAGCTATTTAAGTTATAATATTCATCAGTAGGTCATATATTTTGACCATGTTTGACTTTGTGTTGTATGATATGGTCATTAACATATTCAAAGGAGGATTAACTGATGAATTTAATACCAACAGTTATAGAAACAACAAACCGCGGTGAACGCGCTTATGATATTTACTCACGTTTATTGAAAGACCGCATTATTATGTTAGGTTCTGCTATCGACGATAACGTAGCGAACTCAATCGTATCACAATTATTATTCTTACAAGCTCAAGACTCTGAAAAAGACATATATCTTTACATTAACTCACCTGGTGGTAGTGTAACAGCTGGCTTTGCTATCTATGATACAATCCAACACATCAAACCAGACGTACAAACTATTTGTATAGGTATGGCAGCTTCAATGGGATCATTCCTATTAGCAGCTGGTGCAAAAGGTAAACGTTTTGCTCTACCTAACAGTGAAGTAATGATTCACCAACCACTTGGTGGTGCACAAGGACAAGCAACTGAAATTGAAATCGCTGCTCGTCATATCTTACGCACACGTGAAAAATTAAACAACATCTTATCTGAAAGAACAGGTCAACCAATTGATAAAATTGAAAGAGATACTGACCGTGATAACTTCTTAACAGCTGATGAAGCTAAAGATTATGGTTTAATCGACGATGTTATGCATCCTGAAGATATAAAATAATTTTTTAATAAAAAAACGCCTTTCCAATTTATTTTGGAAAGGCGTTTTTATTATATACTTAATTAATTGTTTCGCCGCTTCTTATTTTATCTGCCATTTCATTTAATTTACGTAACCTATGATTAATACCTGATTTAGAAATTTTACCTGTACTTACCATTTCTCCAAGTTCTTTAATAGAAACATCTTGGTTATCAATCCTTAATCTTGCCACTTCTCTTAAACGATCCGGTAAATTGTCTATTCCAATCTCTTTATCGATTAATTGAATACTCTCTACTTGTTTCATCGCTGCACTTACGGTTTTATTTAAATTTGCTGTTTCACAATTTACAAGTCTATTCACTGAATTACGCATATCTCTAATAATTCGAACATCTTCAAATTTAAGCAACGCTTGATACCCGCCTATTAAACTTAAGAAATCCGAGATTTTTTCTGCTTCTTTTAAATAACTAATGTAACCTTTTTTACGCTCTAACTGTTTAGAATTTAATTCATACTGATTCATTAAAGCTGTTAAATCTGCTGAATGCTCCTCATATAATGAAAATATTTCTAAATGATATGATGAAGTTTCCGGGTTGTTTACTGACCCGCCCGCTAAAAATGCACCTCGCAAATAGCTTCTTTTACAAATATCATTTTTTAAAATACTTTTATCAATTTCTTGTTTAAACATACCGTCTTGCAGTATACCAAGTTCATCTAGTATTTCTTTTGCTTTAACTTTAATTCTACTAATATATATATTGTTTTTCTTGAGTTTCATTTTCTTTCTTACTAATAATTCAACTTCTACACCGAAGCATTTTTTTATTAGTGAAAATATACGTCGTGCTATGGCTGCGTTTTCTGTTTGAACATTTATAACAAATTGTTGATTAGAAATGCTTAAGTTTCCATTCATTCTAATCAAAGCTGAAAGTTCTGCTTTTGCACAATCATCGTCAACTTCTATTCGCGTTAATTCATTTTTCATTTCTGAAGCAAAGCTCACAGCAGATCACCCTTTCTTATTTATACACATAAAAATAATGATATGCCGAAAGACATATCATACGTTTCATTTCTACTATATATTACATGGAACAGCCGGGCGTATCAAGTTATTCATCTTAAGTTTTATTTTTTTGCTGTTTCTTTGATAATACCAAACAAAATCATAGTCACGCCTATAATTAAAAAGATAACCCCTAAAGATTGATGAACAACTAACCCTGTTAACAATAAAATACATCCAATAAGTACCATCAAAATTTGTACTCGTTTCATAACTACCACCCCATTTTGTAACCCCTTACAAATACACTTTTATTCTACTTCAATTTTTAAAAGAAGCATAGTAATAACATTATAAATATTATTACTATGCTTCTCTAATTTATTTATCTTTTTTGTATTGAATCGTACTAATTTCTTGAAGAACAACTTCATATATAATACGTGCAAGCACTTTATTATTATGCCTAATATATTGATGTGGTGTAATACTCACAAGGTTTTTATCATGAATACATTGAACGCCCATCTCTTTTAATTTGTCATGATCAAAATCTACTTGTTTTGCATCTTCTTCTTCATATCTCAATAAAATTTCTTTATTAAAACGTTCATTCTGACAAATTACAAAATCTATAAACGACGCTCCTACGTGATCGTGAATTGCTTTAACATGATCACTCACGCTATATCCAGTTGTTTCACCTTTTTGTGTCATAAGATTACATACATATAATCTTTCAGCTTCCGTATTAATAATCGCGTCTCTCATCTTGTTTAATATTAAATTTGGTAAAATGCTGGTATACAACGAACCAGGTCCCATAACAATTAAGTCTGCTTCTTCTATTGCTTGTATTGCTTCAGGCATTGGTTCAATGTCTTCAGGTGTTAAATATACTTCTTCTATCTTTTTAGATTTTTTAGGTATATTCGATTCACCGACAACAACTTCTCCATCAGACATAACCGCATTAAGCACAATACTTTTAGTTGTAGATGGTATAACTTGTCCTTTAATATTTAAAATTTTACTTAATTCTTTTACGGCATGTCCGAAATCATCCGTTATGTTAGTCATTGCTGCTAATAATAGATTTCCTATTGAATGACCACCCAATTTTTCCTCTTCAAAACGATATTGGAATAATTTTTCAAGCATTGGTTCTGTATCACTTAATGCTGCTAACACATTTCTAATATCACCAGGTGCAGGTATATCCATCACATCACGGATTTTACCTGTACTACCACCGTCATCAGCAACTGTAACAATGGCAGTTATATCAATTGGATAATCTTTCAGTCCTCTTGCTAATACTGAAAGACCTGTTCCGCCTCCAATTAGGACAACTTTAATTTTTTTCATTTTTTATTCTACTTTCGATATGTGCATCGCGATGTGACGTATACACAACATAATCAAAATTATCTTTAATATCTTCACCTAGTCTTTTAGCAAGTGCTACAGAGCGGTGTTGACCACCTGTACAACCAATTGCAATTGTTAATTGTGATTTACCTTCTTTTTTATATCCTGGTAACATAAACATCATTAAATCACTAAACTTCTTATAAAAAGTCGAAGTCTCTTTCCATTTCATTACATATTGGTATACTTCATCGTCTAACCCAGTTAATGGCCTTAATTCGTCTACATAATATGGATTAGGTAAAAATCTTACATCAAATACAATATCTGCATCTATAGGCATACCATGTTTAAAACCAAAGCTCAACACCCTTACTTCGAATGTTGAAGAAGGATCTTTTTCGAAAGTTTCAATTAATTCTTGTTTTAATGATTTTGGTTTCATTTCTGTAGTATCAATCACAAAATTACTAATACCTTTAATGTCACTTAGCAACACTCTTTCTTGCTCAATAGCTGCTAACAAGCTTCCTTTTTCACTAAGTGGATGTGTTCTTCTCGTTTCTTTATATCTTGAAATTAACCTTTTATCGTTAGCTTCTAAAAATAGTATATCCACAATAACCTTTTTTTCACTTTGTATATAATCTAATTCTTCTCTTAAGTTATTAAAAAAATCTCTTCCTCTTAAATCAATTCCGATTGCTACTTTTGATAAGGAAGGATTACCTTGATCCATCAAATCTACGAATTTTTGTAATAGGATTGGTGGTAAGTTATCTACGCAAAAATATCCTAAATCTTCTAACGCCTGTAATGCTACTGATTTACCTGCACCAGACATACCTGTAACGACTATTAATTCATTCTTCACATTGCTCTTGTCGACAAGTTTCATAACTATTCTCCTTTGACTATCAAATATACCTTTATATTACATCATAACATCATAAAATACATTAAATATATGAAGCTATCGATATTTATTAAAAGAGCGGAACAGAAATTATATTTTTTTAAAAATTTTGTAGTCCCGTCCCAACTAGGATTACTATGATAAAAAATTGTTCTAAGCTCATTTTCAGTCCAGTCAGCTACTCCCTATGTAATGAAACAGTCCGAGACATTTATATATGTCCCGGACTGTTTATAAATTTCATTAAATTAATTGTTCTTCGTCTTCTAGTGTTTCAATATAAGCTTGAGCATTTTGAGCTGCTATACTACCATCACCTGTTGCTGTAACGATTTGACGTAATGTTTTTTCACGTACATCTCCTGCAGCGTATACACCAGGTACGTTCGTTTCCATATCATCATTTGTTTCAATATAGCCATTTTCATTTAAAATACCTAATGATTCAAATGGTTTAGTTAATGGTTTCATACCGATGTAAATAAATACACCATCAGCTTCATGTTCTACTTCAGAACCGTCTTCAGTTGATACTAATGTTACTGAACCAACTTTTCCATCTTTTTCATTAATAGATTTCAATGTTGAATTCCAAATGAAGTCCATTTTTTCATTTTTAAATGCACGATTTTGAATGATTTTTTGAGCTCTTAATTCATCTCTTCTGTGTACAACTGTTACTTTGTCTGCAAATTTAGTTAAGAACATGCCTTCTTCTACAGCAGAATCTCCTCCACCAATAACGTAAATATTTTTACCTTTAAAGAATGCACCATCACAAACTGCACAGTAACTTACACCACGGCCACCTAATTCTTGTTCACCAGGCACACCAATTTTCTTATATTCTGCACCTGTCGCAATGATAATTGCATGTGCAGTTAGTGTTTTATCTCCCATGTTAACAACTTTATAATGACCTTTATCTTCTATATCTTTTATATCACCATATTCATATTTAGCACCAAATTTTTGCGCGTGTGTAAACATTTTAGTTGATAAATCTGGTCCAGTTATTAAATCAAAACCAGGGAAGTTCTCTACATCTTCTGTATTTGCCATTTGTCCACCTGGCATACCACGTTCTATCATCACAGTTGATAAATTAGCTCTTGAAGCATATACTGCTGCTGTCATACCAGCTGGACCTGCCCCAACAATAATTACATCATAATCTACTTGTGTAGTCATTTATAAACTGCCTCCTCTTATTAATTCAGTAGAATTGTACAACAATCATTCACATAAGCAAACTTATATGCTCACTAATGCTTTTATCGCTTTATTTAAGCGATAAGCTGTTATGTTAAATGAATTTTGTATCTCTTTTTTAGTTATTTTTTTATTTAATGTCTTTAAATAAATATAAATCGACGCGGCAACATAGTGTGTTGCTTCTTCAATATTTTCATGTTCTGCAATCAACATTTCAGCATGTTCTATCCATGACACGAATAATTCTTTACCATAATGTTGATATTCAGATTGTTCTATTAATCTCATACCTTCATCAATAAAACCTAGTTTATTAAGATGTAAATCTTGAAAGATATACGTAATATATAGTCGTTCATAATCAGGTAAATTCTCTAAAACTTCCCAAGTTTCATGGGACATGACTAATTCTTTATTCTTCATATGCCCCAATAAGAATATTCCATATAAACGATATCTATAATCTTCATCTTTTAATAAAGGTAACACTTGCTTATCTAGCATATCTTTAAGGTCGTCAATTTTCCATGGAGGTAATTGACTATGGTATTGTACACTACCTTCAAACTTTAGCCAATGACGTTTAGCCTCTTCCAAATAACCTAAATGATAAAAATTATAACTTAAGGCATGATGTAATTGTGGTGTACTCGCCTGAGGTTTCTTTAAAAGTGGCACTAACAATTGGTTTGAAGATTTATGCTTACCTAAATAACTTAACACTACACCCAATTTAAATGACTCTTCGTCATTAATAGGATGTAGCTTACTTAATTGTTTTAAATAATGGTTAAATCTATCCATTTGTTCAGTGTTATATAAGAGTAATGTCATATGGCAAAGTGCATAAATATCTGAGGGGTCCTCATCTAAGATTGTTTGTAATAATGCTTCTGCTTCTTCATATTTACTGTTATACAGCAACGCCATCGCTTTTAAATTCATGATATGCACATCTTCTTGCATAGTTAAACGCTGTCGTTCAAGGTAGTGATATGCTTCATCTAAACGACCATTACCAAATAAATATTGAAAGATATGCTGAATTACATATCTTTCTGCTTCTTCTTCAACTACTGTTTGATCATCATATTTCACTTCGAACATTTGTATCATTTCATCAAAATAATCTTGGTCATCTTCCTCTGTTACATACCTTAAACCGAATAAAAATGCCTTGTTCGGTTCATTTGATTTTATGAACATCTGACTTAAATAAAAATAATAATCTGTTACAAAATTGCCCTTAGCTATTTGATCATACATTAGTTCTTCAGCTTTTGTATTTTGATTAAGCTCTACAAGACATTCAGCGTATGGCGGAATAATAACAAAATCATCAGGCGATAGTTCAAGTGCTTTTTTAAATAAAGACTCAGCATATATATAATCTTGTTCTCTCATTTTTTCCATAGCCTTATGGTAATAGAAGTCTTTATCAAACCTAACATGTATAATATTCGAATTGTCTCCCAATGATTTATTCACCGCCTCTTCTTAAGTTGCATTGGATTGCCAAATGCCATCATATCCTCAGGAACATCTTTCGAAACGATAGTTCCGCTAGCTACAATAGCATTATTTCCAATGTTAACGCCAGCTAAAATCGTCGCATTTGCTCCGATTAACACATTATCTCCAATGTTAACGCGACCAACCCTATATTCTTCTACTAAATACTCGTGGCATAATATTGTCGCATTATATCCTATTACACAGTTACTACCTAGTGTAATAAGTTCCGGGTATAAAATATCTGGCGTTGCTTTAAATGCAAAAGCAGTTTCCCTTCCTACTTTCATTTTTAAAGCTTTTCGATATAACCAATGTTTCCATTTAAGACTTGGTAAATATCTACTAATTTCAATGATAATAACATTTTTACATACTTTTATAAAACGTATTGTTTGATACATTTTCCATAATGGATTCGCACCAGAAACTTTCTTTATTTTTAATGCTCTCAAAATTAACACTTCTTTCAATTCGAGTTATGGTAATAACCTTTAACTTCTCTGAATTTAGGTAAATCATAACGTATCCTTCTATATAATATAAAGATGATTGATGCAATAATAATGACAATAGATATTACTTGAGCAATTCTTAAATATTCAGTAAGCATTAAACTATCTGTTCTTAATCCTTCTATAAAGTATCGACCAATAGAGTAATAAATTAAATATGCAAAGAATGTTTCGCCAATTTTTAAATGTGGTCTTATTAATAATAAAATAATAAATCCAATGATATTCCATATCGATTCATACAGGAATGTCGGTTGATAAAATACACCGTCAATTTGCATTTGGTTAATGATAAAATCAGGTATATGTATGTTTTCCAAGAAGCTTCTTGAAACAGGTCCACCGTGTGCTTCTTGATTGATAAAATTACCCCATCTCCCAATGGCTTGCGCTAAAATAATACCTGGCGCCACAATATCGACCATTTGGAAGAAGGATAAGTTTTTCACTCGACATAATATTGCCCCAGTTAAAAATGCACCAATTAATCCACCGTGTATAGCAATTCCACCGTTCATAATTAAAGGTATCTCTGCTAAGTGTTGACTATAATATTCCCATTCAAATGCAACATAATATATTCTCGCACAAATGATGGCCATAACCACACACCAAATGATTAAATCAATTAACGTTTCTTCTTTAATTCCTACCTTTTTAGCCGTGCTTTGTGCCATAAGATAACCAATTAATATACCAGATGCGATTATGATTCCATACCACCTAATTGAAAGTGGTCCTAATTGAATTGCGACTGGATCTATCCCTAGCACTTCCATCATTCTTTCTCCTTACTAGCGTTTTTTAATATTTCAGCATTTAGACGATTATTAAATTCTTCTGCCGTATTAATACCCATATTGTTTAGACGATAGTTCATCGCTGCCACTTCAATAATGACAGCTAAGTTTCTACCAGGTCGAACAGGTATTGTTTTCTTAGTAATTTTAGAATCGAGTATTTTTAATGTTTCTTCATTTAATCCTACACGATCATAAATTTTTTCTTTGTGCCATGTCTCTAAATTGATATTTAATTTAATACGTTTTTCCATCAAAATCGAACCGGCTCCAAATAATGTCATTACGTTAATGATACCTAAACCTCTTATTTCTAATAAATGTTCAATGATTTTCGGTGCTTTACCGATTAATTCATTCTTATTAATTTCTTTTATCTCTACGTTATCATCCGCTACAAGACGATGACCTCTTTTTACAAGTTCTAATGCTGTTTCACTCTTACCAACACCACTATCGCCAGTAATAAGAACACCAACACCATAAACGTCAACAAGTACACCGTGCAACGAAGTTTCAGGCGCTAATTCTCTTTCTAAATAGCTTGTCACTTGTCCCATCAATTTTGTAGTTGATGATTCGCTGATAAGTAGTGGCGTATTCTCTCTATTACAGCTTTCTTTTAATTCTTCAGGCGCTTCTAGTCCACGCGTTATAATAATAGCTGGTGTTTCCGGTCTACATAATTTAGCCATGCGTCCTTCTTTTTCTTCATCCGGCAACAAATTATAAAATGATAATTCTGTCGTACCTAATACTTGAATTCTGTCTGAAGAATAATGTGAAAAATACCCTGCCATCTCGAGCCCAGGTCTTGATAAATCAGTTTCAGTTACTTTGCGATGGAGTCCAGCCTTACCAGCAATGACTTCCATGTTAAATTGTTCTATTAATTTACTACTCGTAATCATAGGTTCACCTCTAGGTTAATATATGTTAATTCTAATGAACTTTAGTGATAACTGCAATCATTATAAATATACGAAAAGTGACAATAAAGCAAAAACTAGAAGATTAAAGTTCGTTATTTTAAATTATTTGACTTTAAATATAGAAATGTTGCACGTGACACTTCTCTAGCAACTTTAGAGACTCGTAAATTTCTATATGACCAGAATTTATATTATTTCTAATAAAAAAGAGACTAGGACATAAATACATGTCCCAGTCTCTCATTATAAAGGCAGTAGCTGACTAGGTGGGACTACGAAATCTTTTTATTAAACTGAGATTTCTGTCCCGCTCCCAAACGTAACTTTCTAAGCTACTTATAAATTATTATTTTGATCGTTGTTATTATTATCGTTATTCTCGTTGTTCCCTTTGTTAAATGAACGGATAATTGTTCTTAATGATTCGTCTAATTGTTGTACTGGATCCACATCGCTGTTTTCTCTATTTTGAAATTGTTTATCAAATTCAGTTTTACCGTTTTTAGCTGTTGATTTTACTTTTTCAAATAAATCTTCAAATAATGTTTCTACATTTTCTCTAGATTTACTTGTGAATGCTGTTGATTTTTGACCATTATTTGAAGTAGCTTCTAATAGTTTCACCGCTTCATCTACATTAATATGGTCTTTCTCGATTAATTCTAAAATCTTTAACTGTACTTCGTTCATACTTTCGCCTCCCGTTTTATGCTCGATCTCTTTCTAAGATCGGCTTTAAATATTTACCAGTATATGATGCATCTACTTCTACTATATCTTCTGGTGTTCCTGTTGCGATGATTTCTCCACCGCCATCTCCACCTTCTGGACCTAAATCAACGATATAGTCTGCTGTTTTAATGACATCTAAATTATGTTCTATAATAATGACAGAGTCACCATTTTCTACAAGTCTGTTTAATACACTTAGCAAGCGTTTTATATCATCAACGTGTAAACCAGTTGTTGGTTCGTCAAGAATATATAACGACTTACCGTTAGAACGTCTGTGCAGTTCAGATGCCAGCTTCACACGTTGAGCTTCACCACCGGATAAAGTTGTAGCAGGTTGACCGAGTTTAATATAACCTAGGCCAACATCAACAAGTGTTTTAAGCTTTCTATTTATCTTTGGCAAGCTTTCAAAGAAATGATACGCATCTTCTACAGTCATTTCTAATACGTCAGAAATATTTTTTCCTTTATATGTTACTTCTAACGTTTCTCTATTATACCTTTTTCCATCACAAACTTCACATGGTACGTATACATCAGGTAAGAAATGCATTTCAATTTTGATAATTCCATCGCCTTTACATGCTTCACAACGGCCACCTTTAACGTTAAAACTAAATCTACCTTTTTGATAACCTCTTACTTTAGCTTCATTCGTTTGACTAAATACATCGCGAATATCATCGAATACACCTGTATATGTCGCCGGGTTAGATCTTGGTGTTCTACCTATTGGTGATTGATCTATATCAATAATTTTTTCTATTTCATTAACACCTTTAATAGATTTGTGTGCACCAGGTCTTGTTTTTGTATTATAAAGTTGTTTTTGAAGTCCTTTGTATAATACTTCGTTAACTAATGAACTTTTGCCGGAACCAGAAACACCCGTTACACAAGTCAATACTGATAATGGAAAATCTACATCTACATTCTTCAAATTGTTACTCGTTGCACCTTTTACAGAAATTTTGCGTTTCGTTATTTTTCTTCTCTTAGCCGGCACGACAACTTTTTCTTTACCACTTAAATATTGACCAGTTAAAGAATCTTCATTAGCCATGACTTCTTCTGGTGTACCACTCGCAACTATTTCACCGCCATGAACACCAGCTTTAGGCCCTATATCTACTAGGTAATCTGCTGCTTTCATCGTATCTTCGTCATGTTCCACAACAATTAAAGTGTTGCCCATATCTCTCATAGATTTCAAAGTATTAATTAATCGGTCATTATCACGTTGGTGTAGTCCTATAGAAGGCTCATCAAGAACATAAAGTACACCTGATAACCTTGAACCAATTTGCGTTGCTAATCTTATACGTTGCGCTTCACCACCAGATAAAGTACCTGATGATCTGTTTAATGTTAAATATTCTAAACCAACATCATTTAAGAATGTTAGTCTTTCGTGTATTTCTTTCAAAATTAGCTTAGCAATTTGACGTTCAGTTTCATCAAGCGTTAAATTATCGAAGTGTTTTAACGAATCACTTATAGAATATCTTACAACTTCACCTATATGTTGACCGTCTACTTTAACACATAAAGCTTTTTCATTTAATCGATAACCATTACATGTTTCACATGTTTTTTCGACCATGTATTTTTGCATAACTTCTCTTACATATTCAGATGGCGAATCATGGTATCTTCTTTCGATGTTATTCAACACACCTTCAAAAGCCATCGTTCTTGTACGTTTTGCTTTTGTACCATAATCTTGATTAAATTCAAATTTAATTTCATCATCATGACCACGTAAAATGATATTTTTTTCTTTTTTAGTTAAATCTTTAAATGGTTTATCCATATCTATTTTAAAATGCTCACATGTTTGTTCTAATAACGTTGGATAATAATTAGAACTAATAGGTTGCCATGGTAATATAGCGCCATCTTTAAGGCTTAAAGTTTTGTCTGGAACAACTAAATCTATATCAACTGTTAATTTACTGCCTAAACCATCACACGATGGACAAGCACCAAATGGACTGTTAAATGAGAACATTCTAGGTTCTAAATGATCAACAGAGAATCCGCAAATTGGACATGCATGGTGCTCTGAAAACTTAATTTCATCACCATCAATAACGTCAGCAATTGCAGTACCATCAGCTAATTCTAAAGCAGTCTCTAATGAATCAGCTAGACGTGCTTCTATGCCATCTTTAACGACTAAGCGGTCTATTACGACATGAATTGTATGATTTTGATTTTTATTTAATTCTGGTACATCGTCCACGTCTAAAATTTGGCCGTCAACTTTCAATCTTGCATAACCTTTTTTAGCAATATCGTCGATTAATTTCTTATGTGAACCTTTTCTTCCAGAAATTATTGGGGATAGAATTTGAATTTTAGTTCTTTCTTCTAACTCCATTACTTGATCGACCATTTGCTGCACGGTTTGAGATTTTATTTCTATACCATGGTTTGGACATATCGGTCTTCCTACTCTTGCATATAGTAATCTTAAATAATCATAAATTTCAGTTACCGTTGCAACAGTAGAACGCGGATTTTTACTCGTTGTTTTTTGGTCAATCGAAATAGCTGGTGACAGCCCTTCAATTAAATCAACGTCCGGCTTATCCATTTGTCCTAAAAATTGTCTTGCGTAAGCACTTAAAGATTCTACATATCTTCTTTGTCCTTCAGCATAAATAGTATCAAAAGCTAATGAAGATTTACCTGACCCAGATAAACCTGTCATCACTATTAATTGATCTTTAGGTATTTCAATATCTACATTTTTCAAGTTATGTGCTCTCGCACCCTTTACGATGATGGATTTATTTTTCATCTCAGTCACCTTTCTGCTTTTAATTCAAACAATATGTCTCTTAATTCAGATGCACGTTCGAAGTCTAAATCTTTCGCAGCATCTTTCATTTCGTTCTCTACGCGCTCAATTGTTTTCTCTCTTTCTTTCTTCGTGAGTTTCTTAGGTGCTTTTTTCTTGTCTTGTTCGTTAACTTCATCTGTTTCAACTGTAGCAGATATGACATCGCGTATTTTCTTATTAATTGTTTGTGGCGTAATATTATATTTTTCGTTATATGCTTCTTGTGTTTCTCTACGTCTATTTGTTTCATCAATAGCTGTTCTCATAGAATCAGTAATTTTGTCAGCATACATAATGACTTTACCTTTATCGTTACGTGCAGCACGACCTGCTGTTTGGATGAGTGACCGTTCTGATCTTAAGAAACCTTCTTTATCAGCATCTAAAATTGTAACAAGCGACACTTCAGGGATATCTAAACCTTCTCTTAGTAAGTTAATACCCACTAACACATCATAAACACCCATTCTTAAGTCTCTAATAATTTCAATTCTTTCGAGTGTTTTAATTTCAGAATGTAAGTAGTTTACTTTGACTCCTGCTTCTTTTAAATAAGTTGTTAAATCTTCACTCATTTTTTTCGTAAGCGTTGTGATAAGAACACGCTCATTTTGTTCAACACGTTCGTTTATTTCTGACATTAAATCATCGATTTGATTTTTACTAGGTCTTACTTCTATGATTGGATCTAACAAACCAGTTGGTCGTATAATTTGTTCAACCATTTCATCTGTATGCTCAATTTCAAATGGACCAGGCGTAGCTGAAACATACACAAGTTGTTTCGTTTTCTCTTCAAATTCTTCAAATTTAAGAGGCCTATTATCTAAAGCACTTGGCAGTCTAAAGCCATGTTCAACAAGTACATTCTTTCTAGCTTGGTCACCATTATACATACCTCTAATTTGTGGTAATGTAACATGAGATTCATCAACCATAACTAACCAATCATCACCAAAATAATCTAATAATGTATATGGAGTAGAGCCTTTAGGACGTAACGTTAAGTGAACTGAGTAGTTCTCAATCCCTGAACAAAATCCCATTTCTCTCATCATTTCTAAATCATAGTTTGTTCTTTGTTCTAAACGTTGTGCTTCTAATAATTTATTTTCTTTACGCAATTCTTCTAAACGTTCTTTTAATTCTTGTTCAATTCGTTCAATTGCAACTTTCATTTTTTCTTCACGTGTTACGAAGTGGGAAGCTGGATAAAATAGGAAATGTTCTCTTTCTGCTATAACTTCTCCAGTTAAATAATTCACTTCTCTAATTCTATCTATTTCATCACCAAAAAATTCGACTCTTACACATAGCTCATCACGAGATGCTGGGAATATTTCAACAACATCCCCTCTAACTCTAAATGTACCACGTCTAAAATCGATATCATTTCTAGCATATTGGTTATCTACTAATTTTCTTAATAATTCATTTCTTTCCATTTCCATGCCCTTACGTACACTCACTACTAAATCCTTATATTCTTCTGGATTTCCTAAACCGTAAATACAACTCACACTCGCAATAACAATAACGTCATTACGTTCAAACAATGAACTTGTAGCTGAATGGCGCAATTTATCTATTTCATCATTGATAGATGCATCTTTTTCTATGAAAGTATCTGTTTGAGGCACATATGCTTCAGGTTGATAATAGTCATAATAACTTACAAAGTATTCAACACGATTTTCAGGGAAAAACTCTTTAAATTCACTATATAATTGCCCGGCTAACGTTTTATTATGAGCAATAATCAATGTCGGTTTACCAACTTCTTTAATTACATTACTCATCGTAAATGTCTTACCAGTACCAGTAGCACCTAATAATGTTTGGTGTCTTTTACCGTCTTTAATACCCTTTACAAGAGATTTAATTGCTTCAGGTTGATCGCCTTGCGGAGAGTATTCAGAATGTATTTCAAAAGGAATATGTTGCATAGTAACCTCCTAATTTTCTCAAATATATAAATATATTTTAACAAATTTTTGTAAAAATAACCAAACATTTGTTCGTTCTAAGTTTATAAAAATACAAATAAGAGGAAAAATCACATTGATTTATCCTCTTATCTATCTTGATTCAATTTTATCTATTTTAAGTGCGTCCACGATATAATAACCAGCGACTAGACTGATAACATCTAACACAATAATCAACTCATCATGAAAGAACCCTTTGTAAACTGATGCACCGATAATAACTGTTGCAATCAGTAATCCAATCCATTTATTTTGAGTGATTTGTGTCAAAACTATAACCAGTAAACAAGGGAGGAACAATGCTAGAATTGGCCAAATCATTCAATTCGTTAACTCCTTTTTGTTTCACGTTTTTCAAGAATTGTCATTGTCGTTTCTTTTAATTCAGAACGTGGAATAAATTTTTCTTGTAACATTTCCGGTATAATATTTTGAATAAAATCTTGTACTGATGATAAATGATCGAATTGCATAATTGTTTCTAATGAGCTTTCGTAAATTTCAAAAAACAAAGGTTCAGGGTTTCGTTTTTGAATTTCTCCAAAAGATTCATAAAGCAAGTCAATTTTATCAGCAACACTGAGTATTTGTCCTTCTATACTATCATCTTTACCCTCTTGTAGTCTATGTCTATATATACTTTGATATTCTTCAGGAAATTCTTCTGTTATAAACTTTTCTATCATTTCTTCTTCAACTTGAGAAAATAATTTTTTCAATTCATACGAAGCATATTTTACAGGTGTTTTAATATCACCAGTGAATATTTCGGGATAATCGTGGTTTAATGCTTTCTCATATACAAGCTTCCAATTAATTTCTTGGCCATTTGCTTCTTCAACTGTAGCTAAATATTGTGCTATTTTAGTTACTTTAAAAGAATGTGCTGCCACATTATGGTCTTGAAATTTGAATTTTCCAGGACATCTTACTAATTTCTCTAAATCTGTTAAACTTTTAAAATATTGGTGTACCCCCAAATTAATGTTCCTCCTTTAATTGTAAGACTAAGTTATTTAGTGTTTTTTCGGACAATTCTCCTAAATATACTTTTTCTACTTTCCCTTCTTTATTCACGAAAAGTGTTGTTGGTATATTATAAGATTTAAACTTTTTCAAAAAGTCTTCTTCTGCTACATATATATCATAATTTACATGAACGTCATCAATAAGTTGTTGTGCTGGTTTTCTTTTATCTTTAACATTTAAACCTATCAGTTCCACATCTTTATTGGAATGCTTAGCGTATTTAACAAGCTCGGGCATTTCTCTCTTACAAGGATCGCACCATGAAGCAAATAAATTAATAACTGTAATTTCATTTTTAGAAGTTACTTTTTTTAATTCAGTTGGTTCAAGTTTATCAAAAGTTCTCACTTTTTCATCATTAACATTTAAACCAGTTGCAGGATGACTATTTTGAAAAGTTTGTTCGCCCTGTTGTTCTTGAAATTGTTCTTTATTTTGAAACTTATTTACGTCTATCACTTTATATATACTTATTCCTATAATACTCATTAAAATTAATACTAGTATGATTTTTAACCATTTTTTCATTACTTCAAACCTCTTCAGCTTAATTTACATTTATTATATCAACTAAAGTTATAAAAAAAAGCAAATAGTTTAAATTCATAATTGAATTAACTACTTGCTTGTACATGTTTAACTAAAATGACTAATGTATATAGTTGTATGCTTTAGCTGCAGAAGCTGAAATTGTTCGTGAAGAAACAACTCCTACACCTTGATAGTTCATCTCTGATACTTGTAGAGAACCATCAGAGTTAACATTTTCAACGTATGCTACATGACCGTAGCCACCAGCTGTAGATTGTAATATAGCGCCTGCTGAAGGAGTATTGTTAACTGTATAACCAGATTGTGCAGCTGCATTAGCCCAGTTGTTAGCATTTCCCCAAGTGCTTCCAATATCAGGTCGTTTACTAAATGCATAGTAAGTACATTGACCTGAAGTATATAAATTAGCCCCGCCACCTGATGATGGTCTGCTATACGATACTGCAGTAGTTGGCGATTCATTATTAAACGTTGGTAAAGCGTATGCTTGGTAGTCTTCAGTATTATACTCACTACCAGTTGAAGTTTGCTCAAATACATATCTTAATAAGCTTTCTTCTTGAGCTGATGCTTCAGGTGCGTTAATTGAAACAGTAGTTGGTTCTGCAGTAGCTTCATCGCCAGATAATTGAGCGTCTGCTGATACTAATAATGGTTTACCAACTAAAATAATATCTGATGACAAGTTATTCCATTCTTTTAATTCTGATACTGTTACGTCAAATTTTTTAGAGATTTTATTGAGTGTATCGCCTTCTTGTATAACATAAACGTCATCTTTTAATACTTTTATATTTTGTCCTACTGAAACTTCAGTAGAAATTTTATTTAATTCTTTAAGATTTGAAATAGAAGTCCCATATTCTTGTGCGATAGTTGCTAATGTTTCACCTTCTTTAACTTCATGCTCTGCAGCAAAAGCTGTTGTTTGTACTAAAGATGTTAAAGCTGTAACAGATGCAAACGTAACTAATGTCTTCTTCATGATGGTTAAATCCTCCTGAGATTTATATGTTTTTATTTATATTTATATTAATTTGAGTTTCCCTCAACTATTACTGGAAATATAATATCATAAAATCATCGCACAAATTCCTTTGTTACATATTCGTAATATAAACGTTACCTTTCTATAATTTAAATTAAAAATATCTATAAAGTTTATTATGACAGTCTTAATAGCTAGTATTAAATAATATTCATAATATAATATCGTCAGAAAAAATCATTGTCGATGGAGAATTTATCCAAAAACCATTTACCAATTCTTATTTCATTAAAATACAATGTAACAATTATAAAAAAAAGAAAAATACAGAGTTATAAGTTTTCGTAACTTATAACTCTGTATTTTATTTTTGTTCTGCTAACCATTTTGCTACTTCTTTAGCTTCTTTTTCATCAACTACTTTACTCGGCATACTACCTTTACCTTCATTGATAATTTTCTCTATATCTTGTTCTGATAGTTTAGAACCTACATTTTTCAATGATGGACCAGAAGCACCTTCTAAGTCTTTACCGTGACAGCCGACACAAGAATTATTTTTAAAAATCTTTTCCCCCTGAGAGCTATATTCTTCAGATTTACTTTCGTCCGATGAAGAATTTCCACATCCAGCAAACACTAATGAAGAAGCCGCAACGATTGAAATAATGCCCATTTTAAATCTCATGTTTTACACCCCATATTAATATATAATCACATTAATATTTTACCATGATTGTGTTTATTTTAAAACGATATTGTGTATCTTTTCACAAAACCTTAACTATTATGTTCATCAAAAAAATCAGGTGAATTTCTTGTTATTTAAGAATTTCACCTGATTTTTGTTTACTTTATTTTATGATTGCTCGTTTAATTGACTACGTAAATATGCATCTATAAACGGATCAATTTCTCCGTCCATTACTGCACTTGTATTTCCTGTTTCTTCATTGGTTCTATGATCTTTAACCATCGCATATGGATGGAATACGTAAGAACGTATTTGACTTCCCCACCCAATTTCTTTCTGCTCACCTCTTATTTCATTTAAAGCAGCAGCTTGTTCTTCTAATTCTCTTTGATAAAGTTTAGCTTTTAACATTTTCATTGCTTGCTCTCTGTTTTTAATTTGAGAACGCTCATTTTGACAAGTAACAACGATGCCTGTTGGTTGGTGTGTAATACGCACCGCTGAATCAGTAGTATTAACGTGCTGTCCACCTGCACCGGATGCTCTATAAGTGTCTACTGATATATCTTCAGAATTAACTTCGATTTCAATTTTTTCATTATTAAATTCTGGTGTAACTTCACAAGAAACAAATGATGTATGTCTTCTTCCCGAAGAATCAAATGGAGAAATACGTACTAATCTATGAACACCTTTTTCAGCTCTTAAATAGCCATAAGCATTGTGCCCTTTAATTAATAAAGTTACACTTTTAATTCCTGCTTCATCACCATTTTGGTAATCTAATGTCTCAACTTTAAAGCCTTTATGTTCAGCGAATCGTTGATACATTCTGAGTAACATAGAACCCCAATCTTGAGATTCTGTTCCGCCAGCACCAGGATGTAATTCTAATATCGCATTATTCTCGTCATGCTCTCCATTTAATAATAGATTCAATTCAAATTGTTCTATATCTTTATTAATTGTTTTTAAGTCAGACTCTAAAGCTTTATGCATATCTTCGTTATATTCTTCTTGTAGTAATTCAATCGTTGTATACAAATCTTCAATTTGATTTTCTAAATTATAAAAATCATTTACAACTGACTTGAGTGCATTATTTTTATTAATAATTTCTTGTGCTTTATTCTGATCATCCCAAAAAGAAGGATCAACCATCATTTCTTCATATTCTTGTATGTTTGTCTCTTTATTTTCTAAGTCAAAGAGACCCCCTGATGTTTAATAATTTTTCATTATGCTTATTTAAAATCTGTTTAATTTCCGTTAATTCCATAATTTAACTCCTTTACGCTTTACCGTGACAATTTTTATATTTTTTGCCGCTTCCACAAGGACAAGGGTCATTTCGACCTACTTGTTCATCTTTAACAATCGGTTTAGGTTTTACTTTTTCTTTACCGTCGTTTGCTCCAACGTGTTTAGCTTCACCAATTTCAACTTGTTGACGTTCTACTTGTTCACCGCGGTCAATTGTAGCTTTTAAAATATACTTACTTACTTCGTCTTCAATGTCACTTAACATTGTTTCAAATAATTCTAAACCTTCATTTTGATATTCACGCAATGGATTTATTTGACCATAAGATCTCAAGTGAATACCTGTACGTAATTGATCCATCGTATCGATATGATCTGTCCATTTACGGTCTATCGTTCTTAATACAATCATACGTTCAAATTCAGACATTTGATCTCCGAATTCTTCTTGTTGATGTTTATATTGGTCTTTAATTTTCTCAAGTACAATTTCTTGGATATCTTCATAGTCTCTTCCACGTATATCATCTGCTTTAATTACACCAGGTTGTAGATAAGAATCTTCGATATATTGAACAAGTGCTTCATAATCAATATCATCTTCATTAGCAGATAAATGATAGTTTATACCACGTTCAAGAGAAGATTTAATCATACCTTTAACGATATTTTCGACATTATCATTTTCAATAATATCATTACGTTCACCGTATATAATTTCACGTTGTTGTCTTAAGACATCATCATATTCTAATAGACGTTTACGAGCATCAAAGTTATTACCTTCAACACGTTTTTGAGCAGACTCTACCGCTCTTGAAACCATTTTTGATTCAATAGGTGTATCATCATTCATACCTAGTCTGCCCATCAATGATTGCATGCGTTCAGAGCCGAATCTCACCATTAATTCATCTTGTAACGATAAATAGAATCTACTTTTACCAACGTCACCTTGACGTCCAGAACGACCTCTTAATTGGTCAT
Source organism: Mammaliicoccus sp. C-M13 (assembly GCF_022386845.1). Taxonomy (NCBI): domain Bacteria; kingdom Bacillati; phylum Bacillota; class Bacilli; order Caryophanales; family Staphylococcaceae; genus Mammaliicoccus; species Mammaliicoccus sp. C-M13. The sequence goes on along the minus strand of NZ_JAJNHQ010000001.1, from coordinate 199,825 downwards.
CAATACGTCTAGATTCATGTCTTTCTGTACCGATAACTGCTAGTCCACCTAATTCTATAACGCCTTCGCCTAGTTTAATGTCTGTACCACGACCAGCCATGTTTGTCGCGATTGTAACAGCGCCTTTTTCACCAGCGCTTTGAATAATTTCCGCTTCACGTTCATGGTTTTTCGCGTTTAAAACATCATGTCTTACGCCTTTTTTCTTCAGTAAGTTCGAGATATATTCACTCGTTTCAACCGCTACTGTACCTAATAGTACTGGTTGACCTTTTTTGTATAATTCGATGACATCTCTAACTACAGCATCAAACTTACCTTTTTGAGACGCAAATATCATATCTGCTTCATCTTTACGTTGAATAGGTCTATTAGTAGGAATTTGAGTTACAGTCATATTATAAATGTTTCTAAATTCTTCTTCTTCCGTCTTAGCAGTACCTGTCATACCAGATAATTTATTGTACATTCTAAAGAAGTTTTGGAATGTAATAGAAGCCATTGTTTTAGACTCATTTTGAATTTCTAATCCTTCCTTAGCTTCAATAGCTTGATGCAATCCATCTGAGAAACGACGGCCCGGCATTGTACGACCAGTAAATTGGTCAACAATCATTATTTCACCGTCTTCAACAACATAGTCCTTGTCTTTAAACATCGTACGATTTGCTTTTAATGCAATGTTGATATGATGCATTAAGTTTACATTTTTAACATCGAACAAGTTATCTATTTTAAACATGCGTTCTGCTTTATCAATACCTTGTTCAGTTAACGTAATCGCTTTTGTCTTTTCATCATACGTAAAGTCATCTTCATCTTTTAACATTTTAACGAAAACATTTGCTTGAGTATAAAGTGTCGTAGATTTTTCTGCTTCACCAGATATAATTAACGGTGTTCTCGCTTCGTCAATTAAAATAGAGTCGACTTCATCGATAATCGCAAAGTTTAATGGTCTCATTACGCGGTCATCTTTGTATGTGACCATGTTATCTCTTAAATAGTCAAAGCCTAATTCATTATTCGTACTATACGTAATATCTGCAGCATATGCCGCTCTTTTTTCTTCTGTACTTAAAGAATTTAAATTCAAGCCTACAGATAAACCTAAGAAGTTGTATAGTTTTGCCATTTCTTCACTTTGGAAACTAGATAAATATTCGTTTACTGTAACAACATGTACCCCTCTGCCACTCAGAGCATTTAAATATACAGGCATTGTTGCTGTTAACGTTTTACCTTCACCAGTTTTCATTTCTGATATATCACCACGATGAATTGCAATACCACCCATAACTTGTACTTTAAATGGTGTCATGCTAAATACACGTGTAGAAGCTTCTCTTACGATTGCATATGCTTCTGGAAGTATTTTATCTAAATACTTTTCTTGTTTTTTATAATCTTCTATCTCTGCTAATTCTTTTTGGTATTGTACTGTCTTTTCTCTTAATTGGTCATCTGTTAGTTTTGCAATTTCGTCTTCAAAACCGATGACTTGATCTGCTAATTTTGCAAGTGATTTTACAACTCGCTTATTACCATCAGCTAATTTTGATAAAAAACCCATTTTGTTCTCTCCTTCAACTAGGAAACTAGTAATCTTACAACAATATATCATAACACTTTTATTTTTATTTTTATACTATTTAAGATTACCACCTCTTTTAACGAAAAGCTATTATTACACAAAGAAAACTGACACAGAAGTTCTGCATCAGTTTTCGGTTTATTCATTTATTGTATTGATGTTTCAATTAAACCATATTTACCGTCTTTACGTTTGTAAACTATACTTGTTCCATCTGTTTCTGCATCTGTGAAGATGTAGAAATCATGACCTAGTAGATTCATTTGTAAAACAGCTTCTTCAGAATCCATAGGTTTCAATGCGAACTGTTTAGAACGAATAATTTCTATTTCACTATCGCTTTCTTCGTTTTCCTCCGGATAACCAGGTTCAGTAGTAGCGAATATGTCTTTTTCTCGTCCTTTATCACGATACTTTCTGTTTACTTTTGTTTTGTACTTACGCACTTGTCTTTCTAATTTGTTAGTTATTAAGTCGATTCCAGCATATAAATCATCATGTTTTTCTTCAGCTCTTAAAGTAACTTCTTTCAACGGAATTGTTACTTCAACTTTACTACTTGAATCCTGATAAGTTTTAATTTTAACATGAGCTATCGCTTCTGGGACATTTGTAAAGTAACGTTCTAATTTACCTACTTTGTCCTCAATATAATTTCTTATCGGATCAGTCACTGTGATGTTTTCACCATGAATTTCAAATCTGATCATAAAGCACCGACTCCTTTAATGCGCTATTCTCTTTGTGTTTCTTCCTACTATTATTTTACCATTATTTTATCCTCTTGCAAATGTTAAGGCATCTAGTTTTCTGATTTTTCTAACAAATAAATGCTCGGCCATTTGATGTAATGTTAGACCCGTCGTATAGATATCATCTACTAGTAATATTTTTTTATTTTCTAAGTTTATTTCGTCGATTAATTTAAATGGATTATTTTGTTCTGACCTTTCTTTTTTCGACAAGCAAGCTTATTTTTTTCGTTCTTCTGTTTGAAATAGTTGTGTATAAGGTATGTTTTGTTTATCTAATACGTACGCAACATGATCGAAAGTTCTATTTCTTAGTTTATTATCATTAATAGGTGCTGGCACGATTAAATCATAATTTTTAATTATCTTTCTAGGTATTTGAAATATTTCGTACAAAGCTAAATCTCCAGAAAATTTATATTGATGCATCAATGTTTTAATGAAAGTTTGATAATCATAAAGTGTATGTAGTTGATTAATTAATTTATAACTTTGAGATAACCACATACAATCTAAACATTCATGTTCATCTTCTGATAATATTTTCAAACATTTTGTACATCTTCGTACATTATGATTGAACGTCAAATTTAACCGGCAAGATTGGCATATGTTTTGAGATTGATTAAATAAATTCAATAAATTTATCGATTCATTTATTGAATTTTGACAGATTAAGCATTTTTTCACTTTAACCATCCTCTTTCTTTAGCAAGTTTATTCATGCTCATAATTTCTTTTCTTGCTAAGTCCATTTCTTTAGTTATCCCTTTGTTGTAACATATTACGTTTCCTGTCGGATTAGAAGTCTTTCTACCGACTCTTCCTGCAATTTGAATAATAGCACTTGAAGTAAACATATCTGTTCGAATAATTACAACATCCAATGCTGGTAACGTAACACCTCTCTCTAAAATAGTCGTTGTAAACATGATATCAACTTCGTTATTTCTTAAACGACTAACTTTCTCATGTCTTTCTGGATCTTGACTCGATACACATTCAATCTTTGAAAAGTACTGCGTATATAGTTTGAATACAGATTCCATATAATTAATATCGTGGAAAAATACAAATGTTTTTCTATTTTCATTAACTTGTCTTTTTAAAAATTTTAGTAATTTATGATTTATTTTTGTTGTCTTAACAATATTATAATGAAATTCTGGTACAGGTAGAGGGTGTCCGTGATAGCGTGCAGGTAAAGTTATTATTTGATGTTCTTTGAAAAGTGAACGCAGTTGTTTGTTAGGAGTAGCAGTTAAACAAATATGACTAGATTGTATACGAGTTGCTTTACTTATCGTTGTCATTAACTGATTGTCCATTTCTAAAGGAAATGCATCAACCTCGTCAACGATTACCACATCAAAATGTTGATAATATCTCATCAACTGATGAACTGTAGATACAATAAAGGTACTGTCAAATTTAGCAAACTGTCCTTCATATAATAAATCTAGTTGTTCATCAACAAAAGCCTGTTTCAACCTTAAATATACTTCTTTAACAACATCTACTCTTGGAGAGACAACAGCCACGTTATAACCTTTACGTCTTGCTTTAGAAATACCTTCAAAAATCATTTCTGTCTTTCCTGCACCTGTAACTGCGTGCAATAGCAATGGGGAATGTGACAAGATAGCTTCACTAACCTTTTGAGAAGCTAGTTCTTGTTGAGGACTTAATTTAAAATCTAGTTTAAAGTATCCGGATGTCTCTTCTCTGTGACTTTCTATCACGTATATATTTTTACAACTTTGAACTTCACCAAGTTGAATACAACTTCTACAATAAATAGTTTCTTTATTACAGTGGTAACAATAATAATGATAGAACATCCTTTGATCAGTATTTGTACATTGATTACATTTATACTTATCATTAACGATTGTAACCCCTGGTAAAGTTTTTAAAATTTTTTCATCAGTAATGTCACTTAAATCATGACAAATACGGCCATAATATTTCATATTACCTCCAATAAAAAAACACAAAAAGCATATGCTTTTTGTGCTGACATTATATTATTTTGTTAAATCGATTGGTGTTGTTGTATAGCCTACACCTAAAGAGCCTTCTCCTAAATGTGTTCCGATGACAGGACCAAAGTAACTAATAATTACATTTGCTTTTGGAAACTTTTCTTCTAGTTGTTTCTTCCAAGCAAGTGCGCCTTCTTCATCATTGGCATGTATAACACAGATTGAAACTTCCGAAGACTGGTCTATTTCTTTAGCAATTTGTTCTTCGATTCGTTTCATTGCTCTTTTTTTCGTTCTAACCTTCTCATAAGGGACAATTTTGGTATCAACAAAATGAAGTATAGGTTTCACCTGTAACATTGTGCCTACTAAAGCTTGAGCGCCATTAAGACGTCCGCCCTTTTTAAGGTTGTTTAAATCATCAACTATAAAGTATGCATTTGCTGCTTGCTTCATTTCTTCTAATTGCTTTAAAATGCTTTCAAGCGGCACATTCTCTCGAATAAGTTGACTAGCTTTCAACGTGTAAAAGCCTTGAACCATACAAGATATTTCTGAGTCAAATGGATGTACTTTTATACCTTCAACCATAGAGTTTGCAGTAATAGCACCTTGGTAAGCACCGCTAATACCACTGGATAGATGAATTGCGATCACATCTGTATATCCTTCTCTTTCCAATTCTTCTAATAACGCTACATAGTCTCCAATTGTAGGTTGAGAAGTAGTTGGTAATTGTGTTTCATTTCTCATTCTTTTATAAAAATCTTCCGTATTTAAATCTATTAATTCTCTGTATGTTTCATCTTTAAAAATCACATTTAAAGGGATTATTTTAATTTGATATTCATCAATATAAGCCTGATCTAAATATGCTGTCGAATCCGTTATTACAGCAATTTTCATAAAATTTTTCCTCCTAGATTCTCTTCCATAAACATCATATCTAATAAACAGATATTTGAAAAGTACTTTATCTATTAAATTGCTGCTTGTGCCATTTTAGAATACTTATAAGTGTTATCTTTCTTAACAAGTGTTACGACTTCATTAAATGATTTTTTTTCATCATCTCCACCACTTTTCGGGTGAGCTGTAGTATCTACATTATAAAACACAACAACCTTATCTTTATCTTTTTCTAAAAATTTAATATTAGAAATTTTTTTATCAAACTTATAATCTTTAAGCGTATCTTGTAAAACTGACTTTTCTTCTTTAACATCTAACTGTTTTGAATCATGATCTATCGTATCAATATACTTATCTACATTACCTTCGTTTAAAGATTCCCTATTTTTCTCAATCGCATCTTTAACAGCTTTCTCTGTATCTTTATCTACCTCAATTGTTTCTTTCGGATTGCCTTTATCATCTAATAATACACCTTGGCTATCGTCTTTATCCTTCGTTTCTTGTTTAGGTTCATCTTTAGAACCACACGCCGCTAATATTAAAGTCAAAGCTATGCATAAAAATATTAATTTATTCTTCTTCAATTGATACAATCCTTTCCCGTCTAATTTCAATAGTATATAATATATCGTAACAGATAACGATGTAAAGGGAGAAGTTTTAACATGGCTGAAGGACTAATTACTATAAAAGCACCACATGAAACTGAAATAATAATAAATAAATCTAGATTTATAGCGAGTATTCACCCGGCCGAAACAGAAGAAGAAGCTAAAGCATTCATACAGCAAAAGAAAAAAGAACATCATTCAGCGACTCATAACTGCTCAAGTTACGTCATCGGACCAACTATGCTCACACAAAAAGCCAATGATGACGGAGAGCCTTCTGGAACTGCTGGTGTACCAATGCTCGAAGTATTAAAAAAGCAACAATTACATAATGTAGTTGTTGTGGTTACCCGTTACTTTGGTGGCATAAAACTTGGTGCCGGAGGACTTATCAGAGCTTACGGAAGTGCAGTAAGCCAAGTGATTAATGAAATCGGTCGTATCATTTTACTTGAAGCTATACCGTTTGAAGTCACTTTAGATTATGATCAAACGGGTCGTTTTGAATATGAATTACAACAAACAGAATATATGCTTGTTGATACAGCCTACACTGATAAAGTGAAATATACGATACACGTGATTGCCTCAGAAGAAGAAAACTTTATGAATTTCTTAGATGAAATTAATCAAGGAAAATACGAATTAAATAGAGAAGAAACTATTGCCTTACCGTTTCCATATAACAAAGAAGAAGAACGCTAAATTTAGCGTTCTTCTTTATATTTAGACCGTGTTAATAAATTGAGTATAGGTCTGTAATTAGGATGTATTAAACCTGTAAATTCTACGATTAATTCAATTGTAATTAAAATCATAATAAACATCATCAATACACCGTATGGCGGTGATAAGTATAGTATGACACTAGATATGCTAAACAATATAGCAATCATATAGATTAATACTACTGTCTGTCTATGTGTATAGCCTAAATCCAATAACTTATGATGTAAATGTGATTTATCTGCCTGTACTATGGATTGCTTATTATGTAATCTTCGAATTATAGCAAACAACATGTCTATAAATGGTACTGCTAAAATAACCATCGGGAAAAATAGTGATATTAATGTAATGTTTTTAAAACCTAATAGTGATAAAACACCAATAATATAACCTAACAACAATGCACCACTATCTCCAAGGAATATTTTTGCTGGATGCGAATTGAAAACTAAAAATCCTAATAACGAACCAATTAACACGCTACATATCATCATTATGAAAATATTTTGTTGTAATATGGCAATAAATCCAATCGTTACAAGCGCAATACACGAAATACCTGAAGCTAGACCATCTAATCCATCTATTAAATTAATTGCATTCATAACTGCGACTACCCAAAATATAGTCATAGGTATACTAAATATGCCGAATTTTATAACAATTCCAAAAGGTAATGTTATAAAGTCTAATGTAACACCATTTAATACAACTATAAGTGAAACTGCTATTTGTCCTGCAAGTTTCACCAGTGGTTTCATATCGTATAAATCATCGACTAAACCAATTAAATAAATAACAATTGCGCCTAATATAATAGGTATTATTTCATGTTCAACTGGTTTGCCCCACCATAACCCGATAAGAAAAGATAGCAAAATAACTGTTCCGCCCAATACTGAAACTGGTTTAGTATGTACTTTTCTTACATTAGGCATATCAACAGCACCTATTTTTTTAGAAAGTACAATTACTAAAGGTGTAAGTATTAAGCTCACAATCATCGTTAATAATATTAATTGCAAAGTAAACATGGATTCACCTTCATCTTATAATTGAAGAATAATGTTAATAAAACATTTCTTTAAGAATATCAAAATTTCAGCTCACATGCTATAAAAACCACTGCATCCCATATATTCCCAATTGTTTCAGTAGTAAATATTCCGCTTTTAATTCCTACAAGCTGTGAAAAATGAAACTTTTTTTCCGAAAATACTTGTTATATCGTGACAAACGTCATCTAATAGATTACAATATCATATGGCTTATAAAATGAAGGATGGTGCTATATGATACAAGCAATTATATTTAATATTTCTGTAACTATTGCGTCTTTTTATCTATACCATCGCATCCAATATAGTGAAACTAGAACCGTAAAATTTTCACAAAATTATATCACCATTCTAATGACTGGTGTTTCGATATTGTTAATATCCAACCCTATTCAATATCATGATTATGTTATCACGTTAAGCTTTATCCCGTTATTGTTCTTAGGTAGATTTACAAATTTATTTTATACCTCATTCAGTGCAGTCATCATTTTGCTAGTAGATATGTTTATATTCAACACACCATTTTTAGATGACTTACATCTACTCATAATAGCAGTAGTAGTAGGTATGATTGGTCCATTTCTTAAACAAAGTGATTTTGTTAGCATACAATTATTATATTTAATCAGTATCCTTATTATTGTTATTACTTTGATATTCTTAAACCCTGATTCATGGTTGAATGAATGGTTGTTTCTTGTACCAATTTCCTTTATCCTTAGTATTATTAGTGCGAGTGTTTATCGCGATATATGGATTCTTAAAAATCTTATTTCCCGTTATGAAAATGAAGAATCAGTCGATTATTTAACTGGATTAGGAAACGTAAAAGAATTCGATAGATATTTAAATAGAACAACTGAACTCGTTACTGAACAACAACAATCTATGGCATTGTTGTTAATTGATATAGATGGATTTAAAGATGTAAATGATGAATATTCTCATACGGCTGGTGATGCAGTGCTCAAACAGATGTCCCAATTACTCATTAATTACTTGCCTAAAGACGTAAAAGCATTCCGTAACGGAGGAGAAGAATTTTCTATTATATTGATTGATGAATCATTAGATAGTGCGATTAAGTTAGCCGAAAGTATTAGAGATAGTGTGCAACAATCAACGTTCCATTTACCTAACAAAGACACAATAAAACTTTCTGTCTCCATAGGGGTCGGCTATTTAACAGAAGAGGATAATAAATCTAAAAGACGTGTATTTAAAGACGCGGATGATATGTTACATGAAGCGAAATTACAAGGTCAAAACAAAGTAATGTTCAATCCAATTATTAAATTATAAACTAAACATAGAATTGCCTATTGCAATTCTATGTTTTTTGTTGAATTGTTGTTATATAAGGATTATATTTTATTCATTGCGAACATGGAGGTTATTATGGAAGAATTAAAGGACTTCACAATAATAGATGAGAATAAAATAATCGATGTCGTTATGACAGCAGGACGCATCCTTTTGGAAAGCGGTGCTGAAACATATAGAGTTGAAGACACAATGGCTAGAATCGCAACGAGTTATGGCTTAGAAAATACACATAGCTTTGTAACTTCCACAGCAATTATTTTCTCATTAAATGATAGAACTAACACTAGATTGATAAGAATAGATGAAAGATCGACAGATTTAGAGAAAATATCTCTGACGAATCAAATTTCCAGAAAGATTGCAAATAACGAATTATCGATAGATGAAGCTAAATCTGAATTGATACATTTACATCATGCTGCATTACAATTTCCTTTTTGGTTAAAAGTTTTGGCAGCAGCTATTGCATCAGCATGTTTCTTACCTATGTTTGGCGGTAAACAACCTGATGTTATCCCTTCATTTATAGCTGGTGGTACTGGGTATTTAACAATGGCAATTGTACATAATACGATACGCATTAAATTTTTTACTGAATTTATTAGTTCATTAATTATAGCTACAATAGCTACAATAAGTGTCAATTTCTTTTACGGAGATAATTTAAGTTTAATTACCATTGCCTCTGTTATGCCACTTGTACCAGGTGTTCTTATTACAAATGCAATAAGAGATTTGATGGCTGGTCAATTATTAGCTGGTATTTCTAAAGGTGTAGAAGCGGCTTTAACAGCATTTGCAATCGGTGCTGGCGTAGCAATTGTATTATTACTAAGTTAAGGAAGGTGCTATGAATGTTAGATTATATTTATCAAATACTATTAAGTTTTACTGCAACATTATTCTTCTCTGTCATTTTTAATGCACCTAGAAGACTTCTAATTGCTTGTGGTGTTGTTGGAGCCATAGCTTGGATGATTTATACTGTTTCTTTAGACTTCGGTATTGATAAAGTTCAAGCTTCGTTCTACGGGAGTTTCACTTTAGCTATCATGAGTCATATCATGAGCCGCTACTATAAACGTCCTATGATTATTTTTATAGTAGCTGGTATTATTCCTTTAGTTCCCGGTGGTTTAGCTTATGATGCCACTAAAAACTTAGTTATTAATAATTATGATGTAGCTATCAATACGTCATTACAAGCTACACTAATATCTGGATCTATTGCGTTTGGTATTTTAAGTTCTGAAATTGTCTTCCAAATTTACATTCGTACTAAGCAATTTTTTGCTTCTAAGAAACAAAAAAGCGTATAATAAGTAAAGTAAATAGAAGTAAAAGGGAGAGAATAATGTGAAACAACGTCTAATTGATCGATTAGAAAGATATGTAAAGATAGACACACAAGCGGATCCAAATAGTACAACAACACCTTCTACTGAAAAGCAATGGGATTTAATTAAACTTCTTGAAGAAGAAATTAAAGCACTTAACCTTGAAGTAACAGTAGATGACAAAGGGTATTTAATGGCTACATTACCATCTAATACCGATAAAAAGGTTCCTACTGTTGGTTTATTAGCACATATTGATACATCACCTGATTATAATGCTACAAACGTTAATCCAGTAATTGTAGAAAATTATAACGGGGAAGATATTCAGTTAGGTCAGACAGAAAAAGTGCTTAGCCCAAATACTTTCCCACAATTAAAAGATGTTATCGGGCATACACTAATGACAACTGATGGCACATCATTGCTAGGTGCAGACGATAAAGCTGGTGTCGTAGAAATTATGGAAGCTATTATTTACTTAATTGATCATCCAGAAATCAAACACGGTGACATTCGATTTAGCTTTACGCCTGACGAAGAAATTGGTAAAGGGCCACACAACTTTGATGTAGAACGTTTCAATGCTGACTTTGCTTATACAATGGATGGCAGTTTAGAAGGCGAACTACAATACGAAAGTTTTAATGCAGCTATGGCTGTTGTAGAAGTTAATGGTGTCAATGTTCATCCTGGTTCAGCTAAAGATGTTATGGTCAATGCTAACACGTTAGCAATGACTTTTAATGAACAGTTACCAGCTGATGAAGTACCTGAACATACTGAAGGATATGAAGGCTTTTACCATTTAATGCAAATGGAAGGTAACGTTGAAAAAGCAACATTACAATATATTATTCGTGACCATGACAAAGCACAATTTGAGCGTAGAAAAAACCATTTGTTAGATATCGCCAAAAATTTAAACCACCATTATGATGAAGAACTGATTAAAGTTCAAATCGATGATCAATATTATAATATGGGTGAAAAAATCAAACCTCATCCTGAGCTAATCGATATACCTGAGAAAGTGATTAAATCTTTAGGTATTACACCTGTAATAGAGCCGATTCGTGGTGGTACTGATGGTTCTCAACTTTCTTATATGGGCTTACCTACACCAAATTTATTTACTGGTGGCGCTAATTTCCATGGACCATTTGAATATGCGTCTATTGATGTTATGGAAAAAGCAGTGCAAACAATTGTAGGTATCCTATCTGAATTTGAAAAACAATCTTAATTCAAAATAAATAAGCATATCACTTAACTGATTATTTCAGTTTGAAAGTGATATGCTTATTTTTTATAAGATCTACGATTTTGTTCGTGCAAGGTTTCCTAGGTTATAGTTCGAGCCTGTAGTCTCTCACTCATACGATTCCCTCAGGCGTCAGCACTTTACAAAATCGTAGAAAATATTGCGCTAACGGGCTTGTTTACACGCACTAACTCGTTAGAAAATGTAACGAGCTTGTCTCAAATTTCTTGCACGTTAGAGGCCCCACTCTCTTATTATTCATTATAAATAATGAGGTACTCGCGCTTACATAACAAAAATCCGAAACATTTGTTATGTTCCGAACTCTTAATTATAAATTGCTTTTCAATAATCTTAATGCTTGTGTCGTTAAATGTCTTAAGGCTATGCCCATTTCTAATTCGGTCATCGTATATTGATCTTTGTTTAGTACTTTAAACATTGCTGTAACTTCTTGTTCAATATATTTATCGAATTTTTCATCTGTTGCACAAACTGCGATATTAACTTTATTGTGTTTATAACATAATTCTGCAATTCTTACTGAAGTCGTCTCGAGTAATTGTTGGTTCGGTTTTAAACCTTCCCCAAACACAACAAAATCAGCTTGCTCAATTAATTGGTCTAAGTATGTCAGTTCGTTAACAACATCTCCACCAGTTACAAGTTCGCCATCCCATAGACAATTTAACATAGCAGCTATACCGCTACCAGATCCGCCTCTTTCTTCTTTACCTAATAATGTTTTATGCTGACTCTTAAACAGTTCACTTATATACCATAAAGCATTATCTATATCTGTAGCCTCTTCTAACGAGATATGATTTAATTCACGTTCTTTCATAACTCGACTACTTTTACCATAATATTTAGATTCAAAATCTGTAATGACTTTAATTTTTTTATCTTTCAAACGTTTATCTAAATCATATAAGTCTATTGTTCTAATATATTTAATCCATTTAGCGCCCTTGCTTAAATCTACTAAAGCACCTTCAGCGTCATAAAACTTTGCACCAAGTGCTTGAATCATGCCTAGACCACCATCATAACTTGCAACGTTACCTACTGATATAATCATTTCATTAGTATTTTCTTTAAGCGCTTCATTAAGCATTTCACCTAAACCGTAAGAAGTGGTTTCACTTGGTCTAATTGTTTCTTCATTTGAAGTTAACACTTCACCCGCTTCTATAACCGTTATGTTATTACCAGTAACTGCATAAACTGATGTCTTAGGGTTCATATATGCATCATGATGATCTACCGAATATTTCGTGCCTGATTGCCATAATAATATTGAATCAATAACTTCTCTTTGACCATTAAATAAAGGTACTTGCACTATATCCGCTTCATTAAATTGAGACTTTATCGCTTCTTCTACAAATCTATTTGCATGATAACTTGATAAAATACCATCAAATTCATCCATCGCAACTAATACTCTCATATTTTTCACCTCATGCTTTTTATCATAATTCATTATACTGTTTTTTTCTCTATTTAACAAAAAAACAAACAGTCAATATGACTGTTTGTCTTATATCATTATTACTCTTCTGCTTTCGATAAACTTGCTACTGTGATATTATCATGACTTGCATCCCACTCGGCATTCCCGTTTATAAAATAAAAAGCCTGTGGTGATTCATGTTTGACGCCAGTTTTGTCAGCTATATAATCAGATAATTCTCTTTCTTCTTGAACAATTAAATAATAACCGTCCATGTCTCTTTCATATAAGAATTTATTAAATTGATCATACGCACTTGCCGAAATAGGACAAGTACTGCTGTGTTTCATTACAAATACGTTTGGGTTATCATTGAGTACTTTTTCAAATTGATCGATGGAAGTTAATTTCACGACCATTTTAATTCACCTCTATCATAATTTAACCAATACAATTGAACACTATAACATCATTCGTTTTATATGGCAAATTCTATTTTTATCTTAATTATGTTTACCCGCATTCTTTGATATTAACCATTAGTTAATTTTGATATACTATAATTACAATAAGGAGGTGCTTTATTTGACCAAAAATGTAACACCTACCCTCATTAAGAGATGGGGAATGATTGATACGATTAATGCATGTTTACTTATTATTTCTATTCTGTTTTTATTCGATTTTAAAAACCAACCTGCATTATCATATATCTTAATTATCGCATTTTCGATTTGGGTTATCTCTTTAGTAGGTAAAAATATATACTTATCACAAACTAAGAAGAAAGAATCCACCGTTAAAAAAGAAGAATAAAAGAAACACACCGATACAGAATAAACTTTTATTCTAATATACGGTGTGTTTTATTTTTCTAATCTATCAATAGCTTTATCATACTTCTCATCTTTTCCTAAGTACGCAACTTTACTGTTAAAGTCATCAGGGGCTTTTATTTTTTGAAGTTTTTCTTCAATAATACTACCTTTTTTTCGTTCCTTATAATAATCACTTAAAGTGTAATACATTTCAATCTGAGATTGCCTCATTTGATTCACTCTATTGGATTTAATATTTGTTTGATTAAGAGCTTTTACATACTTAGATATACTCGGAATGATTTTATCATGGATATACTGTGATTTCTCTTTCACACTATGCGCTTCATTTAAATACTTAGCTTTATTATTTAAATCGTCACTATTTTTATCTATTACTGATACTAACGCTTCATAATCATCTTTATCTTCAGAGCTATCTTTAGCTTTACTAGCATTTTTTTCAGCTACTGCTTTATTTTTCTCAAATACCTCTGTATATTCTAATATTTTCTCATTAGATCTGATAGATTTTTCGAATAGCGATATATATTCATTTAGCTCTGAAATAGAGTCTTCTCTCTTTTTAACATTGCTAACGTAAATATTATGTGCATCTTTTACTTCTTGTGTACTCGGCTCGATATTCTCAGCTTGTTTTTTAAGACTCTTAACTTCAGGTAAGACTTCTTTATCAAGTTCTTTATGAAGCTTATTCAATTCTTTATGTTTTTCAGCTGTTACTTCAGTGCCTACTAGTTGATCTAATTTATCTAAATTTAATTGATTAATATTATCAAGAATTGTGTCTTCTTTTTTATAAATAGGTTTCATATCTCTTTTATATTTTTTAAGATCTGAATTTACCTCATTACTACAAGCTGCAATAATTAATACAAGTACAAATAACATTAAGTAGAGTAATTTAATTTTCATCATTGCACCTCTGTTTCACTTGTATTATACATAATATCATGGATAATTAAAATGTTATATATTATATTCTTATTATTGATTAATGGAAGTGTTATTATGTTAAAAAGACCTCAACCGTTCATTCAATTACAATCAACAAAAAATTTTAAAGCAAAATATATAAAAATTCAACAACTATTGTTTAGCCTATTAAATACACCTATACAAGATGTTTATCATATAGGTGGCACGAAACAAACCCTTTATACAACTGAACCTATCTTAGATGTACTTGTTACCGTGCGTTCATTACATGATATTACTAGCTTAGATGAGAAGAGATTAAACTATCACAACATATATAGATTACACCACTCTTATAAGAAGAAAATTATGATGGCTCAATTTAAAGATATGATTACATTAAGGCAAATTGTGCGTATACATATTGTTGAACAAAACAGTCAAATGTTATATGATTATTTAACTGTAGATGAACTTTTAAATCACGACAACTCAGTTATAGACTCATTTCAAAGTTTTAAAACAAACACTATAAATAACAATAAAAGTGTAAGAGAATATGAGAACAATAAGCAACAATGGTTTCAACAACTTATTGAAAAACATTGCTCATAAGCTATTCGCTTAAACTGGAAAATCTTGATATAATATTTTTAAGAGCACAGTAAAGAAAGGACGTCGAACGGTGAATAACCCTACAATTTTGGAGGATTTATCAAAATTTCTCCCTAAATCATTAATTAAGGTGAATGAACCTTTAAAAAAATATACTTTCACAAAAACAGGTGGAAAAGCAGACTTTTACTTATCCCCTACTTCATATACAGAAGTTCAAAAAATAGTAGAATATGCATACCTTAATCAAATTCCTTTAACGTTTTTAGGGAATGGTTCTAATATCATCATTAGAGACGGGGGTATACGCGGTATTGTAATCAGTTTATTACAATTCAATCAAATTCACGTTCGTGACGGTTGTATAACATGCGGAAGTGGCGCAGCGATTATAGATGTATCAAGACGTGCAAGAGACCATCATTTAACAGGATTGGAATTTGCATGTGGCATCCCCGGTTCTGTCGGTGGTGCAGTCTATATGAACGCAGGAGCTTATGGTGGCGAAGTTAAAGATTGCATTGATTACATTAAAGCTATAGATGATACAGGCAAGCTATATACAATACAAAGCGATGAACTCGAACTTGGTTACAGAACAAGTATTGTTCAACGTCAACATTTAGTTGTACTTGAAGCAACTTTCAAATTACAGCCGGGAGATATAAAGACAATACAAGCTACCATGGATGATTTGACGCAAAGAAGACAAGATAAACAGCCTTTAGAGTATCCATCGTGTGGCAGTGTTTTCCAAAGACCTCCTAACCACTTTGCAGGTAAATTGATACAAGATGCTGACCTACAAGGCCATAGAATAGGCGGTGTAGAAGTATCGACTAAACATGCTGGTTTTATAGTAAATGTAGATAACGGAACAGCTACTGATTACGAAATGATTATTGAACATGTTCAAAAAGTCGTTAAAGAAAAGTTTGACGTAGAGCTGAAACGTGAAGTACGTATTATTGGAGAACCAACAGATCAATTAACAAATTAAAACAAACACTTCAGTGAAACGTATAAGCAGCCAACAAGACAAAATATTGTCTTGTTGGCTGCTTTTTCAGATATATAAATACTCCTAATCCATTAGTTAAATAAACTTAGGATTAGGAGTATTCTTTTTAAGCTGGGGCATTAAAATATCTCAGCTTTATTTCTTATTCTAAACCTTTAGCAACTTCGTCTACTTGTTTTTCAGTAGTTCTTACGCCACCTGAAGCTAAGTACCATAATTGTGGATCAACGTTTACAACTTTGTCTTCTTTAATTGCTGTAACATCTTTGATAACGTCGTTTGATAATGCTTTGTTAGCACTTTCTTTTCCGCCAATCGCTTTACCTCTGTCCATGGCATAGATGATGTCAGGATTCTTTTCAGAAATATATTCGAAGCTTACTGGTTGGCCATGTGTGCTTGCTTTTAAGTCTTTATCGACTGGTTTTACATCCAATACGTCAAAGATTAAGCTACCAAATCTTGCACCTGGACCATATGTAGATAACTCACCTTCGTTAGCTAATAAGTACATTCCTTTTTTATCTGATTTATCAGCTTTTGCTTTAACATCTTTAATTTTCTTCTCTAAGCTCTTGTTTAATTCTTTTGCTTTATCTTCTTTATCGAAAATTTTACCTAAATTATTCGTATTTTCTTCAACTGAGTTCAAGTAATTTTTATCATCTGCACCTACGTATAATCTTGCTGCGTCTGGAGCTGCTTTTTTCAATTCATCTTGTACTTCAGTTCCTGCAGTACGACCAGAGAATAGAATTAAGTCTGGGTCAATTTCTGCAATTTTATCGTAGTTTACTTCTTTAACTGAGCCAGTGTTTACAAATTCGTCACCTTTGAATGTGTCTAAGAATTCAGGTAATGAAGCGCCGCCTTCACCTTTAGGTACACCTTTAACTGCGTCTTTTGCACCTAATGCTTCAACTGTATCTAAAGTACCATAATCTAATACAACAACCTTCTTAGGATTAACTGGAACTTTCACTTTCTCTTCTACTGTCTTAGCATCACTGCCATCTTTCTCTTTACCACGAACTTGATATTTAGATTCGATTTCTACTGTTTTAGAATCACTCTTAGTATCGTCTTTTGATGACTTTTCCTCTTTACTACTTGAATCATTACCGCATGCTACTAATACGATTGATAATACTGCTATTAACATAAAACTAAATACTTTCTTCATGAACTAAACTCTCCTTCTTATATATAATGATGTAAAAACAGTGCATAAATAAATAATTACTTACTTGCAAATATCAAGCATCACTCCTTTCAATGTAAAAAGACTATATTGCTAAAGTTTGAATTTCTTCTGCTTCAATATATTCATTATCAAAGTAAACACAAATGCGTTGTCCATTGATCTCTTCGATTTTAATATCTAAATCATATATACCACTTAGAACAGGTTCTTCTATTACATCATCTTTAGATCCTGCTATTTCTACTTTACCTTCTTTTATGGCAATGATTCTATCTGAATAACAAGAAGCGAAATTGATATCGTGAATCACGAGTACAATCGTTTTATTCATTTCTTTTACAAGTCTTCTTAATATCTTCATAATTTGAACGGAATGTTTCATATCTAGGTTATTTAATGGTTCATCAAGTAAAATGTAATCAGTATCTTGAGCGATTGTCATTGCAATATAAGCACGTTGTCTTTGCCCGCCTGATAATTCACCTAAATATTTGCCTTGTATTTCTGTTAAACCTAAATACTCTAAAGCTTTATCAATCATTTTATGATCTTCTTTTTTCAATTTTCCTTTTGAATATGGGAAACGCCCGAAACTTACTAATTGTCTAACTGTGATTTTCAACTCTGTATGGTTTGTTTGTTTTAAAATAGATAGTTTTTTCGCCAAATCATTACTTTTCATTGAAGATATATCATGGTTATCTATTTTTATACTTCCGTTATCTTTTTCAATTAATCTACTAACCATTGCTAATACAGTACTTTTACCTGCACCATTAGGTCCTATAAATGATGTGATTTTTCCTGTTTCTATTTCGATGTCCACTTCGTCTACGACTTTATTGTTTTGATAAGCTTTCGTTAATCCTTCTACTTTTATCATGTTACATTACGCTCCTTTAATATTAAGAATATAAAGTAAATGCCGCCTATAAAGTTGATCATAATGCTAATTTCAGTGTTGCCTTCAAATAAATGTTCAACTACCCATTGGCCTAAAAATAAACTAATCCAACTAATTAAAATAGCTGTTGGTAGTATATATTTATGTTCAAACCTTTTTATAAATTCATGAGCCAAGTTCACTACAAGTAAACCTAAAAATGTAATAGGTCCGACTAATGCTGTAGAAACTGTAACAAGTAATGCTACCATTACCATCAACCATCTTGTAACTTGTGTATAATTGACCCCTAGGTTGATTGCTTGGTCTCTACCTAATGAAAGTACATCTAAATATGGTTTAATAAAGAACGCAATGATAATCATTATGATTAATACAACGCCGGATATTAAAAGTATGCCTTCATTAATTGCATTAAAACTTGCGAACATTGCACTTTGAATAGATAAGAACTCTTCTGGATCTATCATCATCTCTATAAAACTGGATAAACTTGAGAAGAATGTCCCAAATACAATACCTAATAATAAAATGAAAAACACATTTTGATCTTTAGACCTAAATAATATTTGGAATAAGAATAAACTGAATATAATCATACCGACTAAAGTCACTAAGAAATTTAAATGGTTATTCAAAACAATTGTTGAAGTAGAACCAAAGAAAAATATTAATGAAGTTTTTATAAACATATAAACAGCATCTAAACCAATAATAGAAGGTGTCAAAATTCTATTGTTTGTAATTGTTTGGAAAATAACTGTTGATACTGCAATACTTGCGCCAACTAATAACATCGCGATTGTCTTTCTTACACGACTTGTTAATTGGTATTCTAAAATCTTTGGATTGATGTTATAGAACAAATACAACGCTGCTATTAAAATAGTTATAATGGATAAAAGGATGAGTTTCTGTACTGGTGTTAATTTCTTAAGCATTTTTCGAACGTCCTTTCATCAATAAAACTATGAAAATAAAGCTACCAATTACACCGATTGTTAAACCAATTGTAATTTCGTATGGGAATATAATCAGTCTTCCTAAAATGTCGCATATCATAACAAACAACGCGCCTAAGATTGCAGTGTGCGGTAAAGCATTTTTAAGATGATCACCTCTGAATATTGAAATTAAGTTCGGTATAATTAACCCTAAGAAAGGCATCATTCCTACTGTTACCACAACTAGTGCTGTAATGATAGATGCAATGATTAAACCAATATTAACTATTCTATGGTAATTTAATCCTAAGTTGACACTGAAGTCCTTTCCCATACCTGCAATCGTAAATTTGTTGGCAAAAATATACGCAATTATCAATAAAGGAATACTTATGTATAAAATTTCGTATCTCCCACTAGTAATGATAGAAAAGTTACCTTGCATAAAGTTCCCTATGCTTTGAACAGCGTTTGTTCTTAAAGCAACAAAGGTTGAAAAACTAGAAACAATGTTACCAAGCATTATCCCTACAAGTGGTATAAAAATAACATCTTTGAATTGAATTCTTTGTAGGATTTGCATGAATAACATTGTTCCAAATAAACTTAGTAATGTTGCGAATAAAAGTTTAAATAATATATTCGTGTCTGGAAATAGTATCAGTGAAATTAAAACACCTAACTTTGCCCAATCCATCGTGCCTGCTGTTGTTGGAGAAACAAATTTATTTCTCGTTAACTGTTGCATAATCAGACCGCATATTGCTAAACAACTTCCTGAAATAATAATACTAACCGTTCTAGGAATTCTACTAGATACTAGTATATTTTTCTGTTCATCTGTAAGACTTAATATTTGTAAAGGTCTCACTTCTGAAACACCAATAAATATTGAGAAGAATGTTGCGATAACTAATAATACAATCAATACATCTAAACGCATTAAAAACTTTCCCATGATACACCCTACTTCTCTTAGTTGATAACGATTATCATTATCTTTATTGTAATGAATATTCAGTTAAAATGCAATGCTATTTAAAAAAAGAGTAATGAAATTAAATTTCATTACTCTTTTATAATTATTTTATATTAATATCTTTATTCGGCATTGTATGTTGATCACGTGCTGTGACATGACTTGTGATATTATAAGTACCTTCTTCATCGAATTTATACTTTAAAGTATATTTCCCGTCTTTATTTTCTTTCACTTTTTTCATTTCAGAATTCTTTTTGTCGCCATCTTTTATGATTTCAAACATTACTTCATCAGCGTCTTTTACTTTTTCTTTCCCTAATGTAACTTCAGCAGATAAATCTACTTCTTCCCCTTTTTTCGCTTCTTCTGGTACATCTAGCTTAACTTCTAAAGCTTGAGGTTTATCAGATGAATCATGATCTGACTGCTTATGTTCTGAATGATTTTCTTCTTTTTCTTTATTATCATTACCACAAGCAGCTAATACAGAAATAATTAACAATGATAAAAGACCCAGTAAAACTCTTTTCATATGTAACCCACCTTTTTTAAATTCTATTCTCATTATATCTAATTAAGTAAATGTAAAATGCTCAAATATTGAAAAATATGTTAACTTTTCTATTCAAAAGCTAAAATAACACTTTTATATACTTTCATTTTATATGTTTTCACCTTAAATAAAAAGGTCTTATAAAGTATAGGATACAAAAAACTGCCACTAAAGTTTTGCATTTTGCGACAGTTTTAAGAAAGTAATAATTACTTTTATTTAATTATTGTTTTTAGTTTTCATCGAAAATAAAATCTTCATCTGTTAAAGGTTCAACATTTAGTGCTAATACATATCCATCACCTTTAACGCTGAAAAAGTCATGGTTCTTAGTGCTTGTATCTAAAGCATTTTCGATAATAGGGTTGAATGATTTTTCTTCATAATACGGTTCGAAACCTAAGTTAGCTAACGCTTTATTCGCATTATATGCAACGTAATTCATAACGTCCTCTGTTAACCCAATTTCATCATAAAGCATTTTTGTATATTCATACTCATTTTTGAACAATAGCTCTAGCATGCGGTACATTTCTGTATCTGCCTTTAATTTCTCATCTTCAGTTAATTCATTTCTTAAACTTTGTGCATCTAAACCAGTAAATACACCATGAATAGATTCATCAAGTAATATTTTACGAATAATTTCTCCAGAAGTTGTCATGCGACCTTGTCCTGCTAAATATAATGGATAATAGAATCCTGAGTAGAATAAGAAAGTCTCAAGGAACACACTCGCTACGCGAGCCATATATTGATCATATACTGACGCGTCTTTAGACCATAATTTATGATAATTGCTCAAAATGATATCTGATTTATATTTTAAATGTGGTTCTTCTACTACCCACTTATCTAGTAATTCATTCGTTTCACTGGATGGTAATAATGTTGTGAAAATATGAGAATAACTTTTCGCATGAATTTGCTCCATCATACCCATAAATGAGTAAACTGCTTTTTTACGTAAATCTTTAGTGTGCATCATAATAAGCGGCATGCCGTCGTCAGCTTGATGTGTATCTAAGCCTGTTAATCCAGCCAATGCTTTCTTAAATGCATTCTTTTCAGGTTCTGTTAAAGTTTCCCAACTTGCAATATCTTTAGAAACTTTAAATTCTGTTTCTACCCACATTTGGGAAATGTTTTGACGCCAAAACATGTTTGTCATATCTTCTTGTGTATTCCAATTTACTGCCTTCATGTTAGATCTCCTATCTTATTAAAATGATTAAATTGAACAACTTGTACATTCTTCAACGCTTAATAATTTGTTACGAGTATAATAAAGTGATTTTAATCCTTTATGATGTGCATATACATATAGTCTTGAAAGTTCACGTGTTGAAATTTCAGAATTTACATATAAGATTGTTGAAATACCTTGGTCTACGTGTTGTTGAATCGTCGCAATTAAATCAATTAATTTCATTTGATCTATGTTAAATGCTGATTTGTAATACCACATTGTTTCTGGTGATAAGAATGGCATAGGGTAAAATGTTTCTGAGTTACCATATGTTCTTCTTTCAATTTGGTCAACGATTGGCATAACAGAACTTGTAGCATTTTGAACATAAGAAATACTTTGTGTTGGTGCTATAGCAAGTCTGTATGCATGGTAAAGACCGTTTTCTTTAACTTTTTCAGCTAAAGCTTTCCAATCTTCTGCAGTTGGAATATCTAATCCTTCAAATAAATCTGCTACATTATCAAATTGCGGTTTAATATCTTCTTGTGTATACTTCTCGAAATATTTTCCTGAAGCGTAATCCGATTTATCAAAATCAACGTAAGTTTCTTGTCTTTCTTTCGCTATTTCCATTGAACGCTCTATAGAATAATAGTTCATCATCATAAAGAATACATTTGCAAAGTCTTTAGCTTGTTCTGATTCATAGCCGATTTTATTTTTTGCTAAATATCCATGTAAGTTCATTACGCCTAAACCTACTGAGTGTAATTCATTATTTGCTTTTCTAACACCCGGAGCATTTTTGATTTCAGTGTCATCTGACACAACTGTTAATGCATCCATACCTGTATGAACAGAATCTCTGAATTTTTTAGATTCCATAACATTTACAATATTCAATGAACCTAAGTTACAAGAAATATCACGTTTAATTTCATCTTCTGTTCCATAGTCATTAATAACTGAAGTTTCTTGCAGTTGGAAGATTTCAGTACATAGGTTACTCATTTTAATTTGGCCAATATCAGAGTTCGGATGAACTTTGTTTGCATTGTCTTTAAACATTAAATAAGGATAACCTGATTGTAATTGTGTTTGTGCAATTGTATTTAACATTTCACGTGCATCTTTAGCTTTCTTGATGATGTTAGGGTTTGCTACTAGCTCATCGTAATACTCGTCTAAGTTAATATCATCTAATGTTTTACCGTACTCACGTTCAACCGTGTGTGGTGCAAACATGTAAAAGTCTTTACCTTCTTTTGCTAAATCGAAGAATTTAGAAGGAACAATCAATCCAGTTGAGATAGTTGAAAGTCTAATATCTTCGTCTGCGTTTACTTTTTTAGTATCTAAGAATTCAAGAACATCATAGTGGAAAATGTTTAAATATACTGCGCCTGCGCCAGGTCTTTGACCAAGTTGATCTGCATAACTAAATCCACCTTCTAATGATTTAGCAACTGGTAGTACGCCTTTAGCTACACCTTTAATACCTTTAATCGCTTCGCCACGTGCACGAAGTTTCGATAAGTTGATTGCAACTCCTCCGCCAATTTTACTTAATTGTTTCGCTGTTGAATCAATAAAGTTAATAGAGTTTAAGCTATCATCTACTTCTAATAGGAAACAACTCACTAATTCACCTCGTCTTGCTCTACCCGCGTTTAAGAAAGTAGGTGTTGCTGGTTGAATTCGTTGTTCAATCATTCCTTCAATAAATTGTTTCGCTTGTGCTACGTTTCCTTTAGCTAAATACAATGAAACAATAATAACGTGTTCTTTATATGTTTCTAAATACTGAGATTTATCATTAGTCTTTAAGGCATAATCTTTAAAGAATTTACTTGCTGACATGTAACTTGCAAACTGAAAAGGAATAGAATCTGCAAATTCATTTATTTCTTCTAAATCCGCTTCACTATACTCTTTGAATAAATCATAATAGAAATCTTGATCAACCAAAGCATGTAAACGTTCAATTGGAGTACCAAATTGAATTGTTTTTTCTTTTACTTCTTCTAAATAAACTTCTAATGCTTCTTGGTCTTTCTCAATATCAAAGAAACCATCTTCTCTACGCTTAGTCACTTTATTATTTAATTCGATATGATTATAATTCTGTTTGTTTATCATTTTCATAAAGATTAACCACCTTTTCTCTAAATTCATCTGCTATTTCCTGATTACCATGAAGTTCAAACTTCATTAATAAAGGGACATTATAATTATTCGCAATTTCCTCACTCGCTTTTGCAAAATTATTGCCCCAGTTTCTATTTCCACTGCCAGCTACCGCTTTAAGATTTTTATGATTTATATCTAAAAATGCTTGGACGGGGTCAGGTACTTGGCCAAACCCAATTGTACCTGTGACAATTATAAATGGTTCATTTATTTCTTCTGTCTTGTTTGCTTCAGTGAGAGCCATCGTATTCGATAATCCTGCTCTTTGAATAAATCGTCTAACATTACCTGTTAAAGAAAAATAAATTATCTTCATACACTATCACCTGCCATATGTATATACTTTGTGTTTACGAATTTTTATAAATTAAAAACATAAATTTTTACATAGTTTATAACTTTTTATTCTAAATGCGCAAAACACAAGATATAGTGTTAACTTTTGTTAGTACATACTATATTATGTGATTTATTATAACATTAACGACGAGCCATAACACTCATAATACCTTAAATTTTTATAAAAAATAGGGTTGACTTTATCGATATGTCACACAAGTGTTGTTATATCAACATTTGAAAATTTCTTTATTTTACTTTCATAAATTTTAAAAATTAGAATTCCATATACTTTGTAAAGTGAGTTATGATAATATATGTTCATTGATAAAAAATGGAAGGTGTATAAAATGAATTCTACAATAAAAGGTATTCTTGCTATACTTATATCTTCTATTGGATTTAGCTTAATGGCTGTTTTCTTCAGATTGTCTGGGGATTTACCGGTTTTCCAAAAATCATTATTCAGAAATCTAGTAGCCATGCTTGTTCCAATATATATTGCTTATAAAGCACGAGTATCATTTTTCGGCAAATTAGAAAACCAACCATTGTTAATTTTAAGATCCTCTTTAGGACTCATTGGTGTTTTGCTAAATATTTATGCCATAGACCATATGGTACTAAGTGACGCAGACATGTTAATGAAATTAAATCCATTTTGGACTATTATTCTATGTGCACTATTTCTAAATGAACGCGCTAGAAAATACCAAGTTATTGCAATGATTGTCGCAATAGCAGGTGCAATTTTCATTATCAAGCCATCATTTAATTCAGATATGACACCAGCGATTATTGGTCTATTATCAGGATTATTTGCTGCAGGTGCCTATACTTGTCTGAGACCTCTAGGTAAACGTGAAAAAGCTTATACAACTGTATTCTATTTTTCATTTTTCTCTACAGTAGTACTTATACCTTTTGTTATTTTCACGTATGAACCAATGAGCATAACACAAGTAATCATATTATTGTTATCTGGTGTTTTTGCTACTGTTGGTCAGTTCGGAATAACGATAGCTTATAGTTACGCTGCTGCTAAAGATATTTCAATCTTTGTATACGCGTCAGTTGTATTTAGTGCATTACTAGGTTTTATAATTTTCAAAGAGTCACCTGACTTATTAAGTTACCTTGGCTATATCATTATATTCCTTGCTGGGTATTATATGTTCAAAAAAGCTCAAAGAAATCCAAAACCGGAAGAATCAATAGAAAAAGGAGTATCATAAACAATGTCAGAAGGCAGAAAAAAAGAAGATTTAAAAGATATAACATTATTAGGAAACCAAAACAATCAATATTATGACCAATATAATCCAGAAGTTCTAGAAGTGTTTGATAATAAACACCAAGGCAGAGATTATTTTGTTAAATTTAACTGTCCTGAGTTCACATCATTGTGCCCTATTACAGGACAACCTGATTTTGCTGCAATTTATATCTCATATATACCAAATGTAAAAATGGTAGAATCTAAATCTTTAAAACTCTACTTATTTAGTTTTAGAAATCATGGGGATTTCCATGAAGATTGTATGAATGTTATCATGAATGACTTGATTGAATTAATGGATCCACATTATATAGAAGTTTTAGGTAAATTCACACCAAGAGGCGGTATTTCAATTGACCCATATACTAATTATGGTCGCCCAGGTACAAAGTATGAAGAAATGGCTGAATATCGTATGATGAATCATGACTTATATCCTGAAAACATCGATAATAGATAACAGACCATAATTCCAATATATAGTAGAAATTGAGACATTAGCCTCAATTTCTCAAAAACAAACGCCCAATCCGCTAGTTAAATACGGATTAGGCGTTTGTTATATTTTAATTTATAGCCATTGCTTAATATAAGCGCTTCTATAGCCTCTCAAGTATGAATATGCACTTTTTTCACCTTTCTATGCAATTCAGCATATTTTTAGACGTTATAAAGAAAACGCTTACAATATTTTTAACTTTTTCCCTTTCTTTATAAAGCCTGAAATGAAAGGGTTTAATTATTTTAAATAGTCATTATTGTATGAATATTATCAATATTTATCTTGTATTTTTATTAGCAAACGATTACAATTTAATATGTGCTATTTTTAAGTACAACACAATTTAATATAGTTTATAATGAGGGGAATTAAAAAATGGATAACAAACATTATTCAAAAGAGGAAATCATTCAAAGTACGCCACGTACTGGTTTTTTCGGTCATCCTAAAGGTTTATCAACTTTGTTCCTTACTGAGTTCTGGGAAAGATTCAGTTATTATGGAATGAAAGCCATCCTTGCTTACTACATATACTATTCAGTAGCTAAAGGCGGATTTGGTATAGACCAAGGTTTAGCACTACAAATTGTCTCAATTTACGGAGCACTAGTATACATGAGTGGTGTTATCGGTGGTTGGATCGCTGATAGAATTACAGGTACTCGTCATGCCTTATTCTATGGTGGTATTCTAATCATGATAGGTCACATCTTACTATCATTACCAAATAACTTTACTTTATTACTTGTCGCGCTTTTATTCTTAATCATTGGTACAGGTTTATTAAAACCGAATATTTCATCAACAGTTGGTCTGTTGTATGAGAAAAATGACCCAAGATTGGATTCAGCGTTCACAATTTTCTATATGTCTATTAACTTAGGTGCATTAATTTCACCATTAATCATTGGATGGTTACAAGTAAATGTCGGATTCCACGCAGGCTTTGCAGTGGCAGCTGTAGGTATGTTCGTTGGTTTAGTTATTTACTTTATTACGAATAAAAAATATTTAGGTTTAGCTGGTATTGAAGTACCAGATCCACTTAATAAAGAAGAGAAAGCTAGAATAACTAAAATCGTAGCGATAGTTGTGATTATTGCCGCAATTGTTTGTCTCATTTTAAGTTTATTCGACCAATTAACTTTACCTAACTTTGCAAACTTCATTTCAGTATTAGGTGTATTATTACCTATTTATTACTTTATTAAAATTACAACAAGTAAGAAAACTGAAGACTATGAGCGTTCAAGAGTGTATGCTTATATACCGTTATTTATTGCAGCTGTTGCATTCTGGATGATTCAAGAACAAGGATCTACAGTGTTAGCTCAATTTGCTGATACAAAAACTGAATTAAGCATGGCGAAACTAACTGGTGGTGCTATTGATTTCAATATTCCAGCAGCATGGTTCCAATCACTTAATCCATTTTTCATTATTTTACTTGCACCTGTATTCTCAGTATTATGGGTAAAACTTGGTAAATTTAATCCACCAACTGTTTATAAATTCGCAATTGGTGTCCTATTCGCAGGATTATCATATATTATTATGGTCATCCCATTATCAAGTGATTCTTCAATCATTCACCCAATTTGGTTATTCGGTAGTTTCTTATTAGTTACTATAGGTGAGCTTTGTCTTTCACCTATTGCACTGTCAACTACAACTAAATTGGCACCTAAAGCTTTCACTGCTCAAATGATGAGTGTTTGGTTCTTATCAAACGCGATGGCTCAAGGTATTAACGCGCAAATGGTTAAATTATATACAAGCATAAGTACGAACGATTACTTCCTATACTCTGGTATAGTGGCAATCGTAATTGCAGCATTATTAATGGTTGCAAGTCCTAAAATCAAAACACTTATGGCTGGTGTTAAATAATATAAAGAAGACCGAGACAAATTTATGTTTCGGTCTTCTTTTTATATTATATTTTTTAAATATTCATAATATTAGAACTTATACAAATTTTATTGAATTTTTTATTTTAGAGGTTTAAACTATTCTTTAAACTTACCTAAAAATTGGGGGAGAGTTTAGAAAGGAAGCGATTTTTATGGTCAAAATGACGCGCGAGGAAATGGTTGAAACTGTTCCTCAACATGGATTTTTTGGGCATCCACGCGGCTTAGGCATACTGTTTTTTGTTGAATTTTGGGAACGTTTCAGTTATTACGGTATGCGTGCTATTTTGCTGTACTATTTATACTTCTCCGTAAGTCAAGGCGGACTAGGATTAGATAAAATTACTGCTCAGCAAATTATGGCAATGTACGGCTCACTGATATTTATGACAGGTATTCTAGGTGGTTGGGTTGCAGATAGATTACTTGGTTCGAGAAGATCCTTACTCTTAGGTTCTATATTGATTATGTTCGGTCACGTTGTATTATCTTTACCATTTGGATTGGGCGCATTTTTAATCTCTATGATTCTTATTATTGTCGGGTCAGGCTTAATGAAGCCAAACATTTCTAATGTTGTAGGTGGCCTATATCACAAAAATGATAATAGATTAGATGCGGGATTTGTTATTTTCTATATGTCAGTTAATATGGGGGCTTTATTATCACCTCTTATTATTGACAAAGTACGTTTGAATGTTGGTTTCCACCAAGGTTTCTCTATTGCAGCATTTGGTATGTTCTTAGCTTTAATAGCATACGTACTATTCCAAAGAAAAAGTCTTGGTGAAGTAGAGAACTTCCCTTCAAACCCTTTAAATCATAAAGAAAAAATTAAATACTCTAAAATATTTACATATAGTACGATAGGTATTCTTATATTATTAGGTATTTTATACTTAGTTGATCAACTTACATTTAATTCTATAAGTTTAATTGTCTTAATAGTCGGAATAGTAGTACCATTTATTTACTGGTCTATTATGTACCGAAGTCCAGATATTGATAGTACCGAGAAATCTCGATTGTTAGCTTATGTACCACTATTCTTAGCTTCAGTACTTTTCTGGAGTATACAAGAACAAGGTTCAAACGTTCTAGGTGTATTTGCTCAAGAGAAAACACAATTAGATTTATCTGTGTATGGTATTAACTTCGAAATTCCAGCTGGTTGGTTCCAATCAATCAACCCATTTTTCATCGTAATATTTGCACCAATTATTTCAATGCTATGGCAAAAATTAGGTAAATATAACCCTTCTACACCTCTTAAATTTGTAATTGGTCTTACTTTTGCAGGTGTGTCATTCATTGCGATGATGATTGCGATGTCTATGCAACAAACTGAGTTAATGAATCCTATATGGCTAATTTTAAGTTTCTTCTTATGTGTAATTGGAGAGCTATGTTTATCTCCTACAGGATCAAGTGTTTCTGTGAAACTTGCACCAAGAGCATTCTCTGCACAAATGCTAAGCTTATGGTTCTTAACTAACGCAACTGCACAAGGAATCAACGGACAACTTGTAAAATTAATAAAACCATTAGGACACCAAAATTACTTCGGTCTTATTGGTGCAATCGCAATTGTTGTAGCATTAATTGTGCTTGCTATGACACCAAAAATCAAAAAACTTATGCAAGGTATACATTAAAAGAAGCCCAATCAATAGATTGGGCTTCTTTTATCATTTATATTGAGTTTGTTAGCTTAATTCTTGTGATATTAAATAATGAAATACCACAATTACTTTATAGATTCGGATAAGTTTTTCTGTTTATTGTATTCTCCATTTTCACCTAAGAAGTATTCTTCTACTTCTTTCCAATTGTATACTTTTGGCCACTTATCATAATCAATATTATGTGCTGCTGCATACATAATTGAATGATTATTAAAGCTTTCTAATTGTCTAGGATTGTCATCGATTAAGTAATCTGTATTTACAATTCCTTTATCACCGCAAAATACAAAATGTTGTGGATCAATAAATGGTAAGTGTTCTCTTAACCAAGCATATTTATCAGCAAATGATGTAGGTACGTCCATTGCAGCTGTAACGATAAAAACATCATAATATTCGTTTAATTTTCTTACAACATCTACAGCATCATCAAATACTTCTAAATCTCTGAAAAATCCATCTTCCCTAAGAATATCAGTTAAAATACCTTGGTGTTCAGGCATCATATTTCTAATTTTACTACCTTTTAGTTCTTCCATAGTAACGTTTGAAGAAGTTTCTTGATTATAACGCATTAATAATTTTTTAATTGTATCAACTAACACTTCATCCATATCAATACCGATTGTTTGTTTCGCCATTATACCTTCTCCTTTTATATCTCATGTATACTATTATAACAAAGAACTTATTCACTTTCCTTTTTTATGAATTCACTTTTTCGAAAAAGGTTTCTAATACTTTAATCATTTTATCATTATGCTCACTAAAACCAACTGTAATACGAACCCCATTAGGAAACGGCCTTGTGATAAAACCTTCTTTTAATAATTGATTGTATAGTTCTTGAGGTTTATCTGTGTTTACGAATACAAAGTTTGTTTGACTGTCGTATAAATGTTCTTTAAATGAAGAATTTAAGAATTTTTCAATTTCAGTTCTATTCTTGTTAGTAATATCTTTTAAATATTCTTGATCTTGTAACGCTGCGTTAGCTGCAACTGCGGATAGTGACGTTACATTGAAAGGTAGACGAACAATATCAAGTTGGTTGAGTAATGATTCATCGGCAATCGCATATCCAATTCGTTGTGATGCTAAGCCATATGCTTTAGAAAATGTTCTTAATACAACAACTTGTTTATATTTATCTAATAATTCTAAACTTCTAGGCATATCTTCAGCAACAGCGAACTCTATGTATGCTTCATCAATTAACACGATAATATTATCTGGAACTTTTTTAATAAACGATTCTAGTTCCTCGTGTGGTAAATATGTTCCAGATGGATTGTTAGGATTACAAATCCATATTAATTTCGTCTTATCAGTAATTTCTTCGTACATTGCATCTAAATCAAAATAACCATTATTAAGTGGCGTCGTCTTAACTTGTGCACGTTCAATGACAGCATGATGTTTATATTGTCCAAACGTCATATCACTCGTTAATATTTCATCATCTGCTTCTAATACTGCTCTAGAAATAATCATGATAACTTCATCTAAACCAGATCCAAAAAATATTTGTTCTTTCTTCACGTTTAAAAACTGACTCAAAGTATCTTTTACATCAAATTGTTTCACTTCTGGATAATAAAATAACTCATCTAGACTTTCTTGTATTGCATCTTTAACTTTCGGAGAAGGGCCGTACAAATTTTCATTTGAAGCAAGCTTTACCATATCCCCTTCAATGCCGTACTTTTCTTTTAGTTGCCTTGGTGATAAACCAGGCTGATAAGCCTGTAACTCTTTTAATTGTTGCTTCATATCCTATGACCTCCATATTTAAAAATAAGTGTGACATAGAAATCTATTCGTTCTCATAAAATTTCTATGTGTCACTCCGTTAAAGATAACTAGATTGAAAGGCTTGATACAAGGACATTTTCAAACCAGATATCCATTGCAAATATAACATTTAAGGCTGAGTCATTTGTTTATGTCTCAGCCTCAATTAAATAATATTATAGACCTAACCATTTTCATAAATCAATGGCTTTAGTCAATTAGATTATTCTTCTTTAAATATTCTTCTGCAACTTGATATGCATCTTCATCTTTTACCGTAACACGATAATTCATTTCTTGCATTTCTTCGTCACTAATTTTACCTTTTAATTTGTTCATTGCTTTCACTACATCAGGATGCTTTTCAACAGTTTCTTTTTTCATCATTGGTGCGCCTTGATATGGTGGGAATAACTTTTTGTCATCTTCTAATACAACCATGCCATATTCTTTTAATTCAGCATCTGTTGAATATGCATCTATTAAGTCAATATCATTACTTTCAATCGCTTGATAACGTAATTTAGGTTCCATTGTTTTTACATCATTGAATTTCAAGTTGTATTTATTTTGAATGCCTTTATAACCATCTTCACGGTCGTTAAATTCTAGCGTAAAGCCTGGTCTAATATCATCTTCAACTTTTTTCAAATCAGAAATAGTTTTTAAATTATGTTTTTTAGCATATTCTTCTTTAACTGCTAAAGCATACGTGTTGTTGTATTTCATAGGTTCTAACAATTGCATATCAAATTTCTTTTCTAAACTATCATTTGCTTGATTATATACATCTTTTTCTGTTGTTGATTTAGGTGTTTCTTTAGTTAATTCTCCTAATACAGTACCAGTGAATTCAAGATATCCGTCCACCTCATTAGATTTTAAAGCATTAAATAAGAATGAAGTCTTACCCATTCCAGCCTTCACATTTACCGTATTATCTGTTTCATCTTCAATTAAAATTTTATACATATTTGTGATAACTTCTGGTTCAGAGCCTAATTTACCTGCTAATGTAATTTTTTCACCTTTTTGTCCAAATAAAGGAGCGATAATTGTTATTAAGAAAACAAGTAAAATTGCGCCTAGAATAATAATCGATTTCTTGTATGAAATTTTCTCTAACATTCTTAAGAATACGTCGAAGAATATAGCAAGAATTGCAGCTGGTATCGCACCTAATAATATGAGTGATGAATTATTACGATCAATACCGAGTAAAATTAAATCCCCTAGTCCTCCTGCACCAATTAAAGCTGCTAACGTAGCAGTACCAATAATTAATACCATAGCTGTTCTAATACCAGCCATCATTACTGGCATAGCGAGTGGTAATTCGACTTTAGAAAGTCTTCTACCTGTTTTCATTCCTATACCTCTAGCCGCTTCAATAAGGGAAGGATCTACTTCTTTGATTCCTGTATATGTATTTCTTAAGATTGGTAATAATGCGTAAATAACCAATGCAATTATAGCTGGAATACGACCAATACCAAACAATGGAATCATCAACCCTAGCAAGGCTAGCGAAGGGATTGTTTGGAGAACTGCCGCAATGTTAATTACAACTTCAGCAATTTTATCTGTTTTCGTAAGTAAAATACCTAATGGAACAGCGATAACAACTGCAATAAGTAAAGCAATAAACGATAATTGAATATGTTCCAGTAACGTTTCTAGCAATTGTCCTTTTCTACTAGATAATGTTTCGAATAATACATTCATTATGAAACACCTCTATTCTTATCAGCTAAGTAACTAAAAACATACTGCCTAGTTACAATATGGCTTGGTTCCTCTTCGCCTTTATCCATTACAATTGCTTCATGTTCAGCTAACAATCCATATATATCATCAATGGTTTGTGTTGGTGTTACTTTAGGATAAACATCTATAGAAGTTGGATGAACTTCTGAAATAGGTTGCGCGATATCTCCTAACTGTACTTGTTTTAGTACATGAGCATCCATATTACCAATAAATGATTTAACAAATTCATTTTTAGGATGGTGAATAAAATCTTCTGTTGTGCCAATTTGCTCAACATGTCCCTCATTTAAGAGGCAAATACGGTCTCCCATTTTCATCGCTTCTTCTATATCATGTGTGACAAAGATAATTGTCTTGTTAATTTCAGATTGCAACTTCAGTACATCATCTTGTAAATTTTTACGACTAATTGGATCTAAAGCGCTGAATGGTTCATCCATAAGTACTACCGGCGGATCTGAAGCCAAGGCTCTTATAACACCGATTCTTTGTTGTTGTCCACCTGATAATTCACTAGGGTATCGATCTCTAAATATATCTGGGTCTAACCCTACCATATTCAATAATTCATCAACGCGTTTTGCAATATCTTGTTTTTTCCACTTTTTCATTTCAGGTACTTGTGAAATATTTTCTTTAATCGTCATATGTGGGAATAAAGCAATTTGTTGTAATACATAACCTATATCCCATCTCATTTCAGAAACATCATAATCACTAATTGGTTTATCATTAAAATAAATATATCCATCTGATAAATGAATCAAGCGATTAATCATTTTAAGCGTCGTTGTTTTCCCACACCCCGACGGCCCGATTAATACAAAAAATTCCCCTTTATCTACGTTGAAACTAACGTTATCAACCGCTTTTTTAGTACCATATAATTTTGAAACATTTTTAAATTTAATCATCCCAATATACCCCACATTTCCTTTTATTGTTCAAAATTAGATTTATCTTTATAATCATTTACCCTCAATAAACAATAAAATTCATTGTTTTTTAAATTGGTTGTTTATATTTTTTAATTGTATCAATAAATATTGGACAATAGTGTTTTAATTTATAACTACCTATTCCATCTATCATAATCATTTCTTTTTTAGATTCAGGTAGGCGTTTCGCAAATTGTTCTAAAATTTGGTCAGAAAAGATAGATAACGGGGATACTTCTAACTCTTTACTTAAGTCTTTTCTAACTTCAACTAGACGATTAAATAATGAGCGGTCTACATCTGTTATTGTTTGTATATCTACAATCTCTTTAGGTTTAGATTTAAATGGTGTTGTCATAATTTGTACATTACCTCTTAAAACTTCCATCGCTGATTGGTCAACACTCAATACTTCTTTATATTCATTTAAATATCCTTTAAACCTTAACTCGTCTAATAAATGGTGACATTCGTTTGTAGTATAATCTTTTAGTATTCCATAAGTACTTAGCTCTTCATACCCTAAAGATGTTATCTGAGTTGATTTCTCACCTCTAAGTACTTGTATAATCATATTCCTTTTTTCTTGTTGTTTTAATCTCGCAATGCAACTTAAAATTTTCTGTGCTTCAGTAGTCATATCGTATGATTTTTTAGCTTCTAAACAACTTGAACATCTTCCACACTCTTCAAGTTTTTCATCAGGGTTGAAATAATGAATCATCATCGCTTCAAGGCATTTCGTTGTCTTCGTGTATTGAATCATTTGTCTTAACTTCTCGCCTTGTTTTTCTTTATATTCATCATCCGCTTGGCTAGAAGAAATAAAGAATTTTTGTAAATCAATATCTCTATCAGAGAATAGCAATATACATTCACTGTCTAATTGATCTCGTCCTGCTCTACCTGCTTCTTGATAATAAGACTCGATGTCTTGAGGCATATTATAATGAATCACAAATCTCACATTAGATTTATCTATTCCCATTCCGAAAGCATTGGTAGCGACTGCTAATTTTATATCATCATCTATAAATTTTCTTTGTGCACGTTCTCTTTCTTCTTTCGGCAAACCAGCGTGATACATAACATTTTTTATATCTAAATCGTCAAAAGTCTCACTAAGTTGTTCTACTTGTTTTCTTGTTGAACAATAAATGATGCCTGATTGATTAATATGACTTTTTACATAATCTTTGACGAAGTTCAATCTTTGGTACGTACTATTTACTTTAAATGTTAAATTTTCACGTTTAATAGAAGTTTCAACAATATCTTGTTCTGCTATTCCTAGTTTCTGTGAAATATCTTCTTGTACTTCTTGAGTAGCCGTAGCAGTTAATGCAACTAATCTAAAATGATGTGGTAAACTCATAACATGAGTTATCACTTCTTGATAACTCGGCCTAAAATCATGTCCCCATTTAGATATACAATGGGCTTCATCAAATGCTATAAGTTGAATATTACATTTATTTATTAATTGTACAAATTGTGGTTGATTAAAGCGCTCTGGTGCAATATATAGGAATTTAACTTGTCCTGAAACAAGTTCTCTTTCTACTCTATTCTTCTCTTTATTTGTTAATGTACTATTTAAAAATTCAGCTTTAATCCCCATAGACCTTAAGCTGTCAACTTGGTCTTTCATTAAGGAGATTAAAGGACTGATGACAATTGTTACGCCATCTAAATAAAGTCCTGGTACTTGATAACAAATTGATTTACCTCCGCCAGTCGGCATAACACCTAATGTTGGTCGATGATCAATCACTTTATCAATAATTTCTTTCTGTCCATCTCTAAATTGTTGATACCCAAAGTATTCTTTTAAAATATTTTGCATCTATATTACACCTCTATATGCTTATAATCTGTCTGATAAGGATGACCAACGCATATAATCCTCTTCATATTGCGTTTCAATCGATGTCTTTTCTTGAGTCAATTCGTTTAATTTCTCATAGTTTGTAGCGTTATCTATCATTTCTTGTTCTATTTCTTCTAATCTTGTTTCGATATATTCTATATTATTTTCTAATTCTTCTAGTTCTCTTTTCTCTTTGAATGATAACCTTGCGTTCGCTTTTGGTTTCTCTTCTTGTTTAACTTCAGCTTTATGTTGTTGATTAGCTTTTTTATCTAATTCACGTTTATAAGCTAAATAATCTTCAAAAGTGCCTAACAATGGTTCTACTTGTTTATCATGTATATACCAATATTTATTAGCCACTTTATTTAAGAAGTATCTATCGTGACTAACTGTAATTACAGTTCCGCCAAATTCTGTAATATACGCTTCTAAAATTGTAAGTGTTTCTGTATCTAAATCATTAGTCGGTTCATCTAGTATAAGAACATTTGGTTCATGGACTAATAATTTTAATAAATATAAACGTTTTTGCTCTCCACCTGAAAGTTTATTAATTTGAGTACCATGTGTTTGACTAGGGAATAAGAAACGTTCTAGTAACTGCGTAACAGATACTACAGTACCATCTTTTTCTTTTGCCACTTCACTTTCTGCTCTTAAGTAATCAATCATTCTTTCATCAGAACTCAAACTATCATCTTGTTGTTTGAAATAAGCAATTTTAACAGTTTGACCAGTAATTAAGTTGCCTTGATATGACTGATCTAAACCACTAATAATGTTAAGCAAAGTCGTTTTACCCACTCCATTTTCACCGACAATACCTATTCGGTCTCCTTTTTGTATGATTGTAGTGAAGTTTTCAAATAGTGTTTTATCACCTATAGATTTTGTAATGTCTTCTAGCTCAAATACTTGTTTCCCTAATCGAGAATGAGCTAAGTTAAGACTTGCTTCACCTTGAGTTTTCTTATTAGATAAATCTTCTTCTAGAGTATTAAATCTTTGTATTCTCGCTTGTTGTTTAGTAGATCTTGCTTTAGCGCCTTGTCTCATCCAATGTAATTCTTGTCTATATAGCGCTTTTTTCTTTGTATGTTGTTGAGCTTCTATTTCTTCTTTTTCTGCTCTTGCTTGAATATATGCTTCATAATTACCAGGATAACTTGTCAGTTTTCCATTAGACAACTCAACGATACGTGAAGCAACTTGATTTAAGAAGTGACGATCATGCGTAACGAACATAATGGTATGTGGGTATTGTTTAATATAATTTACAAGCCATTCTATACCTTCTATATCTAAATGGTTTGTTGGTTCATCTAATAAAAGCAAATCAGGTTTACGTATTAATTCTTTAGCTAATGCTACACGTTTCTTCTGACCACCACTTAATTCAGATATTTTTTTGTGGTAGTCATTTATACCTAATTTTGATAAAATTGTTTTGACCTCTGCACTGTAATCCCAGGCGTTCAATCTATCCATATGAGATTGATATTCCATCATTAAATCAAGGTCTTTAGATTCACCAGTTTGTTGATATTTATTCAATGCATTTTCATAATTTGCTATAACCTTCGTCATCTCTGTTTCATTATTTAGTACTTCATCTATTACAGATAAAGTTCCATTTAATTCAGGTTTTTGGCTAGCATATGCAATTTGATATTGATTAGGGTAAGATGTCTTTGCATCATAATCATCATCTATATTCGCGATGACCTTTAGCAAAGTACTCTTACCAGTTCCGTTAATGCCAACAAGTCCTATTCGTTCTTTATAAGAAATGGATAAATCCAAATCATTAAATATAACTTTATCACCATATTGTTTATTAAGGTGTTCAATTTTATATGCTTCCATGTTTTAACATCCTTTAGTTTTCTCAGTTTTCAATTAATATATTATACACTCTTTTTACAATAAAAGATACGAAGGAGCACAAACAATGCAAGAGTTTTTTACAACGCTTCCACCATATTTACAAGCATTATTAGCAGGTATTATCACTTGGCTACTTACAGCTTTTGGATCGTCATTTGTTTATTTATTTAAGAACATAGATACAAAAGTTATAAATACAATGCAAGGGTTTGCAGCAGGTGTGATGATAGCTGCTAGTTTTTGGTCTTTATTACAACCTTCTATAGATCAAAGTTCAGATTCAGCCATGCCTTGGTTACCAGCTGCAATTGGTTTCTTACTAGGTGGGGTTTTCATTAGATTATTAGACTTTGTCATTCCACATGCGCACCAAAATGCACCTGATAAAAGCCAAAGAGTTGAAGGACCAGACACTAAACTTGGAAAGAATACATTATTATTCTTAGCCATCACTCTACACAATATTCCTGAAGGTATGGCAATAGGTGTAGCTTTTGGAGGTGTTGCTACAGGTAATGAAGGTGCTACTTTATTAGGTGCACTTGGTTTAGCGATTGGTATTGGTATACAAAACATACCTGAAGGCGCAGCATTATCTATGCCTATACGTGCCTCTGGTCTTTCAAGGTGGAAAGCATTTAACTATGGACAAGCTTCAGCGCTAGTTGAACCAGTATTTGCAATGTTAGGCGCATTATTAGTAGTTCTTGCCACGCCTATATTACCGTATGCATTAGCTTTTGCAGCAGGTGCGATGATATTTGTTGTCGTTGAAGAATTAATACCAGAATCACAATCAGGAAATAATACAGATTTAGCAACATTAGGATTAATGGGTGGATTTACGATTATGATGATATTAGATGTTGCATTAGGATAAACAGCAAATTGAACAATAAAAATAAGCATATCACTTTTCAACTAATATATTAGTTAAGTGATATGCTTATTTATTTTAAATTAAGACTTATGTCTCAAACTATTTTTCTTATTCTTCTTGATAGCCATTGCCAGATTTATATTCATAGCTTGATGGTTTTATTTTCTTGAAGTCTGGATTGTCATAAAATCTGAATAAGTCACCATGTAATAACTGATCTGACAATTCAAGTTCTTTTTCTACTTTATTTTTATTTTCTTGTAAGTCTTGCGGTTTAGTCTTCATCGGTTTGTTAGTCTTATTATCATAAACTGCGCTACCTATTGATTTATACTCAGGTGTAATGAAGTCACCATTTCTAAATGCTACTGTTTCATCGTGACCTTTTGATAATAAGTCTGTACCAAACATGATGTAGTTACTAGCGTCAATGCCTAATACATCTAGTAATGTAGGCATAACGTCTACTTGACCACCATAAGTTTCATCAACTCCACCTTCTAATCCAGGAACTTTCATAAAGAACGGTGTTCTATTTAAGTCCATAAATTTAGCAGGTGTAATCTCATCTTCACCTAATAGGTTTGCCATGGCTTTGTTATGGTTCTCAGAGATACCATAATGGTCACCGTAAATCATTATAACAGAGTCATCATAAAGACCTTCTTTTTTAAGTTGATTCACAAATTCTTCTAACGACTCATCTAAATAACGCGCTGTTTGAACGTAACCATCAAGCGTCGCACTACCTGTGTTTGGTTTTTCAATTGTTGCATCTTCTTTACTTAATGTAAATGGATAATGGTTAGTTAACGTAATTAAATGAGAGTAGAATGGTTCTTTCTGCTCTTTAAGATGTGCAATCGACTCGTCGAAGAACACTTTATCTTTAAGACCTAAGTTTTCTTGATTCTCTTGTTTCATGTCGTAATACGTTGCATCATAAAACTTATCAACACCAAAATGTTTATACACTTGATCTCTATTCCAGAATGTTTTGTAGTCACCGTGCATCACAGATGTTTCATAACCTTGTTTCTGGTTTAAAATCGCTGGTAGAGATTGATAAGTGTTATCTCCTTTTAATGAGAAAGCTGAACCTTGCGGAAGCCCGTAAATACTATTATCCATCGTTAACTCTGAATCGGCAGTCTTACCTTGTCCAGTTTGATGGAAAAAGTTTGGATAATATTTATATCCTTTATCACCTTTAGCAAGTGAGTTCAAGAATGGTGTAACTTCTTCCCCATTAACTTTAAAATCAATTAAGAATGATTGGAAACTTTCTAAATGAATTTTAATGACGTTTTTATCTTTGGCTATACCAAATGTTTCTTTACTAGGTTTTTGATATTTTTGCTTAGCATAATTTTTAACTTCAGTTAGATCATCTTCACTAGCTAACGCTTTTTGAGAGTTATTTTGAACTGTTTTAACACCATCATATACTGTGAAATTATATGGACCTAAATATTTAACTAAATATTTATGATCGAATGTTCTAGTAAGTAATTCTGGTCTATCAGCTTCAGCAAAAGCCAAATTTAAAAATGCTAATGCTACCGCAACGCCCATTACTACTGGAACGAACTTCTTAGGGAATGCTTTTGTATTAAGCCACTTGCTCTTAAATACAAGAACAAATAAGAATATAATCGTATCAGTGAAGTAAATAAAGTCGTACCATGAGAATGAACTATATACAGCACCAGACATAGATTCAACGTTACTTACTTGGTTCAATGTACTAAATGTTAAAAAGTCAGAGAAGAATCTAAAGTACACAACATTCGCATATAACAGGAATGTTAGTATAAATCCTCCTATGAAAATAAACCAATAAGATTTACGCCCTTTAAAGAATAAAAACACACTTAATATTAATGCAACTAAGCTATATGGGTTCATTAATAGTATTAAATTTTGTACTAGTCCCTTTACCCCAAGTGACAAGTCCACATAATAGGCAAAATAAGTCTTCAACGCAATCGCTAAAACGGTTAGCAAGAAGAACGTAAAGACGCCTATCTTCCTATTTTTTGATTTCATACCTTTCCTCCGTATCTCAACTCACATCAATTTCCTTTATAAATTCATTACAAATTATTGACCGTTGTAATATTCTTGTAATATTAATAGATGTTCAGTATTATAATTTATACTACTTTACAAAAAAATTCAACTAAAAACCTATATCTACCACAAAAAATGTGTAAAAGTACATATAACCGTCACATTTTATGTTTCGATTGTTTTTGCATTTCTTCTTGTAATTTATATTTTATGCCTGTCTTTATTTGTTTTACAAATTGTGCATGTTTTTTCATATTTTTTTCAGCTTCTTCAATACTTAATGTCCTAAAGATTATTTTGGAACCTTGTTTTTTCTGTGCAAGTTTATCTATGTGATATGAGGCAATAGTCCCTAGTTGAGGGTAGCTTGATAATGATTGATGATCATTCAACATAATAACGAGTTGATTTTCTTCATTTAATAAAACTGTACCTTTTTTAACGCTTAAGAATGATTGATCGTTAATTTCTCTATTAACGATTGATTCTCCCTCTAACGTTAATCCTGTTCTATTAAAACGATTGGATACCTTATACACTCTATTTTCTAGATTTTTTATTTCATCTTGTTTGAAATGTGACATACCTTCTCCTGAAATAATATGGAAGATGTCCGTGAAATAATTTAAAGCAAGTGTATATTGGTCTATACCCCAATCTGCCGTTTTAGTTTCTTCTAAATTGGCGAATAGTTTCTTTTGTAATGGTGAATAATTTCTAAAAAGCTCTATTTCATCGCCTTGTTGCAATAAACGTCCTTTATGTCCACCCATTCCTAATCTAATACTAGTAGATTTTGAACCTAACCATTCATCAGCCACTATTCCCCCTGCTATTGCAAGATATACCCTAGTACCTTTATGAGCATCCTCAAAACTGAGTACTTCTCCTTTATTCATTAAATGAATTTTATACGGTAATATTTTCTTGTCATCACGATATGCAGGAAAATGTGCACCGGTAATTGCAATTAATGTTGGTTCTGTAAATTGTATACTCGGCATTTTAAAAGTCATTTCTAACAATGCTTCATCTTCATCATTACCTACTAACATATTTGCTAATCTATGATTAAGTTGATCAATGGAACCATTTTTCACGATACCAATATGTTGGAATTTTTGTCTACCTAAATCTTGAATTGAAGTGTATAGACCAGGTTCTCTCATAATTAGTGACATGGTTTATACCCTCCACTCTCAATTGTTTCTCTATCTACAACATTTAAAACAACATCGTCACCAAAGTTTAATTTACATTTACTTTCTTCTCTATCAAACATTTCAACTTCTGTCCAACCTATAACTGGCCAACTACCATTTGTATCTGTAGTCGTAATAAAAAGCTTATCTCTTTCAATACATAAAGATCCTTTAGGAATAAATTGTTTATAACCCGAATTTTTAGAATGCAATCTGTGGCTTAACCCCGATAAGTATGGACAGCCTGGTGTGTGGCCAATCATAGAAACAAAGTATGTTCTTGATTCTAAAACTTGTATTTGTTCTTCATCTGACAAATCAGTTAGACCGTCAAAATCAGGCCCATATATCCCGCCTACAACCACATCGATTTCAACAGCAGTCTTACGAACTTCTCTATCCTTTAAGTCTTCTTTCTTTTTCTTAATTATACCTTCTATTAATTCATGCATATAATTGAAAGGTTGAGAAATATCATGATTCATCATCATATTATATGGGTGATAAACAACCATTAAACTATTTTCACTTGGTATAACCTCATCGATAAATGGCATATTTTTGTTTAGTATGTCCATTCTAAATTCATTTATTTCGTGCGTTAATTGTCTAGAAGGTTCTCTATCACTCATAACAGTTAGAGCAGAATCACCTTTAGGATATATGCGCATATAAAGACACCTCATTCTGTTTCGCTATATCATGTACCATTACTTGCGATAAAACACATCTGTTAAGTCTATAAAAACAGACGTAATTTGATTAACAAATAAACCTACAAATAATATTGATATCGCAAATCCTATATATAGAAAAGCAAAACTCTTCTTATTATTGTTTCTTCTCAAATGTGTTAACACAATATTCTTCATGTAAAAAACAACTAAAATGATAATTATTAAATATAATAATGCTAAGAACATTTATTTT
Source organism: Mammaliicoccus sp. C-M13 (assembly GCF_022386845.1). NCBI lineage: Bacteria > Bacillati > Bacillota > Bacilli > Caryophanales > Staphylococcaceae > Mammaliicoccus > Mammaliicoccus sp. C-M13. The sequence continues at coordinate 156,368 of NZ_JAJNHQ010000001.1, read as the reverse complement.
CACCCGTCCTTATAAGATGGTATCTATTTTACTATTTGTCATCATAGATTGCCATCAAAATTTTAAATCTATCTCTATCCATTCTCTCAAACTATTAATCATAAACAGTTTAATTTTACGATTTTTAATACCATCTAATAACATATCCTTATTTATAATTCGTTCTTTTATTATTTCATCTCTTAGTAAAGATTGTCTCATACATCCATTTAAAATTTGATTACTAAATGGTGGTGTGAAGTAATCACCATCTTCAAAAATAACGACATTTCCAATATCAAACTCGGTTATTTGATTTTCTTCATTATAATATAATACAACATTCGTTTCATGTGAGTGTTCAAAATGCTTTCGCGCAGTAGTCTTATTGATTGTATATAACGTCGGAACTTCTTTAGCAAGCATTAATTGTGCTGTAAATGGTTTATTAGTATTACTCAATTCATTTATTTCCACTTGAAAATCTCCTAAGCGGTCCAATTCAATCCTTAACTTATATGTACCATTTGAGTGATTTTCTAAAGCGGTATCCAGTACATCATCCCATTGATTACGGTTAAAAGGGATATTCAATTCAGCAGCGCTTTTTTCAATTCTTCGAGTATGTTCTTTACGCCTGCTTACTTTTCCATTTTCAATACGTATAGTTTCTATTAAATGAACATTTGGATTATCTAGTATTTTTGTTTTCATTTTAAATTCTTTTATTTCTGCGTGAGGATTTGAATCAATTGTTATACCCGCCCCAACACCGTAGATGGATTTATCTTTCTTGTTTTGTATTGTACGAATTGGAACATTAAAAATATTTCTGCCATCAGGTAACATTAAACCGATTGTTCCACAATAAACACCTCTCGGTAATGTTTCAAGTTCATGAATAATTTTCATAGTTGATTCTTTAGGAGCGCCAGTTATCGATCCACACGGGAATAAAGCTTGTAATATATGATATAGACTTTGATTAGAGGAAATTTCGCTATAAATCGTACTCGTCATTTGATATACGGTCTTATATTTCTCAATCATAAATAAATCGGTTGTTTTTACTGTACCTGTTTTAGAAATTTTACTTAAATCATTTCTTAATAAATCCACAATCATAACATTCTCAGCTTTATCTTTATTAGATTGATTAAGAACATCGAAATTAATTTTATCTTCTTCGTTATTTTGTCCTCTAGCAATTGTACCTTTCATTGGTTTCGTAACAATGCAATTATTTTTATTACGATATGGACCAGTTTGGAAGAATAGTTCGGGTGATACCGAAATAATGCTTTCATTATCGTTCTCGATATATGCTTGATAATCACCATTTGATTCATAAGTTAATAATTTAAAATAATGATAAGGTTTTTTTATACGGTTTCCTATTAAACGCGTCGTATAGTTCACTTGATAAGTGTTTCCTTTAATAATTTCATTATGTATGAAATGTATATTAGATTGTATCGTTTCTTCACTATCAACTGGGTGCCAATTTATATTTTTTAAAGATGTTTCATAAGCAGACTCATTTTCAAATTGATTAACAGGACTTTTATAAACTTGTAACGATCCGTAGTTTTCTTGATCATTATATACTTGCAATGCTTTATCGAAAGCTGGCGCACTTTCATAAGGTAAACTTAAGACTACATAATAACCACTACTCTGATAATACTCTGCTTTATTTATTAATTTTTCAACCTCTTCGATAGTATTAGCAACCATATAATAAATAGGTTTTTCAAACTTTAAATTTAATTTTTCTATATTATCTTTATCATTGATATATTTAAATTGTATATGTGCTTTCAACTTCAACACCTACCTTCGTAAGAAAATTTGCAATTTGCTCTTTGCCAAATTCGCTCAAAATAGATTCAGGATGATATTGAACCGCTTCAATTGGTAAGCTTTTGTGTCTTATTGCCATTGGAATATTCCCCTCAACCGTCCATGCTGAAATAATAAATTCATCTGGAATACAAGTATCATCTGCTATTAATGAATGATACCTCGTTACATTAAATGAAGACGGTAAGTTTTGGTATATTCCTTTACCATCATGTTTAATAGCAGCAACATGACCATGAATAGGCTTTTGACCGTTTACTATTTTTCCATTAAACGTAGCTATTAATAACTGAAACCCTAAGCAAACACCTAAAATAGGTATGTGTTTATGTATTTGATACAAATTTTCCATCAGCTTTGGATAATCGTTAGGGTGTCCCGGACCTGGTGAAACAATAACAGATTTAGGGTTTAAACTATTAAGCATATCTATATTGATATCTTCATTTTTATAAATTCTAATTTTTTCATTAATAGTAATAATTTTTAAATATTCGATAATGTTGTATGTAAAAGAATCATGGTTGTCTATCATAATAATCATAAAAATACCTTCACTTTGTTTATTATTTTCAGACCTATCATACCATATCATAAACTTGCTTTTACAATTTGATTGTATTATCATTTGTATATTCAATAAACTAAGAGGTTCCTAGCTCATACCCTCTATAAAAAACTAGACACTTCGTCTACCTTTTTTATAGAAGGCAGGCTTTTTTTATGCCTTTTTAAAGGAGAAAGATTATGTCAGAAACATTAAAAAATGATAAAGCACTTGTCGTTTTTAGCGGTGGTCAAGACAGTACGACATGTATGTTTTATGCGAAAGAAAATTTTAAAGAAGTAGAACTCCTTACTTTTCAATACGGACAAAGACATGATTTAGAAATAGAAGTAGCAGAAAATATTGCTAAAGAACAAGGTTTGAAACATCATATTCTGGACATGTCACTACTTTCACAATTATCTCCAAACGCTTTAACAGATCACAATATGGAAATCGAAAATAATGAAGATGGTATACCAAACACTTTCGTACCAGCTAGAAATTTATTATTCTTATCATTTGCTGGTGCACTTGCTTACCAAATCGGTGCTAAACATATCATCACTGGCGTTTGTGAAACAGACTTTAGCGGTTATCCAGATTGTAGAGATAGTTTTATTAAATCTATGAACTTATCTCTTAATTTATCAATGGACAAAGATTTTGTTATACATACACCTCTTATGTGGCTTAACAAACAAGAAACATGGGCGTTGAGTGATGAATTAGGTGCACTTGATTATGTTCGTGAACATACATTAACTTGTTATAACGGTGTTATAGCTGACGGATGTGGTGAATGTCCTGCATGCAAATTAAGAAATCAAGGTTTATCACAGTACCTTGAATTGAAAGGAAGTCTATAATGTTACAACAAATATACCCTAGCGTTCAGCATCCATATGCTTTTGAACTAAATAAAGACTTTAATTTTTCAAGCGCACATTACATTCCTTATGAAGAATCTGGAAAATGCCATAATGTTCATGGGCATACATATTTCATTAATTTAACAATCGCTGGTGATGAATTGGACAAAATGGGATTTTTAGTGAATTTCAGTGAATTAAAATCACTTATACACAAGAGATATGACCATCGTTTATTAAATGATTTCGAAGAGTTTAAAGACAACAGCCCTTCAACAGAGCAAGTTGCTCAAACAATATATAATATTGTACAAGAATCATTAGATAATCGTGATAATAAACCTAAATGTGTACAAGTCTTTGTTAGAGAGACACCAACAAGTTATGTCGTTTATCGTCCTGTGAAACAGGGTGAAAATAATGCCTAAAATTCCTGTACTTGAAATATTTGGTCCGACTATACAAGGAGAAGGCTCGGTTATTGGAAGAAAAACCATGTTTGTTAGAACAAGTGGTTGTGATTATAGATGTAGTTGGTGTGATTCAAGCTTTACTTGGGATGGTTCTGCTAAAGACGATATTCGACTACTAGAACCTGAACAAATCCTTTCAGAACTAGATCAACTTGCTCCTAATCAATATCAACATGTCACTATTTCTGGTGGTAATCCAGCTTTAATTAAAAATATCGGCCCTCTTGTTGAAGCATTTAAAGAAAGAAAGATTCAAACTGCGCTAGAAACACAAGGTTCTAAATTTCAAGAATGGATGGTGGATATAGACGACTTAACAATCAGTCCTAAACCACCAAGCTCTGGTATGAAACCAAGTCTACCTATTTTGGATGACGTGATTTCAAAATGTACTAAAGAGAGTTTATCTTTAAAAGTTGTCATATTCGATGATGAAGATTATAAATTTGCTAAAGATATTCACGCTCGATACCCAGACATTCCGTTTTATTTACAAGTTGGAAACCCTTATTTAGATGATAGTGTTTCAAATCACACAGAGAAATTACTAAGTAAATACGAAGAACTTATAGATAAAGTCATGAACGATACACTAAACGATATATATGTATTGCCACAATTGCATACATTACTATGGAGCAATAAAAAAGGCGTATAGCCAGAAGTCTCCAACCCTAGTCATCCTTGCCGGGGTGGGACTACGAAATCTATTTATTAAAATGAGATTTCTGTCCCACCCCCTCTTTTTTATTAGATCCAATCAGTTTATAAATCCCATAAATTGCGACACCCACTATAATATATAACCACCAAGGTATGTATACTTTAGTCATATCTCCAAATGCTATATTTGGTCCTATAATTATAATAGCTGGTATTATCCCTACTATAATTCCACCATATAAGCTTTCTTTTAACATTTTATACTTAGATTTATCAAAAATATATTTTTGAATAATACGAAATAAAGCTTTTACGATAAAGAATCCCGCAATAGGTACTATTATTAACATTGATATTAGCGATAATAGTGATGTTTTATAATCTGCAAAAATACCCGCTATTCCTGAGGTTATGAAGTATATACTATAGAAATAAACCATTCCCATCACAACCATATTCATAATCGCTTTGTTAGATTCATTAGGTAATTCCTCTAAAATTTCATCTGCATGACCTTTCACGTCATGACCAAAGAATTCAATAGCTGATCTACCGTTAGATGTCGCTTCTAGTAAGTGATCTAATACATCATTTAATATTACTTCTGTCTCATGTTCACTTACTCTTAAATCTGTTCGCACATATAATAAAAAATCTTCATAAACTTCTAAATCTTCTTCATTTAATTGTTCACGCTTTTTATTGTTCAAATCAATCAGTTGTTTTGTTGTTTGCGTCATAATCTACACTCCTCGTTAATAGTTCATCGATTGGCCCTTTAATTTTATTCCATTCTCCTGTAACAATTTCTAGTTCTTCTTTACCTTTTTCTGTAATGAAATAATATTTTCTCTTTGGTCCTTGCTCGCTCGGTTTAACTTCACTATAAATAAATTCCTTATTTAATAACCTTAAAAGAATGGGATAAATCGTTCCTTCAGAGACTTCTGCGAATTGAAAATCATTCAATTTCTTAGATAATTCATAACCATACACAGGTTGTGATTGGATGATTGATAATATACATGCGTCTAATAGACCTTTTCTCATTTGTGTTCGAATTGACATGTTTATAACCTCTAATCTTTTATAGCTATTTTGTATTACAAAGTAGCGTAAATTTATCTTATTATAATTTTCATATTTTTGTCAAATCGTAATTGAATTTTAATTGTCATACTATATTTCGTGATTAAATGAATAGAAATTGATATAATTCGAAGATGAGACTATTTTAAGGCAGGAGACAGACATGGCAATCCTAGTTATGATTAATATCATTCTCTGTATCGTCTTAATGTCATATAACTTTGTAGTAATGAATAAGAAACAGCACATCGATCATTATGCTATTTCTATAACAATTGCTTTGAATGGATTAGTATCTTTTATAATCATTAAAGAAATCAATTTCATCACGATTGCTGTAACAGCTATGTTACTTATATGGGCATTTTTACATACATGGATTCAGATTAGATACGTACCAAATTATATTCAAAATCAATTTTTCGTTCTTTATATAATAATTATTATTTTTAGTATGTCTTTAAATATTGTATTTTTAGACAGTGACGAATCAATTTATCAATCACTACCTTACTTTGGCGTGAGTTTATTTATCTTCGGTCAAATAATTGCTTATCTTTCGTTATTCACCGAACCAACTGAATTAAATGGAAGACGTCTTGCGAAGACTTACCAAAAAGGTATATATAAATACTTTATTCATCCAAGATTAGTAGGTGAAATCGTTACAATCGTTTCATATATATGTATGATAGTTCTAACGCCTCATTGGTTTTTACTCGTTCCTGTATTTCTTATTTATATTTTCTTTATTTTATGGCAAAAACTATTCAAAACAACGAACTATGTTTCAGCTGAAAATTAATGGGTAAATATAGAAAGTAAACAAGAAACATATAAGGAGGCACATACTATGTTGAGTTTTATAGTTATGTTAATCGTAGGCGGTTTAATCGGTTGGCTAGCCGGAGCAATTTTAGGTAAAGATATCCCAGGTGGTATCATTGGTAACATCATAGCTGGTCTAATTGGTTCAGCTATCGGTGGTAAAATTTTAGGAGAAATAGGCCCAGTATGGGGCGGCGTAGCAATTATTCCAGCTCTTATTGGCTCTATCTTATTAATCTTAGTATTATCATTTATCTTAAAAGCGGTTAGAAAATAATTGAAATTCTGAAATAAAGAAAAAATAAAAAACCACTGTGCTATTAGATTTGTCTAATGGCACAGTGATTTTTTATTTTATGCTCACAATATATCTTAATGTAAATATATAGAGCCCATGATTAGTACAAACACTGAATTAGCTATTTCAATCATCCCCACTTGCATAATTTTAATTTTGCGTCCGTAAAGAACAATAGCTCTTACTAAACTTGGTATATACATAACCATGATAATTGGATGTATTAATAATCCAATTAATACAATAAACGCATGATAAAGCCATGAGCTCCATTTATACTTTTGAGATTTTTTCTCTCTAATCATTGTCTTAACATATAAAATGGTACCAAAGAAATATAGAAAACTAATAATAAAGACAGTAAACCATTTGTTTACATCTAATAATGATTGATTTAACAACGTACTAATTATACCAAATAGACAAAATATTATTACAGCTATTAAATCATTTGTAAATGCTCTTTCGTTTTTCTTTTTAGCAAAATAAGCATTAACTAGTGACAATGGTATCATAAGTAAAAATATGTAAAATGTTTCAGGTCGTAAAATCACGATAGGAATAAACGAAATAAGTACAACAATAAAGAAAATGCCCGCTGTATACAAATACCCTTTCTGCTTTTTCCTCTTTTTTAAATAGAAAAATACTTGATCACTCATAAAATAAACTGCTAAAACACCTAAATATAGTAGTAAATGTAAAAACGAGAATCCTCCAACAGCAATACCAAAAGCAATTGGAAGTACAATCATTGACCATACACCGTGTTGATTAGGTTTTTTAAATTTAAACATAAAAACACCTCCACATATTCATTCTACTAAAAGATATATATAAAATACATCTTATTTCAAACAAATTTGTGAAGGTTAATTTATTACATATCGCCTATTTTTACTTCGTCTGGATCTCTAAATTGTCTTTCATTAATATTCAAATCGTCTATTTTTTGAATGTCTTGAGCATTTAATTCAAAATCAAAGACATCAAAATTCTCTTTTATTCTATTATTATTTTGGGATTTTGGTATAACAAGTCTACCTTGTTGTAAATGCCATTTAATAATAACTTGAGCAACGGTTTTATCGTACTGTTGGGCAATACTTTTCAGTGTTTCATTGTTTAACCATTCTCCGCCTCTCATAAGTGGACTCCAAGCCATAACTTTTATACCTTTACTTTCGCAATAAGCTTGCAATGCATCTTGATTGAATAAAGGGTGAAACTCAATTTGATTAACAGCTGGCACTATTTCTGTTTCTGCTAACAAAGCATCTAAATGATGTTCTTTAAAATTACATACACCAATAGCTTTAATTTTGCCATCTTTATATAGTTGTTCTAATGCTTTATAAGTTTCTATAAATAATTCATCTTCTGGACATGGCCAATGAATTAAATACATATCTAAATATGTTAAATCTAAACTTTCCATTGATTGTTCAAATGCTTTTATTGTTCTATCATATCCTTGAAAATCATTCCACAGCTTTGTTGTAATAAATAATTCTTCACGTGGTACATTTAAATTTTTCAATGCTTTTCCTAACGCTTTTTCATTCTTATAGAACCAAGCTGTATCTATTGCACGGTATCCTGCATCTACTGCCGTTTGAACTACCCTTTCAACATCTTGATCTTCTATTTTGTAAATGCCTAATCCTAATTCTGGAATCTCTACATTGTTATTTAACTTGACCATTTTAAAATCCCCTTTATTTAGATTTCATACGCTCTCTTTTCGGCTCATATGAAAGTGTTTGAGTAAGTGTATTAAATTCCTCAGCTGTTAAATCTCGCCACTCTCCATATTTGATACCATCTAACTTAATGTTCATTATACGTATACGTTTTAACTTCTTAACATTATAGCCTAATGTTTCACACATTCTTCTAATTTGACGATTTAAACCTTGCGTTAAAATAATTTTAAAAGTTTTATCATTGAGTTGTTCTAATTTCGCCGGCAATGTCTTTTGATTTAATATAACAACACCATTAGACATATTTTTAATAAATTCTTTCGTGATAGGTTTATCAACTGTCACGACATATTCTTTTTCATGATGGTTTTCACTACGCAATATTTCATTTACAATATCGCCATCACTAGTAAGTAACAATAAGCCTTCTGAATCTTTATCTAATCTACCAATATGAAATATTCTTTCTGGGTGGTTCACATAATCTACTACATTGCCTTTAATATGCTTTTCTGTAGTTGAAGTAATGCCTCTCGGTTTATTCAAAGCAATATATACATAACCTTTATCAATCGTTATAACTTTATTATCAACTTTTACGACATCAGAATCTTCCACTTGTGAGCCTAAAGTTGCTAACTCATCATTTATCCTTACACGTTTATCATCTATCCATTTATCTGCTCCACGACGTGAACAGACACCAGCTTCACTTAAAAATTTATTAATTCTCATACCTATGGTTCCTCTCTTAATCCATCTTATATTATTATTCTACACGAAGAAAAAGATTAAAGAAAATAGAATACAAAAAAGAGTCTGGAACAGTTAATTATGTCCCAGACTCTTTTAAAAATTATTTTATTATATTATCGTAAGTCTTACTGTTAATAAAGAAGCGATCAAATATAAAAGTACCAAAAGGAATAAATGCTGAAATTAAAGCTACTATTGGCCATTTTATATGAATGCGCACTATGGTCGTCATTATTAAAATCATAATGAGATATAAAGAAAATAAAACGCCATGTAACATACCTATAACAGAGACTACAGTTGGAATATCTAACATATATTTAATTGGCATCGCTATTAATATTAATAATAACAACGAACCGCCTTCTAAATAGCCTGTAAATCTAAAAAGTGATGTTAAAGTTGTTTTATTCACGTCTTAATCCTCGTCTTCTTCATCTTCGTCAAAGAGATTTTTTCTTTCTTTTATAAATTCTTTATGGAGTGCTACAGTTCTAATTTGATGATTTTCTACATCTATGACAACCCATTTGTCATATTCTGTATCGACATAGTCATCTTTCTCTATTTCAGGATTGTGAGCTTGTAGCCAACCACCAATTGTATCTATATCATCTGAATCTTCAAAATCAATTCCAAATTTGTCTTCTAATTCAGAAAGTGTGACACGCCCATTTATTTGGTAAGTATCTTCACCAGTTTTGATAATATCATTTATTTCATCGTCATCGAATTCATCTCTAATTTCTCCGACAATCTCTTCTAGTATATCTTCCATTGTAATAATACCAGCAGTACCACCATATTCATCTATAACTAATGCCATATGAACATGATCTTTTTGCATTTTCACTAATGCATCACTGATTCTTGTAACTTCATGAATCAGTGGTAAATTATGAATGTAGGCATTAATTTTAATTTTGTTGCCTGAAGCATACTCTGTTAAAAATTCTTTTACATTGATAAAGCCTTTTATGTGGTCTTTATCGCCGTCTTCAGAAATTGGATAACGTGTATAATGATGTTCATTAATAATTTCGAGCAGTTCTTCAATATTAAATGGTTCAGTTAATGTAACCATTTGTGTTCTAGGTACCATGATATCTTTTGCTAATCTTTCGTCGAATGAGAAAATATTTTGCATATAAGCTAATTCTGTATGGTTAATTTCACCACTTTGATAGCTTTGAGTCATGATAAGCTTTAATTCTTCTTCAGACATTGCTTGTTCTTCATTTGTAGGTTGAATACCAATAGTACGTACAAGTATTCTAGCTGTTCCGTTCATAGACCAAATTAATGGTTTCATAACGATACCGAAATAATAAAGCGGTCTAGCAAAAAATAATGATAGTTTTTCCGCTTGTTGAATAGCAACAGTCTTAGGTGCAAGTTCACCAACTACTACGTGAATAAATGTAACAATTAGAAAACTGATAACGATAGAAAATGTAGTAGTAAGTGCATCTGGTAAATTAAAGAAGTCTAATGCAGGATGTATAAGAACTTCAAATGTTGGTTCACCAATCCAACCTAATCCTAGTGAAGTCACAGTAATACCAAGCTGACAAGCAGATAAATAGTAATCCAATTCTTTTACCATTTTATATACAATTTTAGCAGACTTACTTCCTTCAGATATAAGTTGTTCTATTCTCGTCATACGTATTTTAACAAGCGCGAATTCAGAACCTACGAATACCATTGTAAATGCAATTAATATAAAGAATACAATAAAGTTTATTATGGTCGAAATTTCCAATTAGTTCCCTATTTCTAGGGATTCACCTCCAAATATTTTGCGGTGACGCTTGGGCCACCTTTTTAGTTCTATTTTTAAAGAAAACATGCTTGAATTTAAGTGTAAAACTAAATCCTCCCCATTTTGCGTCACCTCTCCCGACTATAGCATATTGAGTTAAGTCTAACACATTTTACTACTAATTAAAATGAATAAGAAGAAATGTATGCATATATTATTTTACGCATACATTTTCCATTAAAAAGATAGTTCGTTGTGTTTCATTATAAACTGTGAACTAATTTTATTAAATTCTTCTGGCTTATCTATATTGCATACATGCCCTGCTTGTTCGATAACTTCTAAATAAAAGTTCTCATAGTCTTTTACTAACCGTTCTACAGGTGGCATAAACAAATAATCTTCATCTCCCATAATAAATAAAGTCGGGATATTCTTTGTAGCCACTTGCAAATGCGCTAAGTATGGATTCACTAATTTGGTTAGCTTAACCCATTTTATAAATTGTTTTTGTGAAACTTTTTTAGCTTCGTTTATAAACCTCAATCGAGATTCTTCATGTTCTTTTCTAGGCATAATGATATAAGCAAATAATTTATAAAGTAACATATAAGGCACAAAGTTCATAATAGTCCTACCAATAGCTAATAAGAATTTAGTTCTTAAATTAACATTAATAATTGCGCCACCTAAAACTAACGTTGTAATTCTTTCAGGATACGAATCTGCCATTGTTTGCCCAACAATTGTGCCTAAACTCATCCCAATAATATGCGTCTTTTTAATTTTTAAGTGATCGAGTACGTCTATGACTTCTTTAGCTAAATGTTCAAATGAATCATTTTTCTTCCATTCTTTATTTGCAGATTTGCCGTGACCTCTTAAATCAACAAGTAAAACATTAAAGTGCTTTCTATAATATCTCATTTGTTTAAACCAAATAGAAGAGCTACCTCCAGCCCCGTGTAACAAGGTAACCCATTCTGCTTCTTCAGATTTTATAATCGTCTTATAATATAACATGTTTTACATCTTTCCTCTTAATTTCCATATTATGAAATCTTACAATATTTTTATTCATCATATAAAATTTTATCAATGATTTCAATAAAAAACCGACAACGTAATTTTACAATGTCGGTTTTTTTATATAAATTTTTAATTTTTTATTCTATTTCTTCAGCTATATCAATTTGATCTTGTGTTAATTTAGGTTTAAGTAATCCGTATATAATAGCACTTACTAAAGCACCTATTATTACTGCTAATAAAGTTTGTAATACATGACCAAAGTCTGTAGCTAATATTACAAATATACCACCATGTGGTGCTTGAATGCTAGAACCTAAACCTAAAGCTATCGCACCACCAATTCCTGAACCTACCATCATTGATGGAATGACACGTAGTGGATCCGCTGCTGCAAACGGGATGGCACCTTCTGTTATAAAGGAAAGTCCCATAACATAGTTTGGTAAAATAGAACCTTTTTGAGTTTTTGTAAATTTATTTTTGAACAGTAACATTGCTGTAGCAATTGCGATTGGAGGTATCATACCACCGACCATTGCTGCTGTAATAGCTGCTGCGTTACCTTCTGTTAATGCTGCTGTAGCAAATACATATGCAGCTTTATTGAATGGACCACCCATGTCAATTGCCATCATAGCACCGATTACTAAACCTAGTAATACAATATTCGAACCTGATAAATCATTTAATCCATTTAATAATAAATTATTTAACCACGCTGTAGGTGGGTTAATCACATAAACCATTAGTAAACCAGTAATGGAAACTGAGAGAATTGGATATATTAATGTCGGTTTCAAACCTTCAAACATTTGAGGTAAGTTTTTAGAAACATATTTAATACCTTCAGTTAAATAACCCGCTAAGAAACCTGCTATAATACCACCTAGGAATCCTGAACCACCTGCCACTGCTAACATACCACCGACAAGACCAGACGCGAAACCTGGTTTATCTGCAATACTACGTGCAATGAAACCAGCTAAGATTGGTACAATTAGTTTAAAGGCACTTTCACTACCAATTTGCCATAAGTTTGCTGCAAATTCATTATATTGTGAACTTTTAGCATCAAATGAGTTTTCTCCAAATAAGAACACGATTGCCATTAAGATACCACCAGATATAACAAGTGGTAACATATTTGAAACACCGTTCATTAAATGTTTATAAATTGTTTTAGATACACTTTGTTTTTCATTTGAAGTTGATGAGCTTTGTTTGCCACCTTTAGCTACAAATGGTTTACGACTAGTATCTTGAGCCATATTGATTAATTCTTCTGGTCTTTTTATACCATCTGCTACAGGTACTTGCACAACATTTTTACCATCGAAACGGTCAGTTTCAACATGTACGTCTGCAGCGACAATGATTCCTGTTGCTTTTTCAATATCTTCATCAGTTAGATGGTTTTTAATTCCGCCTGAACCATTTGTTTCTACTTTAATTGGTACACCCATTTTTTTAGCCTGATTTTTCAATGAGTCAGCTGCCATATAAGTATGCGCGATACCTGTTGGACAAGCTGTAACTGCTAAAATTAATCCTTCTTCTTCAACGTTTTCAGATTGAATCGGAGTTGCTTCTGATACCTCGTTAGACTCATCATCTGTCGCTTCATCATCATGTTTGTTAATAATGTTTAAAATTTCTTCTTCACTATTAGCTTGTAACAGTTCTTCTCGTACTGCTTCATCCATTAAAATACCCGAAAGTTTAGCTAACGCATCCAAGTGAGTTTGAGCTCCGCCAGCCGGTGCAGCAATCATAAAGAATAAATGCGCTGGTTGCATATCTAACGATTGATAATCAACGCCTTCAATCGATTTACCAAATGCAATTGCTGCTGATTGAACAGCATCTGTTTTAGCATGTGGTATAGCAATACCTTCACCAATTCCAGTTGTGCTTTGTGACTCTCTTGTATGAATTGCTTCTTTAAATGTTTTTTCATCACTTAATTTACCAGCTTTATCTAATTGAGATACAAGTTCATCTATTACTTGATCTTTAGTCGTTGCTGATAAATCCATTGCTATTGTTTCCTTAGTTAAGAGTTCTGTAATCCTCATAATATTAACCTCCCTATTTTACAAATGCTTAATCGTTACTTTAGATAGAATTCTTTCTATATCTTCATGTTCAGCTAAATCTGCATTGAAAGCTGTAGCTGTTCCACAACTTACAGCTAATTTGAATGCTTCTTCAATATCCTTACCAGTTGTTAATCCAGCAACCATACCTGCCACTGTACTGTCACCCGAACCTACAGTGTTAACTACTTCTCCGTTAGGCACAATTGCCTTAAGTTGAATGTTCGAATCCACATAGATTGCACCTTCACCACCTAGTGAAACGATGACCGATTGAGCGCCTTCTTCTATTAACTGTTTAGCACACTCAATTACTTCTTGATCTGTATTAATTTCTTTATCAAAAATTTCTTCTAATTCTGTTTTATTTGGCTTCACAAATTTCGGTTCAAAAGAAAGTATAGATTTCATTAAATCTTTCTCTGCATCAACAATTAGAGTAGCACCGGTTTCTTTTAATATTTCTGCAACTTCTTTATATACTAGTTTCTTTAATGTACTTGGTACACTTCCAGCGATTATGACTGTATCAGACGAAGTTGTTTGTTTCATTTTATTTAAAAATGATTCGTAATGTTGTGATTCGATATTTGGACCTGGACCATTAATTTCAGTCTCAGAACCAGTTTTTAACTTTACGTTAATTCTTGTATCTTCTTCTACTTCAATAAAATCAGTTAAAATATTGGACTGTTCTAATTTATCTTTAATAAATTCTCCAGGAAATCCTCCAACAAAACCTGTTGCTGTATTTTCAACTTTTAAAGTATTCAACACTCTTGAAACGTTAATACCTTTTCCTCCAGGAAACTTATTTGTTTCATGTGCTCTATTTAATCCACCTACTTCAAATTGATTTGTAAACATAACATAGTCTATAGATGGATTAAATGTTACTGTATAAATCATTTTAAACCTCCACTAATTTCATACTTTTCTTTATAAAGTGTAATATTCTCTATTTCATTAATTGCTTTTTCAGAAGTTAATATTTCAAAACCTTTATCAATTTCCACTTCTGCAAATGATACTTCATTAAACTTAGAATGATCTAATAGCACATAAATGTGTGAAGCAAGATGAATTGCTGTTTCTTTCATTTTTGATTCATCTGGATCAGGTGTAGTTAAGCCATACTTTAAATCTATACTATTCATGCCCATAAAAGCCTTATCGAATCGATATTTCTGTAAAGATTTAACGGCATTTACACCTATATTCGCTAATGTTGTAGATTTAATTTCTCCGCCTGTCATATAAACTTTTATACCTTTTTCTAATAATGGTTTTACATGCGTTAAACCGTTAGTTACGACAACTATATCTTGCTGATTAATATAAGGTATCATTTCTAAAGTTGTTGTTCCTGCATCTAAATAAATCGTATCGCCCTCTGAAATTTGTCTAGCTGCAACTTTCGCTATTTCTCTCTTTTCATTTTGATAACGCATTTCTTTATCTGACATATCTCTTTCTTCATGTCGTTTCGTTATTTGCGTCGCGCCACCATGTACTCTTTTTAAAAAGCCATTTTGTTCAAGTAGCGATAAATCTCTTCTAATAGTTGAAGTACTTGATTGCGTTAATTGAATTAAATCTTGTAAAGATACTGTTTCCCGTTGTTTAATCGTCTCAATTATGAGTTGATGCCTTTCTTCAGTTAACATCACATCACCCCTGTTCATTGATATGATAAAACGTTTTCATTAAAAAGTCAATCACATTCAACCAAAAACATTCAAAAACAATCATAAAATTTTTTTGGTATTTATAAGTGCAAATATTTCATACAAAAAAAGATTATTGTTATACTTTTTTTGTATATTTAAGGAGGCAAAATATGAATGATTTAAAAGAAAAATTATTTAAATTGATTGAAGAAAGAGAAAATGAAATGATAGAGATTAGAAGACATCTACATCAATATCCTGAATTATCATTTGAAGAAGAAAATACAGCAGAGTATATCAAATCATTTTATCAAGATAAAAATGTTAAAATATCACAACCTGTTAAAGATGAACATGGAATTATTGTAGAAATTAACGGTGGAAAAGAAGGTCGCAGAATCGGATTAAGAGCTGATTTTGATGCATTACCAATTACAGAAGAAGCAGATGTACCATTTAAGTCTACAAATGAAGGTGTAATGCATGCATGTGGTCATGATGTGCATACTGCTTATCTAATGGGGCTAGCTGATGCACTAATAGAATTAAAAGAAGAATTACCAGGAACAATTAAAATCATTCACCAGCACGCTGAAGAAAAACCTCCAGGTGGCGCTAAAGCTATCGTTGAATCTGGAGCCTTAGATGATATTGATGAGATTTATGGTATTCATATCGTTCCTGTAGCTAGCCCTGACTTTATTGGCTATCATAAAGGAAAAGCTTTTTCAGGTAGCTCAACATTTAAACTAACTATTAATGGACTTGGTGGACATGCTGCAAGCCCACACAAAACACACGATGCTTTAGTAGCTGGCACAAACTTTGTAAATACAATCCAAACAGTTGTATCAAGAAGAATTGATCCTCTTGAAATGGGCGTTATTACAATTGGTGCATTTGAAGCTCCAGGTGGATATAATGTGATTCAAGATAGTGTCACGATTAAAGGAACAGCAAGATATTTAAATCCTGATTATGAAGAAAAAATGTACGAAGAGATCAAGAAAATATCAGATAGTATCGCTTTAGGTTTCGATGTTGAATGTAATTTAGACTATCATTATGGCTATCCAGTACTCTATAACCATGAAGAACAAACGGATAAAATGGTAGATATTCTTGAGAAAAGTAAAGGCGATTATTTCAATCACTTGATAGAAATACCACAAGCATCAGGGTCAGAAGACTTTGCTTATTATTTACAAAAGATTCCTGGTACTTTCTATATTGTTGGTAGTAAACCTGAAAATACAGATACACCTTATATGAATCATCATCCTAAATTCGAAGTGAATGAAGATTGCATGGCTGTTGCAAGTAAATCATTAGGAGAAATCGTGCTAAATCGACTTGATTTAGAATCATAAAGACATCTATGTGACATAGAAAAAAGCACTAAACCGTTGAATTTCATTAACGATTTAGTGCTTTTTTCTATAATATATCTTCTCCACGCGACGCTACATATATATCAAACCATTCTTGGTCTGTTAACGATATTTTAGTTGCTTTAACCGCTTCGTCTACTCTTTCAATTTTACTTGAACCAACAATAGGCATAACTTTTGATGGTAAACGTAATAACCAACTGTATATAATCGTGCTTATACTAACGTTGTATTTAGCAGCTATTGGCTGAATTGTATCTAATATACGTTTTGCTTTTGGATCATCTTCATTAAAAATCGCTCCACCAGCCAATGGACTCCAAGCCATAACTTTTACGTCATGTTGTAACATTCTATTCAGTGTACAATCTTCAATATTTTCTAATTCATATGGCGATACTTCAACTTGGTTAACCGAAATATGTGACATTTCTTTTTTGAGGCTTTCATTCAATAGTTCATATTGGTTACATTTAAAATTCGAAACGCCAAAAGCTTTTATTTTCCCTTGTTCTACAAGGTGCATGACAGCTTTAGTCACTTCATCAGGATCCATCAGTGGAGATGGTCTATGAATAAGCAACGTATCGATATAATCCGTTCTTAAATTCGTCAACGAACGATCAACAGATTGAATGATATGTTCATAACTTTGGTCATAGCGATGCCCATTAAATTCAGTGTTACTTTGATTAGGTAGAATTATTCCGCATTTTGTTACAATTTCTAATTTTTCTCTTAAGTTCGGCGTAAGCGCTAAAGCATCACCGAATAAACTTTCACATGTGTAATTGCCATATATATCTGCATGATCCATTGTTGTAATACCGCGATCAACTATATCGTGCATATAATCATTTAATTGTTGGTTACTATAACCCCATTCATTTAATCTCCAAAATCCATGAATGATTCTAGAATAACTGACGTGTTTATTTATTCGAATACGCTCCATCCCATCATCTCCTAAGTAAAGTTCAACATGTCTAATTTATTACGTAAATATGCTTTATCTATTGTTTCCCCTATAATAACAATTGTTAACGGCATGTTCATCATTTCTGGTTCATACTGAGGCACTCCGAACGCATACTGGAATAAAAAAGTCTGATCTGGTTCTTCTTGGAATTTTACAAATCCTTTTATTCTCAATATAGAATCAGGTAACTGTTGTAAGAAACGAATTAAAAGTTCCATCTTTATAGGTCCATCAAACGTATAATTAATGGATTGAATACCATGATGATGACTATGTTTACCTTCTATATTAATTATTGCATCATCACGTTCAATTATTTGGTCTATTTTAGAGTAATTTGTAAAATAGACATCTGGTTGATGTTTTATTTCGTTTAGATGATCCTCAAGCATCCCTTTTTCTTCATTAGACAGTTCATCAGATTTGTTAACTACTATTACATGTGCATTTGCCATTTGTTCTTCCATTAAATGTTTAGTTTGATTAGAATAGCGATCTCTTTCTATGTATCTTTTACCATCCATAACACCAATAATAAAAGGCATATGTACTTTATCTACAATAGTAGGATTTTGACATGCATCAACTATTTCTACCGGGTGCGCTATCCCAGTAGCTTCTATAATAACTAAATCTGGTTTCTCACTGTGGTATAAGTTATGAAGTACAACCTCCATATCATCTTTTAAAGAACAGCATATACAGCCGTTTAATAAGCTTTTACTTGAAATACCTTCACCTAAAAGCTGGCTATCAACATCAAAAGAACCAAATTCATTCATAACAATTGCAACTTTTTTACCTGCTTCTTTCGCTTCTATTATTAACCTTTGTAGTAAAGTTGTTTTTCCGCTTCCTAAAAAGCCCGTCAGCACTGTAATATTCATTTTATCTTTTATATTTTTGCCACTACTCATGTTTCTACCACCTTTCTGTCATTATATGATATTCCAATATAAACTACAAAGTCTTAAGCGTTTTAAAGTAAACAACATTATTATTTCTATAGATAATCGGAATCATTATTAAAGATATTTACAAACTAAAATTATTCATTATATAATAGATTAGAAGTTCGGAAATAAAAAGCTATTTCATTTGTAGTTTGGGGGAAAGATTATGCCGGATAATTTAAATATCCAGAATCAATTGTGTTTTAATTTGTATAATGCACAAAGACAAGTCAATCGTTATTATTCTAATAAAATTTTCAAAGAATATAACATTACATACCCACAGTATTTAGTACTAACAATTTTGTGGGAAACAGCACCGGTCAATGTCAAAAAACTTGTAACAGGTCTAGCACTTGATACAGGTACAGTATCTCCTTTATTAAAAAGAATGGAAAACCTCCATTTAATTAAACGTAAAAGATCGGATTTAGATCAACGTGAAGTTTTCGTCCACTTAACAGATAAAAGTCTAGAAATGAAAGAAAAGTTATACCAAGCTTCTCATTTAATACAAGACGTATCTCAATTAACTGATGAAGAAACAGAACAATTAAACATACTTTTACAAAAAATGATTAAAAACATAGATAAAATTAATCAAGAAAAATAATAATTAAGAGTTCGGGACAATAGTTAATGTCCCGAACTCATTTTTGTGTTAGTAGTAATAGACTGGACACTTATATCGCATGCGGCTCTTGTCTTGTAAATTTTAAGTTCCTTATTGCCTTTTCTTAGCAAACGTGTCAATAACGGTAGCCTTATTGTCTTTTCTCATCAAACGTGTCAATAACGGTAGCCTTATTGACTTTTCTCAGTAGTCTTGGCAACAAGGAGTCTTTATGTTGCACGTGCATCTCGTCTTGCAACTTTCGAGGGCTTTATGTTGCACGTGCGTCTCGTCTTGCAACTTTCGAGGGCTTTATGTTGCACGTGCGTCTCGTCTTGCAACTTTCGAGGGCTTTATTTACTCAAACAAAAAGCTGAGACTTTTTATGTCTCAGCCTTAATTTTGTATGCAGTGAAAAACGGGTTCTAGAAGAATAACATGTTTCAACTTCTTAATCTTTTTAATACATCAATACGCTTTATTAAAGTTTACTACGTCATATAAATAGCCCTGCTCTTGTAGCAATGTTTGATAATCACCTTGTTCTAGAATTTCTCCTTCATTCATAACTATTATATGGTCGAAATCTTCAAGGTACTTCAAATTGTGTGTCACGATTACTATTGTATCGTCAGTACTTAATAAATTGTTCATAATGATTTTTTCATTTTCTTCATCAAGAGAAGCAGTTGGTTCATCCATAAGCCAAATGTTCGCATTTCGTAATAGTAATCGAGCTATTGATAGACGTTGTCTTTCTCCTCCTGATATATTTTCTGCATTTTCTGTGAGATTGTCATCTAATTTCAAATGTTCTAATCTCACTTTCATTAATGCATTTTTCATATTCTCATCAGTTTCTTCTATTAATAAATTCTCTCTGACCGTTCCTTCAAAATAATGATTGTGTTGTAACATTGTATTTATTTCGTCTACGTATTTTTCATGTTCAACATGAGACAAAGCTTTACCTTTATACGCCAATAAACCTTCGTTAGAACTATATAAGCCCATTAACAAACTTAATAATGTAGACTTACCTGAGCCTGATGGACCTATAATAGCAACATGCTCACCTTCGTTAATTTTAAACTGAACATTTTTTAACGTTTTTCTTTCTTGAAAATCGTATTTAAAATTCAATTTTTCAGCATAGTATAAAGCGTTATTGCTTGTTTCATATGTTTCTCGATTTTCAAAATTCTGATTTATAACTTCTTCGATATTTTTAAGACTTCTAGTAGTATCTGCTTTGTAAAAAGCTACGTTTGTCATTGGAATAGCTTGCTCAAATAATGTAATGACAATCATGAGTATACTTGCAAAAAACACTGCATTTAACGCGCCATCTTGAATTTGCCATATACATAAGATAGTGATACACCAAATACTTATCATAGCGCATATATTGAGCATAAAATCATACGTACTTAAAAATTTCTGCTCTTTATATTTTTTATTTTCGTAAATATTTTGTTGATTAAAAACTTTATCTTTAAAAATGTTATATTGTTGGAATCTATTTAATTCCGCTTTACCATTTTCAAAATCATAGTATTCTGCCACATATTCTTCTTCACTTCGTTGAACATCTTCTGCTAAAATGTTTGCACGTTTTGTAGATAAATAAGGTATGACGATAACAGACATCATCATTGAAATTCCAATAATAATACCAACATAAACACTCCAATTTATCATGACTAAAATTGTTGCGATAGTCGTTAATATAATTACGATTGGGGGATAATAAACGCGTAATAGAATGTTCTGTAATCTTTCGACATTATTTACCATTTGTGTTAGTAAGTCACTTGAACGATATCTTCTAAACACATTAGGGACAATTGGAATTAAATAATTGAAGAGTTCAACACGTATATTTCTTAACATCGTAAATGTAGATCGATGTGAATATAACCTTTCAAAATATCTCGTAATAGCTCTTACAAATCCAAATAATTTAATAGAAACAATTAAAATCATCAAAGCGTATAGCGGTGTTCCTAAAGCACTTTTTGAAATCATATAACCACTCAACGCAAACATACCTAAAGCAGTGAGCATACCTAAAACACCTATGATAATTGATAAATAAAAATCTTTATCAAATTTGATAGTTAATTTTTTCATGTGAACTGACCACCTTTCAGTGGGCTATTTGTTACTTGAACATCTCCATTGTTAACTTTAATGAAATTGTCGGCATATTTTAATACTTCTTGTCTATGTGCAATCGTAATGATTGTTTTTTCTTTAGAAAATTGATTCACAGTGTTAACGATAAGTTGTTCTGTCTTAATATCTAATCCAGTTGTTGGTTCATCAAATATAACCACTTCAGGATTTAATAATAGTAATCTTGCTAATTCTACACGTCTCATTTCCCCACCTGAAAGCATTTCATAACCGTCACCAATTTTCGTTTCAATACCTTTTGATAACTCACTAACTTTCTCTACAAGACCAACTCTTTGTAATACATCTTCAATTTGTTGTTTATCGTAATTTTGGAACATTGTGACATTATCTTCTAAAGATGCACTGAAAATGTAAGGTCTTTGGGATAGATAGCCAATTTTAATATCTTTTTTATACTGAACTTGTCCTTTAATGGGAGAGAGTTCATTCATGATTAATTTCACTAAAGTAGATTTACCAGCACCACTCTGCCCTACAATTGCAGTATGCATATTTTCTTTAATGTTTAAATTTAAATGGCTAAACGCAAAATCTTCACGTTCAGGGTATGAAAAATAAACATCATTTATTGTTATGATGTCTTCTTGACTCATATCTGGATTAATCGTTATTGGTTTATAGATTTCATTCTCTTCTTTATTTATATCTTCTATTATTTCGATATAGCCTTCACTTTGCTTACCTGTATGGAAAGCTTGTCCTAAATCTTTAATAGCATTGTAAAATTCAGGTGCTAATAATAAAGTAATGACTGCAACTAAGAATGAAACATCATGAAATACAATTAATCTTAATCCAACTTCTAAAGCAACAATACCAATCCCTAACATAGAAATAAATTCTAGCATCAAACCTGATAGAAAAGCGCTTTTTAATATTTCCATCGTTAAATCTCTAAATGATGTACTAGATTTATGAATTTTGTTCACTGTTTGATCTGTTCTATTAAATAATTTTAAAGAAACAAGACCTTTCGTTAAATCAATGAATTCTTTTGCAAATTGATCTAAAGATTGCATTTGATCTTTAGCTTTATCACGTGTTCTTAGTCCAAAAACAATATAAAATAACGGAATAAATGGTGCTGTTATCATCATAATGAGAGCAGCTGGCCAATGAATAAATAATAATGTTATAACGATTGCAACAGGAATGAGGGTTGATTTAAAGACTTGTGGTAAATAAGATTCGTAAAAAGGATGAATACCCTCCACTGCTTCTGTTAATATCGTTAATTTCGATCTCTTTGTATCTTTATTAATTAATTGATTTCTAACATCTTTTTTAACATTAAAAGAGAGTTTCTGCCCTGTTAATTGATTTAAATAATTAAAAGTAGCCCGTAATAACAGTACAGCTAATAAAATGAATACCCATTGGTAAAGTTGTTGGTAACCTTCTTTAACAACAAGCATTTGATTTATAATTTTACCTAAATATATATTTTGAAATACGACTGATAAACTGAGTAAAAATGATGCTAAAAACATCAATATTTGCAACGGTTTATACTGAGCACTATACTTTGTTAATTCTTTCACAATGTCACCACCTTTTTCCATTATAACGCCTTTATTAAAAAAATAAACCAAAATGTATTATTCTTTATATGCATATTATAAAGCATTATTTGGTACAATAATCTTAAAGTGATATCAACTGCATATCATAAAGTTTTCTAGAGGAGATCGAACATGTTTATAATCGAATTAATTAAAGCAATCATTCTAGGTATTGTAGAAGGTTTAACAGAATTTGCTCCTGTTTCATCGACAGGGCATCAAATTTTAATTGATGATATGTGGTTAAAATCAAAAGCATTCCTAGGTAGCGAATCAGCTTTCACTTTTAAAGTTGTAGTACAGTTAGGTTCTATCCTTGCTGCTGCTTGGATTTTTAGAAGCCGTTATATTGAGATGTTGCACGTTAAACAAAATGAGAAAAAGAAACATCATCTTAAACTTTCTCATATAATAGTCGGACTCGTTCCTGCAGGTATTTTAGGCTTATTATTTGATGATTTTATTGAAAAACATTTATTTAGTGTCCCTACTGTATTAATCGGATTGTTACTTGGAGCAGTCTATATGATTGGCGCAGATATCTATTCAAAACGTGTCATGAATCCACATACAGTTGATGGTATGAATTATCCAAAAGCTTTCGTTATTGGTTTGTCACAAGCTATCGCGCTATGGCCAGGTTTCAGTCGTTCTGGTTCAACTATTTCAACCGGTGTGTTCTTAAAATTAGATCATAAAGCTGCATCTAATTTTACTTTTATAATGGCAGTACCTATTATGTTTGCAGCAAGCGGTAAAGCATTACTTGGAAACTTAAAATATATAACATTAGATCAAATACCTTTTTATATTGTAGGATTTATCGCTTCATTTATATTTGGTTTTATTTCTATAAAGTTATTCTTAAAATTAATAAACCGTGTAAAATTAATACCATTTGCCATTTATAGAATTATTCTTGTTATAATTATAGCAATTGCATATTTCGGTTTTGGAATTGGCCAAAACATAGGATAATAAACGCTTTTTACAGTTTGAATAAGCTATTAAAGGGTAATTAAATAAGATATATAATTAGAATTGATATGGAGGAATTATACATGAATGATAAAGTAAAATTACTTGTTAATACATTGCCGTTAATAATCGTACCACTTATAACAGAGCGAAAAAAATTCAAAGAACATCCAGATGTTAAAAATATCACAGGAAAAACTTTAGATGTATCACATAAAGTGAAAGATAAATCTATCCAAACAAAAGATAAAATCGCTGAAAAATCAGAACCTGTAAAATCATATGTCGTTCAAAAGAAACGTTTATATGAATACAACAAACAAATGAAACAACCTTTTAAAGAGGAAGAAAAAGAACAAAAGGAATTACAAAAAGAGATTGATAAGCTAGATAAAAAACTTCAAAAAAATATAGAAAATCGCCATAAAGAAGAAGAAAAAGCTCAAAAAGAAAACCAAAAAGCGCGAATAGAAGAGCTTAAACATTATCAAAAAGAAGAAGAAAAAATGGCTAAAAAAGGCGAGAAATTAGAAAAAGAAAACGAAAAAGATGTTTCAAAATTAGACAAAAAACTTCAAAAAAATATAGAGTCTCGCGAGAAAGAAGAAGAAAAGAAAGAAGAAGAGAATAAAAAAGCTCGTATTAAAGAAATTAAAAAATACGATAAACAACAAAAAGAAGAAACTGCTATTCGTGAAAAAGGTTCTGAGATTGCAGATAAACAAAAAAGCGAAATAGCTCCACTAGAAGAAAAGTTAGAAAGAAATAAAGCTTATCGTTTGAAAGAAGAGATGGATCGACAAAAAGAAAATCAACAAAAACGTATTAATGAACTGGAAAAATATAATAACCAATCAACACAAAACATTCAAGAACTTATCGATGAACGTGTTCGCGGAGAGAAAAAACCAGCTCCTAAACATGCATTATACAATCAACATAAATCATTAATGTCAGAACACATTAGTAAATTCCCATACGATAAACACCGTGAAGAACATTTAAAAAATCAAAAACGCAATCGTCGTTCAAAATGATTAATCGAATTATTATAGATGGAGATGCTTGCCCAGTTACGGATGATATAATCCGTATAACTGACTCAACAAGCATCTCTGTTCTTATTATAAGAAGTGTAAATCACTTTTCACTAGCTGATTACCCAGAACATGTTTCTACAATTTATGTTGATCACGGTGTCGATAGTGCTGATTTTAAAATTGTTAAATTAACGACTTCTGAAGATGTTGTTGTTACTCAAGACTACGGTCTAGCAAGCCTTATTTTGAACAAAGCGAAACATGTTATTCATCATAAAGGTTATGAATATACTGCAAATAATATGGAACAATTGTTAACGCAAAGACATATTTCTGCCCAAATAAGACAACAAGGTGGCCGTACAAAAGGTCCAAAAAAGTTAACTCAAGAAGATCATAAAGTATTTTCAGATTTTCTAATAGATTTAATAAATAGTGACAACGCCGATACTTGACGTTGTCTTAATCTAATAACTGCTTTTTAGATCTATCTAAATTAACTTTATCGTTTTCTTTCATCTGTTCAAGTTCAATGCGCATTTTTTCAGTTTCTAATAAATAATTTTCGTGTTTCGTTTTTTCTAGTTCTAGTTCATCTTTTACACGTTCTGATTTAATTTTTTCTAGTTTTACTTTTTTAGATTCATGATCTTTAATAATTTTTGCAACAGTAGAAATTAGTACAATTAAAACGACCATTAGAAATACATTCATTCTAAATCCTCCCTTGTCAATAAAGTAAACGCTTTATTATAATTATAATACATAGCTGAAAGGAGCAATAACTTATGAAAAGAATAGCAGTTTTTTGTGGCGCTAGTAAGGGTAATGACCCTATTTATACAGAACAAGCTTATGCATTAGGTAAATATTTAGCAGAAAATCATTATGAATTAATTTATGGAGCTGGATCTATTGGGATGATGGGAGCTGTAGCAAATGGTGTAATCGACCATAATGGTATTGCTATAGGTGTTATGCCTAAATTCCTCGGAGAGCGTGAAATAGCACATGAGAACTTAACAGAGTATCATGTTGTAGATTCCATGCACGAAAGAAAACAAATGATGTCTGATATGGCCGATGCATTTATCATGTTACCAGGCGGAGCTGGTTCCTTAGAAGAATTCTTTGAAATATATACATGGGCTCAAATTGGCTTACACCACAAACCTATTGGTGCTTTAAATACTAAACAATTTTTCAAACCAATGCAAAGTATGATTGAGCACTTAATTTCTACAGGATTTGTTAGCGAAAATTATAAAAATTTAGCTATTATCAAAGATGAAGTTCCTGAATTATTTGATGCCTTGCAAGTAGCCGAACCTGTTAAACTTCGAGATTATCAGAAATAGATAAAAAGGTTGTTTCATCAAAAACTTTAATATTATTTAATGTTAGAAGGGCTGTCGTTACACCGACACCTTCTTTTTTTGTACCTGAAAATGTTCCATCATATATAATCGAAGCTCCACATGAAGGGCTGTCACTTTTTAAGATGACAGTATTGGCTTTTAAGTCTCTAATAATAGACAACGTTCTCTTAGCACCTTCTTTAAATTGGTGCGTAACATCTTGGCCAGATACCGTTATAACTTTAGCTTTATCATTCCAAACGTCAAAACCATCTCCATCAATAATTTCAGCTGGTTCTCTCGGTATTTGTAAACCACCTAGTATTTCTGGACAAACACTGATCGCTTTTCCTTCATCTATTAATTGTTTATAAAATAAATCCAACTTATGTTTGCCATCATATCTTACTTTTTCACCAACTAAACATGCACTGATCACGATCATAAAATCCACTCCTTATAAAATCTTATGATATAAAACATGTGTTGCTAATTTTTCATCGTCAACAACATTAGGATGCAAAAAATTCTCAATATGATTCATTTCTAATTTTTCCATCACTCTTCTAGAAGGCTTATTAATTTCTGATGTAAAGCTATAAACTTCTTCAATGCCTTGCTCTTTAGCATAACCCAACACGGCTTCAGCTGCTTCAGTTGCAAGTCCATTGCCCCAAACTGTTTTATCTAATCTCCAACCTATCTCATAAAAAGGTAGTTGTGATAAATTGAGATCACTATTTTCAGGTATATAATTAATGCCTACCATACCTATAAAGCTATTAGTAGCTTTTAATTCCACAGCAAACAAACCAATTTTTTGTTTTGTGATAACTTCTTGCATTTGGTTAACTATATTTTTTGTTGCTTGATAGCTTAATATATCTGGAAAATATCTTCTCACTTCAGGACTTGCATTCATGCTCTGAAATATTTCGATATCTTTTTCTTCCCAATCTCTTAATATTAAGCGCTTTGTTTCAATATATGTACTCATTTCAATCACCCAACCTTCATAATAATAAAAAAAGGATGTACTATTATTTTAGCACATCCTCTTACAAATTATGATCTTACTGAACTTCTAATGTGAAATCTTTTTCCAGTTGGGCCTTCAATACTGAACATACCGCCTCTTCCATCAACAACATCTAATTCTAGATTAGTATGTTTCCAGTATTCATATTGTTTTTTATTCATATAGAATGGAACGCCTTCGATTTCACCTAGTTTAACATCAACATCTCCAATGATTAGTGTGCCTTCAACAAAAAGCATCGGAGAGCTACCATCACAACATCCACCTGATTGATGAAAAATCAAGTTTTCACCATGTGTCTTTTTTAAATCTCTAATGAGTGATTTGGCTGTTTCAGTTGCAGTAACTTGTTCTTTCATTTAGAACAGTCCCGCTGGTTTCTCACTATAACTTACAAGTAAGTTTTTAGTTTGTTGGTAATGATCTAACATCATTTTGTGATTTTCACGGCCAATACCACTCATTTTGTATCCGCCAAACGCTGCGTGAGCTGGGTAAGTATGGTAGTTATTTACCCATACACGACCTGCTTGGATACCTCTACCGAATCTATATGCTTTATTTTGGTTTCTAGTCCAAATACCTGCACCTAAACCGTATAAAGTATCATTTGCCATTTCTAAAGCTTCTTCATCGTCTTTAAATGTTGCTAATGATAATACAGGTCCAAATATTTCTTCTTGGAAAATTCTCATATCTTGTGTTCCTTTGAAAATAGTTGGTTCGATGTAATAACCATTTTCTAAGTCACCAGATTCTTTACGTACATTACCGCCTACTAAGATTTCAGCACCTTCTTGTTTACCGATATCTAAATAACTTTTAATTTTTTCAGCTTGCTCTTGAGAAGTTTGTGCACCAAGCATTGTTTCCGGATCAAGAGGGTTACCTGTTTTAATTTCGTTTACACGTTTAACACATTTTTCGATAAATTTATCGTAAATATCTTCGTGTACTAACGCTCTTGAAGGACATGTACATACTTCACCTTGGTTAAGTGCGAACATTACTAAACCTTCAACAGCTTTGTCTAAGAAATCATCTTCTTCATCCATTATATCTTTAAAGAAGATGTTCGGTGATTTACCACCTAATTCTAGTGTTACTGGAATTAAGTTTTGACTTGCATTTTGCATGATGATACGTCCTGTAGTCGTTTCACCTGTGAATGCTACTTTATTAATATCTTCATGTGTAGCTAATGCTTGTCCTGCTTCTGCACCGAATCCGTTTACTACGTTAATTAAACCTTCAGGTAACAAGTCTTGGATTTTTTCAATAAGGTGTAAAATAGACACCGGAGTTTGTTCTGCTGGTTTTAATACAACAGCATTACCAGTTACGATTGCAGGCGCTAATTTCCAAGTAGCCATTAACAATGGGAAGTTCCAAGGAATGATTTGACCTACAACACCAATCGGTTCTTTAAAATGATAAGCTACTGTATCGTTATCTATTTGTGAAATGCCACCTTCTTCTGCTCTTACAACTCCAGCGAAATATCTGAAGTGGTCAACCACTAAAGGTAAATCTGCTGCTAAACACTCTCTAATTGGTTTACCATTATCAAATGTTTCGATTACAGCAAGTTCTTCTATATTTTCTTCTATTCGATCTGCGATATCTAATAATAATTGAGAATGTTCTGTAGGAGATTTTTTAGCCCACTCTACTTGAGCTTTATGCGCTGCTTTTACTGCTTCATCAACATCTTCTTTAGTAGAACGAGGTATTTTTGCGTATACTTCCCCAGTTACCGGTGAACCATTGTCGAAAAATTCACCATTTTTGGGGTCAACCCATTTACCACCGATAAAATTCTGATATTTATCTTTTACTTTATACTTTGCATTTGTTGCAGTTGGATATTCAAAAGCCATATTAAAACGCCTCCCTAAATGTAGTTACAATTCTATTTTAATTGATGAAACCGCTATCATCAACTAATTAGCATTTTAAAATAAAACAATAAATTTTTCAAGAAAGAAAAATAAGTAACTATAAAATTGCGCGGAATTTAATAATAAAATTATTCTTCCGAGGTTAAATAGCTAATCTTATTATTTAAATACCCAGTGATAAACTAAATATTCCAATCCAATTGGATTGGAATATTTAGTTTTTGTAAAGTGTATAAACAAGAAAATATCATGTTCATTTATTCTACTGTTAAAGTTGTTTGTGCTATAACATTTCCACCTGATAGTACTTCTACTTTTACTTCTTCATCCGCTTCATTTGCGATTTTAGTTTTAAAGTACCAATCTGTTTTTCCATTTTTAATTTTTGGATTAACTGATTCTGATATACCTGGAGCTTGTCCATTAAACATCCCTACTTCTCTACCGTCTTTATTTTTTATAGATAGTTGGAATTTTTGATTGATTAGTTTAGATTCATCTACATGTACTGTTATATTGAATTTTTCTTGTCTTGATACAGATGAAGGAATATCAAAAGTACTAGTGTCATTATTTGTTGTATTATTATCTTCTTCTGTTGAGTGCTCAGTTTTATTTTGTTTTGTACCTTTGGCACCATAGCTTCCAGATGCATATGTTGAAGCATCATACCATTTATATCCACGTTTTGGTGTTCCCCAAGGTTCTTGTTCAACTTCTTGACTGTTCTCAGGTTGTTCAAATCGTTTTAGAGGCGTTTTATCATCAAGATTTATGTCCATAGCTTTAAAATCTTTTTGATTTTCTTGCTTATTTAACCATTCAACAATTTGCATAACCATTTTTTTATTATCTTCTTCTTTGAAACCATCATATGTTTTTTTGTTTTCTCCGTTATCTTCTCGTTTATATTTTGGAGTCTTATCTTCTACCATCGAAGAGTCCCCAATGAAAGCTCCTTTTCCTTTTTCTACTTTACTAATCGCAATATAAGGTCCTTCATTCTTACCCCCACCGTTATAAATACCTTCATCTACAGCATTATTCCATTTATCATGTTTACTCAGTTGTGGAACAAAAGCTATTCCTTTTGCTTTATTCGGGTCAGTAATAGCAATTGTTGATCCTGCATGCATTGATACTGCTTTTATACCATTAGTAATATTAAAACTTTCTTCGCTTGAAGCTATATCGTCAACCTTAATATTACCTAATGCATTATATCGAAAGCGCAAACCGAACACTTCATTTAGAAAATCTCTACTTTCTACACCTTTCATTTTTTCTGATGCTCTTTCTTCAGGCGACATACCTTTTGTTGGATTGTCAAAAGCGCCTCTTCTATATCCGTTCATAACTTCAGATGAATCAAACCTATTAAAGTTTCTATCCGCATTATAGTGATCGCTTATCATTAAGATACTACCACCAGCTTTCACATATTTCTCAATAGCATCTTGTTCACTTTTCTTAAGAGGATTATTCGCTTCAGGAATCACTACTAGTTGATAGTCTTGCATTGTCTTGTAATCTAATAGTTGATTGTATCCTAAATCTGTAACTTCATAATTTTCTTTCGTTAGTGCGTCTGCAAAATCAGAAAAACCTCCATCAATTACCCAATCAGCACTCCCGGCTGTTTGTCCATGTGCACTATCGAATAGTACTTTACCTTTTATGTCGCTACTCTTTGGAGAAAGAACTATCTTGCCATCTTCTCCTTTTTTCTCTTCATTACCGTTAGAACAAGCTACTAATACAATTGAGAAAACTATTATTAAACTTAAAATTAGCATCTTTAATTTCATTTTAATCTCCTTATGTAAAAATAAAGGAGCGGGACAGAAATCTCATTGTTCTCACAAGATTTCATCGTCCCACTCCCTTCTATATTGATTTATTTATGATTTTCTAAAATATGTTAATAATTTAATCAAGACAGGCTCAGTATCATAATTTTTGAAGCCTCTTGGAACTTCAATTGTAGCATCAACAATATCATTATTGTCATTAAACCGATAAGTAACTTGATTAACGTTTGATTTACGATCAAAAATCACAGCCTCAGATGGCCAACTTCTTATTTCACCTGTTGTTGATTGTAATGTACGGCCAGTAATTGTTTCAAGTTCTTGTCCTAATTCTAATAGTGTCAGCTTTTGACCTTCAATCAACACGAAATTTTCTTCATGCACGGTGACATCCCTCTTTTCAAATAATCATTAGTAATTTATTCCCTATAATCATTTAAGATAAACGCATGCTATATATTCAATTCGAATGATTTCACTTTTTCTGAAGCATGATCATATGAACGTGTTTTACTAACGCCGCCTTGAATATCGAATGTTGCTTTTTTATCTTTTATAGATTGATACATTTCTGTTGAAA
Organism: Mammaliicoccus sp. C-M13; assembly: GCF_022386845.1. Taxonomy (NCBI): domain Bacteria; kingdom Bacillati; phylum Bacillota; class Bacilli; order Caryophanales; family Staphylococcaceae; genus Mammaliicoccus; species Mammaliicoccus sp. C-M13. The sequence goes on along the minus strand of NZ_JAJNHQ010000001.1, from coordinate 124,324 downwards.
TCGGTATAGATTTCAAACTCTTTGTCTGTTCTTTAGGTTGATATTCATCAATATTCTCTTTTGATTTTTTCATATATTTTTCATTATGAGAATCTGGAATAAAAGATGCATAATCTGAACGTTGATTCCGGTCTCCGTTTTTAATAGATGCAGCATTATCATAATAAAGTTTTTGTTCTGTAGTATTTTCTGTCATCACTTCATAAATAATAACATATCCATCTTTAGCTCCGTTGAATAATAATACCTGACCTTCTGGCATATTATTTACTTGGAATATTTGCAAATGGTCAACATCTACTTTCATCCCACTATCTTCAAAGTGAAAATTTTGATCTTGTAAATCATTCACTAATTCAACATCTCCGTTAGTAGATGTACGGATAGTATTCGGGAACGTTTTTTCATCATTTTTGCTTTTCTTACTAGAAGTCTGTTTAGCTTTATCTTCTTTTGAATCCTTTGATTCATCATCAGATTTTTCATTATCTGAACTGTTGTCTTTTTCTCCTAGTTCATCTTCAATCTTTTTTAATTTTTCTTCTTTTTCTTTAATGTTTTCTTTTAATTTATCATTTTCTTTTTTTAATTTCTCTTTGTCTTTTTTATAATCACTAGATGATTGTTCCAATGATTTAATTTCTTTTTCTAAATCTTCCTGCTCGTTATCTTTACCACAAGCAGCTAAAATAACTGTTGTCATCACCATTAGTAAAAATGCCTTCTTCATAGGTGCCGCCTCCTATACATATTCTTAAATATTTTACCATACTAATGGTGAGCTATCTATTGATAACAGGTTAGATACTGTTACCTAATACAATCATTTCATCGTAATTGACAGATTCTCTCAATTTAATAGCAAGAGCACGTGTTATTTTCTCATCCTCAATTAATTCATTAATCATTTCTCTTTGAATTCTTAAAGCATATATTTCCATTTCTGTATAAATAGCAGTGTGATTACTCACGAAATTATCAGGCGTTAGTCTTTCAACTTTGTTTAAGTAAGAATCACATACAATACTAATTTCAAATTCGTTTTCTTCATTCATTTCTTTAGATAATCTTTTTACAATTTGGAAATGAACTTCTCGTGTAATATATCTCATTTCTCTTAAGTTTGCTTCTATTGATAATGAACTTGTCGCGTTAATATATGTTTTAATTTTTCTACGACGAACAAATAATTTCATCATCAATTTAACTTTTGTAACAAGTGATGCATTTTTAAATGTAGATGATCTCTCTGTAATTTGAGTGTAATTATCAAATGTGTTTTGCGATATTTTGTCATTCTTTATTAAATTATCTAAAGTTCGAAACTCTGTATCTATTGCGATTCGTTGAAGTCGCTCTAATTCTTTTAAGTCTTCATCTTCTTCATTGCTAGCTTTTAAAAATGATAATTGCATATGATAACTTCGGGTGATTTTACCATATACATAGCTTGTTTCTTTACTATAAAATTCTTGTAATTTTATTAACGCACGTTCAATTAACAATACTTTTGCTTCGTTAAATGTAAGCTGACTTTGTTCTTTAACTTTAGCTTTTGGCGTAATAAGCGGTAGAACAACTTGAGCTAGCACTAAGCTGATTAAGATAACACCTGTAGCTATGAATAATAAATTATCTCTATATATAAAATCTGTATGTTCTGATAATTTATAAGGCAACATCAATGCGATTGCTAATGAAATAGTACCGTGAACGCCACAAATAGTCATAATAAAAGCATATTTAAAACGATTTGGTTTATCGGCTTCTGTTTGAGGTTCAATATCCTTACCACTCGTTAACATTTTTGAAAATCTGCTTTCTGGTAAATAGAAATATGGATATGAAAATAGTACCCAAATGTATCTAAACGAGTATACAAGCACAGTCACAAATAACGTCATACCGATAACATGTAATATTTCCTGATTAGATTCTTTTAAAATATTAATCAGTACTTCTGGTATTAAAAATCCTAATAAAATGAATACAAAACCATTTAATAAGTAACTCAATAATTCCCAAGTGTGGTTGTAAGTAACTTGTTCTTTCGTAGTTGCTTGAGCTATTCTATCTTTTTCAACGCCATGTATTAAACCTGCAACAACTGCTGCAATAATACCTGATGAATGAAAAGTTTCAGCTATAATATAAACTAAAAACGGGGTTATAACCTGAATAAAAGTTAACATGTTACCATTATTAATACCGTTTTTCGTTAAATAAACACGTAATTGTACTCGCCCATAACCAAGTATAAGCCCAACAATTGCGCCTCCAAATGCTGTTAAGAAAAATTGACCTACTGCTCCTGTAAGTGAGAATGAACCGCCTACTAATGCAGCTAATGCGATTTTGAATGATAAAATTCCCGCCGCATCATTTAATAGTGATTCACCTTCTAATATTGTCATAGAACCTTTTGGTAACATTTTCCCTTTAGCTATTGCTTGAACAGCTACTGCATCAGTTGGAGAAACAATTGCACCAATTGCAAAACATGCCGCTAGTGGTAATTCTGGCCAAACTAAATGTATTAAAAATCCAATACCTAAAACTGTTGAAAATACAAGTACCATAGCCATAGACATAACCGGCTTTAAATACCTGGCTAAATGTACACGTGATACTGATATACCTTCTAAGAATAATAAAGGCGCTATTATCCCCATCATAAACACTTCAGATTCAAAATCTAATGCCACAGGTATCGGAGATAAAAATATAACAAAACCTATAACAATTTGAATGAAACTTAAAGGTATTTTAGAAATATAATGGTAAATTATTGAACTGAGGATAATTCCCATGATGAACCATAAAAAACCTTCAAATATTGCCATCAAATACCTCCCTTCTTAACTAAAATAAATGTTTCCTCATGATGTATTTTTCCGTTTCATACCCCATTGATTCATTGATATGCAACATACTTTTATTTTGGGCATGAACTGTAGAAACGATTGATGATGCACCTTTATCGATTGCCCACGTTTCTAATTTTTTCTTTAATTTCGCTGCTATCTTATTGTTTCTATAAGATTCACTAACAAATAGATTATAAACTTTAACTTCATTATCCTTATTATCAAATTTAGCCCATATAAATCCAATACATTTTTGATTATCTAATGCACCGAAAACAACGCTTTCCTCATATGCTAAAGAACGTTTAATCGCTTCAAACTCTAAAGATTCAGCAACTTTAGTACTCTGATCTTCCCTTTTAAAGTACGCAGCCGCCATCTGACTTATCTCATACAACGTGCTTTCGTCACGTATTTTTTTAAATTCAATCATTTTTATCACCTGCCTAGTTATTTTCTATTAAAAGTTTAACTGCTAGTATAAAAATAACGACAAACATTATTGCTTTTAATTTTTTTTCGGGTAGTGAAACCGTTAGTCTCCCACCTATAAAACCGCCTATCCCACAACCTAATGCTAAACTTATAGCAAATGGCCAATTGACGTATCCTTGAAAAATAAATACAAATGTAGATAATGATAAGTAAATGGTAATAATTAAAGTCTTCATACATTGAACTTCCGCATAATTTAAGCGTGGTATTAATAAATTAAGTGCGATAATAAATAAAAATCCAACTGCAGCTTGAACCATTCCACCATAAATACCAAGTGCAAGGAAAACTAAAACAAGCATGACTTTTCTAAAAGAGGATAATTTTTCAGATTGATTATGACCATCTTTCCATTTCGTAGGCATAATCATAATTATTAAGACAAGAAGCATAATGATGCCTAACATTCGATTAAAAACATCGTCTGGAAGGCTTATAGCGTAATGAACACCAATAAAAGAGCCTATAATGGCAGGAATACTTAAAATAATACTTAATTTAACGTTTTTCATGCCTTTTATATAAAATACATATAAGCCCATTATATTTTGTACTAGAATAGCAACCCTGTTTGAGGCGTTAGCAACAGTGGTTGGTAATCCGAAGAAAATCAATAAAGGTAAAACAATTAGAGAACCGCCTGCTGATACAATATTAATAGTACCAGCAAAAATACCAACTAAAAAAATGATAAATAACGTCAAAATCTCCAATATTACACCACCAGTCATTATTAATGATAGCGAAAAATTTATCATCTGTAAAAAGTATAAACCTGATATTAATAATGTTTTTATTACAAAATACTTGTTAGAATATAATTAATGAATAAAGAAAGGAAAACGCTGATGAAAAAATCAACACGTGACCTTATTATTGAGAACAACGTAAAACGGTTAAGATTGAATTCACACGATAAAGAAGTTTACGAAAACTATTTAACTTATGTACGTGCAAATTTAAGTATCAATGAGCATGAATCAGAGAAGATGTTACTGGATATATTGAACCATTTGTTAAAAGCAGAAAAAGATGGCATGCTCGCGATGGAATTTTTCGACCATGATCCAAAGAAACATGCTGATAATATGATTAATAATATGCCGAATCGAACAATTCAGAATATATTTAAATTCATAGGCCTCCATATTTTAATATTGCTTGGTGTCTTTTCATTTATTAGAGGTTTTACCGGATTTTTCACTCAAATAGAATACACATATTTATATACATTTATCATCACATTTATTACCGGTTTTTCTATGATATTCTTCTTTATATGGATGATATTCAAAGTTGTACAAATTAGAATATACAGTTTATCTAACTGGACCACTATGCTTACGAACATTTTAATAGCTGGATCATTTATATTAACGATTTTGTCCTTTTATTTACCCGGCTATTACTTGCAACTTGGTCCAAAAATATATACATCTAATTGGATGTACATCATCATTTCTTTAATACTTACACCACTTGGTCTTTATATAGACCATCGTAGAAAAATTAACCAACCTGAAACAAGATAAATAAAAAAAGATTCTGAGACAATTATTCATGTCCCAGAATCTTTTAATTTTATCCCCTCTTTCAAAAGTGTACGCTTACTTATCATATTAAATAATCATCAATCCTATGTATAAAATGATAAAGCTTATAAAAGTTTCAATATTGATAATAAATACATTTGGCTTAAACCCCATTTTATGTTTAGTTATGTAATAAGTGAGTATACTGACATAATAAAAAATAAATAAACTACTTATTAATATAATGATGCCTAATAATATATTAGCATTTTGAATTACGGTAATGCCTAACAATAATAACCATATTACTTTAAATATATGTGCAATCATTTCTATAGGATCTGATGCGATTTTAAATATTTTTTCTATATACTTTTCACTAACAAGTTGCGTGTTAGACAATATATTACATATAACCTGAATAAACATCGAAAAACTAATCAGAAATATAAAGACTAAGCCGATAGTTAATGCGGCGGTATTTAATGTGCTATTTAATTTTTCATAATACATAATTGGCACTTGGCTGAAACTAAGAAATATAAGAACAAATGTAAAATGTATCGTTGTATATTTCTTTTTCTCAAGTAAAAATTTATATGTTGCAAACAGCATCAAGTATAATATCAAACCAATTAATACAATATTCAATATGTTTCTATCCCTTCCTTAAAACTTATCGTTGACGATAGCGTATAAATAATGATCTTTCCATTCACCTTTAATACGTACGTTAGCTCGGTTTAAACCTTCTCTTTTCATTCCTATTTTTTCTACCACTCTGACTGAAGCGATATTAGATGGTTGGACGCCCGCTTCAACACGATGAAATCCTAATTCTTCAAATGCGATTCTTATAACTTCTTTTGCAGCATATGTGGTATAACCTTTACCGCTATATGCTTCATCAATTGCATATCCTATCATACAACTTTGAATATTATGTCTGACCACGCTAAATAAATCAATAGTCCCTATAACCTTATCTTCGTCACTAACAATAACATAGTGATACCCTTCGTCATTTTTCATATTTTGTAATTGCTTATCAACCTTTTTTCTATAGTTATATAAACGATAATCCGAGTCTTTTTTATCTGCTGCTGAAAATGTTTCAAACAAAGTTCTATTTCTATAATCCATATTCAAAATTTCTTCTGCATCATGGATTTCAACCCTTCTAATGGCTACCATATACTCTCCCCTTCAATCACTACATTTATAATTATTATACACTTGTTAATATAAAATCTAAAAAATTAACCTATCTATTAATTATTAATATTTTGTTATTTTCTTATCTTTTTACTCAGAATTGATTGAAACTTTTGAATTATCTGATTATAATGGCAGATATAACTAAAGGAGGTTAACACAATGACTCAAGAAAATTGGAATAAAGAAACATTAGCAATTCATGGGGGTCAAGAACCAGATCCTGTTACAGGCTCAACAGCCGTTCCTATCCATCAAACGACTTCATTTACATTTAAATCTACAGAACACGCTCAAAATTTATTTGCGTTAGCTGAAGAAGGCAATATATATTCTCGTATTATGAATCCAACAAATGATGTATTCGAAAAAAGAATCGCACTTTTAGAAGGTGGTGTTGGTGCGCTAGGTGTTGGTAGTGGACAAGCTGCTATTACATTAAGTATTTTAAACATCGCTGAAAGTGGTTCTGAAATTATCGCTTCTACTAATTTATATGGTGGTACTTATAATTTATTTGCAGTTACATTCAAAAAATTAGGTATCAAAGTTAATTTTGTAAATCCCGATGATCCTGAGAACTTTAAAGCTGCAATTAATGAAAATACAAAATTAATTTTCGCCGAAACAATAGGTAACCCTCGTATAGATGTTTTGGATATAGAAGCTGTATCTAACATCGCGCACGAGAATAGCATTCCTTTAATTGTTGATAATACATTTGCTACACCACATTTATTACAACCTATAAAACACGGTGCTGATATCGTAGTTCATTCTGCAACAAAGTTCATTGGTGGACATGGTACTTCAATTGGTGGTGTTATCGTAGACAGTGGTCAATTCAATTGGGACAACGGTAAATTCCCAGGTTTAGTAGAACCCGATCCTAGTTATCACGGTGTTTCTTATGCAAGGGATGTAGGTGCTGCTGCATACATAACAAAAGCACGTGTTCAATTGTTAAGAGACTTAGGCCCTGCTTTATCGCCTTATAACGCACATCAATTTTTATTAGGTTTAGAAACATTGCACTTAAGAGTAGAACGTCATTCTGAAAACGCTCAAAAAGTAGCTGAATTTTTAGAAGCACATGACAAAGTAAGTTGGGTTAATTATCCTGGATTAAAATCTAATTCATATCATGAATTATCCAACAAATATTTACCAAAAGGACAAGGCGCTATTCTAACATTTGGTGTTAAGGGCGATGTTGATTCCATAGCTAATTTTGTAGAGTCATTACAATTATTCTCACACTTAGCTAATGTTGGAGATTCGAAATCACTAGTCATTCACCCAGCGAGTACAACACATCAACAACTCTCAGACGAAGATCAAATAGCTTCAGGAGTAACGAAAGACTTAGTACGTTTATCAATAGGTACAGAATCTGTTGATGACATCATTAATGACTTGGAAAAAGCATTAAATCAAGTTTCATAATCAATATTTAAGGGTGGGACATTAAATGATGTCTTACCCTTATTTCAATTTTGCGGTTCGATAATTTATTTTTATCGACCTGTATTTTGCATTTGCGGTTCGATAATTTATTTTTATCGACCTGTATTTTGCATTTGCGGTTCGATAATTTTATTTATCGACCTGTATTTCGTGTTTGCGGTTCGATAATTTTATTTATCGACCTGTATTTTGCATTTGCGGTTCGATAATTTCATTTTATCGAACCGCATTTACCTATCTACAAAAAACGCTGAGCTACTTAGTATGAGTTTCTTTATTATTTTTGCTAAAATTTAATTATATAAAATATTAAAGGAGTAACTTACGTATGAAGCAATCAGTGTATGATTTAACACAACAACATCGTTCTATAAGGAATTTTAAAGATGAACCATTATCAGATGAAACAGTAAAACAATTAGTAGAAGCTGGGCAAATGGCTTCAACTTCAAGCTATGTTCAAGCTTATTCAATTATAGGTATTCGTGACCCAGAAATTAAGAAAGCTTTAAAAGAAGTATCCGGACAACAACACGTAATAGACAATGGCTATTTATTTGTATTCGTCATAGATTATTATCGTCATAGCCTAATTAATGAAGAAGCAGAAGAAAATATGCAAGATAGTTTTGAATCTGCTGAAGGTTTATTGGTCGGCACAATTGATGTTGCTTTAGCTGCTGAGAATGTCGCATTAACCGCAGAAGATATGGGCTACGGCATTGTATTCTTAGGTTCTTTAAGAAATAACGTTGCACGTGTAAGCGAAATTTTAGACTTACCTGAGCATGTCTTCCCTCTATTTGGAATGGCAATCGGTGTACCTTCTGAAGATGATCAAGGTTCACCTAAACAAAGATTACCTTTTGAACATGTGTTCCATGAAAATAAATACAACGCAGATAAAGTTCAACAGTTGAATCAAATTAAAGACTACGACAAAGATATACAAACATATTATGAACAACGTACGAATGGACAACGTTCTGAATCATGGTCACAACAAATTGCTAAAATGATGAGTAAAAAATCACGCCCAGATATTTTAGAACGTTTAAATCAAAAAGGATTTATCAAAAAGTAATATAAATATTAAAAACGCCCAATCCAAAGTTTGCGGATTGAGCGTTTTATTTTGAATGCTTGTTTTTTACATTTTCTTCAATTATAAAATATTATGAAACTTGTTCTTCAATTTTTCCATCACTTAGTTTTATTACTTTATCAGCGAATTCAAAAATTCTTTCATCATGAGTAATCATAATTCCTATTGATTGATTATTTTTAACATTATCTCTAATCATTTTAACCACTTCTATTGCACGGTTAGAATCTAGACTTGCTGTTGGTTCATCAGCTAAGATTAATTTAGGTTCATTCATCCAAGCTCTCATGATAGCTACACGTTGTTTTTCTCCTCCTGATAATTCATTAGGATAAGATTTCAATCTATGTTCTAACCCTATATCTATTAATAATTTCTCAGCTCTTTTTTTAGCTTCATTCTTACTCATTCCGGCCATTTGTCCAACGTACATAAGTTGATCAGTAACGTTTAAATAAGGTATTAAATGTGACGATTGAAAAATAAATCCGATTTGATTTAATCTCATATCTGTTAATTTTTTATCTGATAAATCAACATAGCTTAAATCATCTAAAGTTATATCTCCAGAACTTTTATCTAATAAGCCACCTATAATAGATAATAATGTTGATTTTCCAGAACCTGATGCACCATTTAATACAATGAGTTCACCTTTGTTTGCTGTAAAATTAATATCATTCAATACTTGAGTTTTTGCGTCTTTTTCACCAAATGATTTTGTAACATGTTCTACTACTAATCCCATTATTATTCTCCTCCTATAGCTTCTAGTGGTTCTATTTTCATTACTTTAATAAGTGATAATACTGCACCGATTAATGAAACAACAATAAATACACCAACCATCAATAACATTAAGTTTGTATTTAAGTAGAATGGCATTGTCACTGGCATTACAGTATTTAGTCCTAAGATAATTGCAATAGCTATTGCCACACCTATTAACGTTATGATTAAAATTTGAATCATTAATGAAGAAATAAGTTGTTTGTTCTTAGTACCTATTGCTTTCAAAATACCAAACTGGCTTGTTTTTTGAATTGTCATAACATAGAAGAATGCTGTAATCACAATCGCAGAAATTACGAATAAAAATACAATCATAAGATTTAAAGGTTGTTGCTCAGCATTATAACTTGGTATTGCATCCATCAAATCAGATTGTGGAATGACTTTTACATTTTCTAAATCATTAATTTGATTTTTTTGATCACTATTTAAATTATCATAAGCGATTAAAGCAATATGATTGCCTTTCAAATCATCCATTCCCGCTTCATTCACATAAGCCATTGAAGTATGTGAATACATTAAATTATCTGCAAATCCTACAATTTTAAACGTTTGATTTTCATCAGATAATTTAATTTTGTCACCAATCTCAAATCCTTCAGCTTTTAATTTTTCATTTAATAGAACTTCGTTACCGTTACTAGGTAATTCTCCTTCTGAAGGTTTAGGCTGAATGTTATTTGTAAGTTGTGTAAACATGATATCTGCTTTACCATCATCTGTATTAATTTTTTGCATTGCAGTTCTAATCGTGTCACCTTTTGCAATGTCTTGTACTTTCGCTTCATTTTTACCCGAAATGTCAGATTGTCCTAAATTATTATCCGCATCGTTAGCAATTACATATTCACTTTTATTCCATTGTTCTACTCCAGAAACGTTCTCTTTAGCTAACCCTTGTGCTAAAGCTGAAATAAATAACACTAAAAATGCTAATAAGAATAAAATCAATGTTACAAGTAAGTATTTAAATTTGTAATACTTAAGTTCTTTTAATGCTAGTTTCATGCTTATCCGTCCTTCTCTCTTGAATTTATATATATATCATATCTTCGCAATGTGAACTGAATATGAACAAATGAGAGAAAAACAAAAAATAAATAATTAAATTAAAAATCGTCATAAATAGCTACACCTTTAGTCAATTTGTTAGTGTAGTTACACGCCTCTTGATACAATGAAGTTAAATATTACGAGGAGGACTTAAGATGATTAAATCTATATGGCAAGGCAACAAAACATTTACAGCACAATCTAAATTCGGTCATGATATCATTTCAGATGCACCAGTCGCATCCGGTGGCGATGATAACGGGCCATCTCCAGTTGAATTAATGTTAAGCGGATTAGCAGGATGTACTGGAATTGACGTGACAAACATAATGAAAGAAAGATTAGCAGATGTAACAAAATTTGAAATCACAGTAGATGATGAACGAGAAGACACTACATCCCGTGCAGTAAAAAACGTTACACTTACTTTTGATGTTGAAGGAGAAGTAGATTTAAAAAAATTAAAACGCGCAATCTCTTTAAGTGTCGAAAAATATTGCACAGTTGCACACTCACTTAAAGCATCTATAGATCCAAAATTATTCTATAATGGTACAGAAGAAGAACTTTAAATAAAAGCTTCTATATTTTACTACTCTCAAAATATAAAATAATATCGAAATCATATATTTATAAAATAAAAAATAACCATTCTAGGTAACTGTCAAAGTATTAACTAGATGGTTATTTTTTGATTATTATTACTAATTTACGCTAAATACCCTATTTAATATTCCTCAAATACGGCGCTCTCCAAATGTAAAATGTTGCATAAGAGCTCCACCTTTCCCAATCTTTATTAAGTTCTATCATAAATTCTTTAGAAGGTTTCTGTTCTAATTCTAAAATTAATTTTAAAGCATTTTGCAAACCAACATCTCCTACAGGATAAGCATTTTTTATACCTAATGATCTCATCATGACGTAGTGTGCTGTCCATGGTCCTATACCTCTTAAATCTGTTAGAGCTTTCTCTATTTCTTCTTTATCTGTTAGATTTAACAACATTTTTTTCGTTATAATTTGTGATTGAATTTTATTTGCAATATCTATAAGATATTCTGCTTTTCTACGTGAAAATTTTAGCTCCATTAATTCTTCAATTGTGACATTTGATATTTTTTCTGGTGATGGATGAATGTAATATTGTCTGCCTTTATATGGTATTGATTCACCATATTTTTCAACTAACCTTCGTTTTAATTTATAAGCAAATGATAAATTGATTTGTTGTCCTATGATTCCCCATGTAATAGCTTCGAAAAATTCTGGAATTCTAATTATTCTTAATCCATATAACTCTTCAATTAATGGTGCTAATATTTTATTATCTTTAACATCATTATAAAATGAAGATAAATCTGTTGAGAAGTCAAACCATTCTTCTATATATGAAATAAGTTTTTCTACGATTAAAGGCGTAATCAAATCTTGATTTAAAATTTCTACTTTTAAGTAATGTGGTACGTATGATACGTGTATTAATATATTAAGGTTATTTATTTTAACTGCTTTATAAATTTCTCGATCAACTACGCTAAATAAAATTTCATTTTCATTTCTTTTAAAGTATTCTAAACATTGTTCAAAATCGAAAATCTCTGGACATTCTATTCGAATTTCTTCCACTTCAACCCAGCCCCTTTTATTTAACAAATACTAAAGTTTTAAATCTTTGTTTTTAGAAAATATGTTATAATCGAAATCTATTATCAATTAGGAGAGATACATATGTCTAAAAAATTACTTGTTTTCTTAGCTACCATTTTACTGATTTTAGCTGGATGTAACAACAAAGATGACGATTCATCGAGCAACGAGACTCATAAATATAAAACAGACGAAGGTAAAACAATCAAAATTCCAAATAATCCAAAACGTGTTGTCGTATTAACAACTAACCAAGGAAACTTCCAAAAACTTGGTATAGATCCAGTCGGTGTGGATGCAGATTTTCCTAAATCTAAATTTGTAGATGATAAAGATGCTAAACGCGTAGGTTCGGAAGATATAGAAGCAGTAACGAAATTGAAACCAGATTTGATTATCACATATAATGCAAATCCTCAAATTAAAAAGTATGAAAAAATTGCACCTACAGTACCTTTCGACCATAGTAAACGTACTTTTAAAGAAGTTCACGTTGAAATAGGTAAATTGTTAGGTAAAGAAGACAAAGCTAAAGAACAAGTAAAAGAACTAGAAGATTTAATGACTAAAGAAGGAAAAGACGTAAAAGAAAAATTAGGCAAAGATAGCACAGTTTCTATAATGGAAGTCGGGCCTAAAGAATTAACGTTAATCGGAAATAACTTTGGTCGTGGTTCGGAAGTTATCTATCAAGGCTTTGGGTTTAAACACCCTAAATCAGCAGAAGAAGATATTCCTAAAGAAGGTTGGTTATCAACTTCATTAGAAAACTTTAGTAAATATTCTGGAGATTATTTATTAATCCCTACCGAAGATGGTAAAAAACCAAAATCTTCACTAATTGACGGAAGCATATGGAAAAATACTAAAGCTGTCAAAGAAGATCAAGTTTACTATTATCCAAAAAACTTGTTTATGTATTCTGACCCGATATCTATAGAAAAACAAACGAAATATTTAAAAGACATGCTTACAAGATAATAAAAATTTAAAGAGTTCGAGACATAAATCATTGTCTCGAACTCTTTCTTTGTATTGGCAGTAATGGACTGGATAATTATGTTGCACGTGGAACTCGTCTTGCAACATCTACGATTTTATTTACTAAAACAAAAAAAGGGTGGAACTACGAAATCTTTTTATCAAAATAAGATTTCTGTCCCACTCCCCAATTTTTATTGTACGCGCTCGTTTACGTAATCTTTGAAAGCTTCTACGTCGCCTTCTTCAATATCGATCATTGCTACTTTTCCTTCTGGAAATTCAATGAATAATACACCTTTGTCTTCAATCGTTACCGCTTTAATATCTTGGTAACTGAAAACTCTTCTGTATGGTTCACCATTCATATCGACACTCATTATTACGCGTTCATTTGTAGTAATATAAGCACCTTTAAATTGTGATTGTTCTCCTACTTTATAAATAATTGTACCAAGTACACTTGGTCCTAATTTTTCAGTAGGATATAATTCATTTACATCTATTTCATTTAATTTCATAATTTATACCTCCATTTTATCTTCAATACTATTGTACGAGAATACATGACCATGAAACAAATATTATGTTTACAAACTTTAATTTTCTAATTCTTTATATGCTTTTCTTCTTGAAAGTACAATCGTTACTACAAATGCAACAATTATAGCTATTGCCATACCTATAATATAGTTTAACCAACTACCTGTCGCAATTGAAATAAATCCAGGTAACCCAGCTGTACCTAAAGCAATTGCCTTTACTTTAGTCGCTGCAATATAGCACGCTCCTGCTCCTGAACCAACAATAGCTCCTATAAATGGATAACGTAGTTTCAAGTTAACACCAAACATAGCAGGTTCTGTGATACCTAATAATGCTGAAATACCAGCAGCTGATGCTACACCTTTTAATTTTTTATTCTTAACAATAAAGAAAGCTGCTAACGTTGCTGCCCCTTGAGCCACATTCGACATTGCTGCAATTGGGAAGATAAATGATCCGCCAGTTTTTGCAGTATCAGCTATCAATGTAGTTTCAATTGCAATAAAACTATGGTGCATACCAGTTATTACAATCGGACCATATAGTAGACCAAATAACAATCCTCCAATTGCTCCACCTGATTCGTACAACCAAGTTAAGCCATCAGATAATAAGTAACCACCTGAACGCGTGATTGGTCCTACTGCAGCAAAAGTGATAAATGCAGTAAAGAATATTGATAATAACGGTGTTAATAGATTATCTAATGTTGAAGGAATGACTTTTCTAAACCCTATTTCTAATTTAGCAAGAATATATGAAGCTACCAATATCGGTAAAACTTGTCCTTGGTAACCTACCATTTTAATAGATAAACCGAAAAATTCCCACGTCGGAATTTTTTCGCCTTTCGCTAAAGCTTCTGGGTACTCATAACCGTCCATTAAACTAGGATGTACCAATATCATACCTAAAGCAGCACCTAAGAAGGCATTACCTCCAAACCGTTTTGCAGCACTAAACCCGATAAGTACTGGTAAGAATACAAATGGCGCATTAGCAAACACGTTAATCATACTTGCTAAACCTGAAAATTGATCATGTACTTCTATAAAAGACTGATTATCATAAAATAAATCTTTTGCTGTTAAGATATTGTTGAGTCCCATCAATAAACCACCAGCAACTATTGCTGGAATAATTGGAACAAATATATCTGATAACATTTTCACGAATTTTTGTATTGGATTTAACTTTTTAGAAGACTGGTCTTTCACTTCTGAAGATGTTGAAGCTTCAAGTCCTGTTAATTTTTCCATTTCATTAAATACTTTATTAACTGTTCCTGAACCAATAATGATTTGATATTGTCCACCCGTTGAAAAAGTCCCTTTTACAACTTCCAGATTACTTAACTTATCTTCATCTACTTTACTTTCATCTTTTAATACTAATCTTAACCTAGTCGCACAATGTGCAATAGCATCTATGTTCTCTTTACCACCTATCGCATCAATTATGCTTTCAGCTTCCTTTTTATAATTCATTTAATTCACTCCTCTATAATGGTACCGGTTCCAAAACTTATAAAAAATAAAATATTCACTTTTGATTGTAACCGGTTCCATTCACTTTGTCAATATCCAAATAATGCATTATTTTGCATCTCCAATAACTACAAGATAAAAAAGGCACTGCTTCTTTAGTTGATTTTTTTCAACCTTGCAGTGCCTTTAATAAATTATTATTTTAGTCGTTAAGATTTATATAGCCAGCTCTTATTTTATTACCTTTTTCATCAAAAGATTCCACATATCCATCTTCTCTAACGTTGTAAGAACCTAATAATTTCCCGTTCTTATCAGTATATGAGAATCCAAAAGTATCATCTTTTTTCTCAGGTTCTTTCCAAATTGTTTTGTCAGTATCTACTTTATCAATACCTTCAAATGCTTCTACTGCATCAAAGACATTATCTCGAGTGATGACTGTATTTTCATCATTGCTTGAATTTGAGAATTCAAAGTCATCAGGATATTGCATAATATATCTTATTTCATCATCTTCATTACTGCCTTCTGTATAAACTGCTATTTGATAACCGTTATTCGGCGTTTTATTGTAAATAACGAATGAGTGTCCTTGCCCTCTTCTTAAGTCTTGTGTAGGTTCGCCATGAAAATCAACAAACTCTTTATAAGACACATTCTGATTCGGTATAATACTATATTGTTCAATTGGATTCCCTGCTCCTAAGTAATACATAACCATAAAGTTTCCATAAACATAGCCTTCTCTTCCTAAAAAGTTTCTTATATCATCTTCTTCACCATATTTTTGTTGAACTTCTTTTTTATTCATATTTTTTATTAGACCTTTGTAGCCTGTAACATGATTAGCATTCATATAATTATCGGAAAAATCTTGTGACAATATATCAATATTAGGAGTAGATTGTTTGTTGTTTTCATTATTTGTGTCATTATTCTCCGATTTATCCTCCTGTTTAGCATTATTATCTTTGGCTGGTTCGCCTATCGTAATACTACAACCAGATAAAATTATTATTGATGCAAATAAAAATGACACTTTATTTTTCATCTCGTTAAATACCTCCGAATCTTTATTAATATTTAATTTATTATTCCCATTATACCAAATAATATTCAGAAAAATTTGATAACTAGTGAATACTTTTATATAATTACCATTATTAAGAGAAAGGAGTATTATTACAATGAGTGAACGAATTTATGGCAATACACCTTGTTTTTTAGGATCACAAAATTTATCAAAGAGTAAAGATTATTCAACTGATGTATTAGTTTATGGTGTTCCATTTGAAGGCCCGTGTACTTGGGGAGACTACACAGGTTGTGAATTAGGTCCTAAGCAAATTAGGCTGTCTTCAGCAAGATACAGTGGTTATCTTCCTGAATTGGATCATATTGATGTACACGAACATTTAACAATCGGTGATGTAGGCGATGTTTCAACAGTACCTCATGACGTTGATGAAACTGTGCAAAACATAGAGAAATTTGCCGAAAATTTATGGCGTTCTGAAAAGTTTCTAGTAGGTTTAGGCGGCGATCATGGTATAACTTATCCAATTTTAAAAGCCTTAACTAACACTGGAAAACGTGTAGGTATCATCCATTTAGACGCACATTATGATAATATGCCGAATTATGAAAATGAGCAATTCGCTCGTAATACACCTTTCATGAGACTTTATGAAACTGAAGGTATTCGTAATGAAAGCCTTATTCATACAGGAATACACGGCCCAAGAAACCAGCCTGAAACAGGAAAGTTCGCTAAAGAAAATGGCGCAGTTACGATTACAATCAATGATATACGTGAAACTGACGATTTACGCAAGTTCGCTAAAGATATATATTTGCAAGCAAGTAATGATGTAGATGTTGTATATTTAACGATTTGTAGTGATGTGTTGGACTTTGCTTTTAATCCAGGAGGCCCTGTAGATGGCAATGGTTTAACAAGTTATGAATTATTAACAATGATTTATGAATTTGGAAAATTAGGTTTAGTTGGTATGGATTTTGTAGAAGTCTATCCAATGCAAGACGCTAATCAAAATTCATCTCACTTTGTATCTACAGCTGTGCTTTACGTATTAGCAGGACATATAAAACATTTAAATAAAGCTTAATGTTTTTGTAAACGAAGGGAATGGTTTAAATCGTAGAAAATAAAAGGAAAAGTAACTTTGGTATATTCGGACCAGGTATGATTATAACCGCTTCTTTCATAGGTCCTGGAACTGTTACAACGATGACTCAAGGGGGAGCAGGCTTTGGATATAGTCTGCTTTGGGCAGTCTTATTCTCTATTATCGCGACCATTGCGCTTCAAGAAATGGTTGCACGTTTAGCACTCGTTACCAATGAAGGCTTAGGTGAAGCAATCCGGGATATATTCAATCATCATTTACTAAAACTCATCACAGTATGGTTTAGTATGATAGCTGTTGCTGTTGGTTGTGCTGCATACATATCTGGAGATTTGCTAGGGACTTCTTTAGGTGCCGCCTATTTAATAGGTGTGCCTGAAAATGTTATCGCACCTATTATTGGCGTTATCATTTTATGCATAGGTTTAATTGGTAGTTACGATTTAATCGAAAAAGTCATGACTGTTCTTGTATTAGTAATGGGCATTATATTTGTTACGACAGTTATTGTTATACAGCCAGACTTTGGTGCAGTACTCAAAGGAGCATTTGTACCAAGTATACCTAATGGCTCTTTATTAACAGTTATCGCGTTAATAGGTACAACTGTCGTACCTTATAACTTCTTTATACACGCGAGTTCTATTCACGAACGATTTAACGGTATTAAAGATTTAAAGGCAGTACGTATAGATACAATCGTTGCGATAGGTTTAGGTGGTATCATATCCGCTGCAATACTGATCACAGCTGGTACATTAATTGAAGGAGATGAAGTATCAAGTCTTGTTCAACTATCTGAGCCTCTTAAGCCAATTCTCGGAGATTTCGCACCATTATTTATGAGTATCGGACTATTTTCAGCCGGGTTATCCTCAGCAATAGCCTCTCCAATGGGCGCAGCAGCAACAATAAGCAGTTGCTTACGTTGGAAAGGTGGCGTTAAAAGCAAAAAATACCGCTTCGTATTCGCTGTTGTTATATTTATCGGTATTATAACTTCAGCACTAGGATTTGAACCACTTGAAGTACTGTTACTCGCACAAGCTTTAAATGGCGTTATTTTACCAATCATTGCGATTTTAATATTTATCATTTTAAACAAGAAAAATATGATGGGAAAATTCGCAAATGGTATCGTGTTGAATATTATCGGGCTGTTTGTAGTACTTGTAGTATCATTCTTAGGTATTTACAGTCTAGTCGATGCTATTCAAAGTTTATTATAATATGGCTTATTGAATTTTTAGAGGTTGAGACATGTATTTATGTCTCAACTTCTATTTTTATTGTCATTTCTTGCAAAACCTGTCAATAATGGTGGCCTTATTGTCTTTTCTCACCAAACGTGTCAATAACGATAGCCTTATTGCCTTTTCTCAGTAGTCTTGTCAATAAGGAGTATGTTATGTTGCACGTGGAACCCGTCTTGCAACTTTCGGAGGCATTATGTTGCACGTGGATCTCATCTTGCAACTTTCGGAGGCATTATGTTGCACGTGGATCTCGTCTTGCAAATTTCGGGGGCATTATGTTGCACGTGGAACCCGTCTTGCAACTTTCGAAGGCATTATGTTGCACGAGGATCTCGTCTTGCAACTTTCGGAGGCATTATGTTGCACGTGGATCTCGTCTTGCAACTTTCGGAGGCATTATGTTGCACGTGGATCTCGTCTTGCAACTTTCGGGGGCATTATGTTGCACGTGGATCTCGTCTTGCAACATAGCTACCTTTTCATCAGTGAAAATCTGAACGAATAAACCTCCTAGAAATTGTAAAAAAAGATTGTTTTATCCCAATCAAAGTGATTTAATATAATTATAAAGCGCTTACATTAGTAACTTTACAAGAACGGAGGAATTTCAATGATTTCATCACTAGTAGTATATCTATTAACATTTATTTTATTATCCATAGTTATGTTACTCATAAATGGTTTAATAAATACCTTTAGTAAAGGAGAAAAAGGATCTAATTTTAAATCAGTACTGCTTCAAAGTTTTATCATAGCTACTTGTGTTTTTGTGTATAAAGAGTTCATAAACTTTTAAATATACAATAAATAAAAATATAATAAAAACACCTCCGTATTGGTTCATACTACATGAATCTATACGGAAGTGTTTTTCTATAATCAACTTATATTTGTTTCTACTATATAATCTGTAGATATGTCATTCCCTGCATAAAATTGATGTGATCCTGTTATTTTATAGCCATGTCTTTCATAAAATTCTATAGCTCTGTGGTTATTTTCCCACACGCCTAGCCATAATTTTTTCTTTCCATTCTCACGCGCAATTTCAAATGCTTTTTCCATAAGTATGCTACCTATACCTTTGGATTGAAATTCGCGATACATATACAATCGCTGTACTTCCAAATAGTCTTCACCTTTTGGTTCTGTTTGAGCGTCTCCAATGTTTAATTTCATATAACCTGCTACTTCTCCATTATATCTAGCAAAAAAGTACCATGATTGTTTATTACTCATTTCATCTAGTAATGCCTCTGTACTATAAGCCTCTTTGAAAAATGTTTTTAAATCTTCTTCAGACATTGTATGTTTAAAAGCATCACTAAAAGTTTGTTTACAAATTTTAGATAAAATCGTAACTTCTTCATTTTTAATTTTATCAATTGTTACTGAACACATATTTAGGACCCACTTTCATAATTTTTGAACTATTATATTTTTTACAATCATATCAAATATGTAATCCTTTTTGCATATGTTAAACTTAGTTAAAAGGAGGATTTTATTATATGTTAAATTTAACTGTTTATTTAGCAGGTCAAATTCATGATGATTGGCGTGATGAACTTGCACAAAAAGCTAAGCAACAAGACTTACCACTAACATTTGTTGGTCCACAAACAAACCATGATCGTTCAGATAACATTGGAGAAGATATCTTAGGAGAGCAACCTAACAATTATTATAGAGATAACGCTGCTTCTGATATCAACAACTTACGTACACAAGTATTGATGAATAAAGCAGATATTGTTATCGCTTTATTTGGAGAAAAGTATAAACAATGGAATACAGCAATGGATGCGTCTGCTGCGATTACTCTAAATAAACCATTAATTATTGTGAGACCTACAGATTTAATCCATCCACTTAAAGAACTATCTAATAAAGCAAATGTTACAGTAGAAACAATTGAGCAAGCATTGGAAGTTATACAGTACATTTATGAATAATATATTTCCTAGGAAATGATAAAATCAGGCGAGATGATTAACTATCTTGCCTGATTTCTTAATTTCTTTTTAATTTTATTTGTTTACCATAAGTAAAATATAATTTAGATAACAAGTCAGATATTAATAACCCTAGAGCTATAGCGCTAGATATTAAAGCAACTTGTATCATTGTGACTAATGCTTCATGATAATTGTTAAGCACTAAATTTCTAATTGCTTGATAAGCTGTACCACCGGGAACAAGTGGGATAATCCCTGGGATAATAAAAAGGATGGCAGGAGAGAAAAATTTTCTCGACATATAATGACTCATGATACCAACAAAAAATCCACCAAAGAATGATGCCTGAATATCTGAATAATCATAGAATATACTAATTTGAAACATTCCCCAGCCAACAGCTCCAACTAGACCAGCTGGTACAAGTAAATATTTTGGCGCGTTAAACAATAATCCAAAAAAACAAGATGCACCAAAACTAAATACTATATTTAAGATTATTGTTATCAACGTACCTCACCTCTCAAAAGAAAATTAATAATATAATACCTACACCTGTTCCGATGGCAATAGAGGTAAAGGTCGCTTCTAACCCTTTAGAAATACCTACCAACAGTTGTCCTAGGAATAAATCTTGTATTGCACAAGTTATTAATACACCTGGTACAATTGGCATGACTGCTGATATGATAACGATATTAAGTGTATCTTCACCTAGCCACATTTGATTATAGATGGCAATTAAGGCAATTGCGGCGGCTGCAATAATCTCTGCAATAAATTTCACTCTCGTCCAAGAGTGCACCAATTCTACTATAGTATAACCTATAGCACCTGCTAAAAAGGTAGCCAATATATCTTGCATATCCCCACTATATAAATATAGAAAGAACAGTGATATAAATCCCGCTATAAAAAATTTAAGTTTCAGTGAGTAAGGTAAAGGTGAAGCATGTATTTTATTCAGTCTTTCCAATGCATCTATAGCAGTAATTTGTTCGTTCACGAGCATTCGTGATACATTATTCGCACGATGAATATCTCCCAAATTTGTATCTCTTTTACTAACACGATATACCCTAATATTATCGTTTACGTCTAAAGCAAAGTTGATGAATGTGGAACTAACATAACACTGGTTATTTGGATAGCCTAGATGTTTTGCCATTCTATACATCGTATCTTCTACTCTGAACGCTTCTGCTCCAGCTTCCAACAGGACACGACCAGCTTTCATTACAATTTCTTGAACTAACTCTTCAGGAACATTCTGTTTATCCATCCACCCACCACCTCACTTTGCTATACCTATAAGAATATCAAAAATTCAGCTGTAATTTAACTGAAAATTCAATATTTATTTATTTTCTATCTTATTTCCAAAAAATTCATATAAATAGTAAATTGAGCACCATAATTTATGCAATTTTATGAACATTTTTGTTACAACTTGACTTTGAACCCATTTCATAATAGGCTTAATTTTGACGTAAGGAGGATGATAAAATGGGTTTACCACCTATTGATAAACAAATTGGTTTCTTATTATATGTTGCGTCAAAAGAATTAATTAAAAAGTATACACCGTTATTAAAGAAATATAATTTAACTTATACTGGATATATCGTTCTTGTAGCTATAGATGAAAAAGAAGTGATCAATATCAAGACGTTAGGTGATAGATTATACCTAGATTCAGGTACTCTAACACCACTTTTAAAAAAATTAGAAGAAAAAGGATTCATTAACAGAGAAAGAGCGGTTAATGATGAAAGAAATTTACGTGTTTCTTTAACTCAACAAGGCATTGAAACACAAAGTGCCATTTTAGACGAAGTCGTCACTTCATTTAAAAAATTAGACATGGAAAATGAACAATACACAGAATTAAGAGACTCATTAGAGTACTTTATTGATAATACTTTAAGCAAAGATATTCAATAGAAAATTCACATCCACTAATTATTAAAACGCCCTTCAAAGTATACACTAAAAAAGTGAAAACTTAGAGGGCGTTTTTGTATTGAAAGAGAAACAAAATACCATCCACATAGACCTATACCTATATAGATGGTACTCTATTAATAGTTTAGGTTATATATTTATACCTAATGTTTACTATATACTAAAAATGAGGACAATAATTATGACTAACAAAACAATTTATTTTATATGTACTGGTAACTCTTGTCGTAGCCAAATGGCTGAAGGTTGGGGTAAATCTTTACTAGGTGAAGGATGGAATGTATATTCTGCTGGTATAGAAACGCACGGTGTAAATCCTAAGGCAATTCAAGCTATGAAAGAAGTAGACATTGATATTTCAGAACAAACGTCTGATTTAATTGATAATAATATCCTGAAACAATCTGATTTAGTAGTAACATTATGTAGTGATGCAGATAATAACTGCCCTACTATACCAGCCAGTGTCAAAAAAGAACATTGGGGATTTGATGATCCAGCAGGTAAAGATTGGTCAGAATTTCAACGCGTCAGAGATGAAATTGGCGACAGAATAAAACAATTTAAAGAAGTATCGGAATAATAATCTTGTTTGTAACTAAAGGCTGAGACATATGTCTCAGCCTTTTATTTTATAATTATTAAATGTTGTAATAACAATGATTTTATTTCGTTATCTTTAATAAAATAGTAAGCCATCTTCCCCTTTTTATAAAAATTAAGTACATCATTTTTATATAAACTTCTCAAATGATGAGAGGTAGATGCAATACTCATATTTAATGTTACCGATAAATCGCATACACACAACTCTTTTTCTTGAATTAAAGCTAATATAATTTTCAATTTGTTTTCATCACTTATCTTTAGTAATGTATTAATTAATTTTTGTGATTTATCTTCATTTATAAACTTCATAGCATTTTCAACTTTCTCTTCATGAATACAAATCACATCACAAGTAATTGTTTTATCCATTTAAATCACTATCCTTTATCATAATATAAAGCTTAACAATGTTGAAATAGTTTTATTTTCAATAACAATAAATACTCCCAAGGCTATATAAATAACAGCCATAATCCAACGACTAAATTTCTCTACAACTTCACCAATTCCAGGTATATTTGCTAAATTCTGAGCTGTGAATACTAAAATAAAAATTAATGTCACAAATACTAACAAAGTGGTTAACAATTCAATACTATTTAACGTTACAAAATATGGAACAAAAAGCCCGATATTATCAGCACCACAACTTGCTACCGTAACTAAAACTACAGTACCAACTAATTTTGATAAACCTTTTTTATTTAATTCTTTCTTGGCTCTTTTTTCTCCCTCACAATCATCATAAATAGCTACTTTAATACCTAAATATATAGGAATTAGACCCAGCAAACCTAAAATCCATTTTTCTGGAACATAATTTAATACAAATGCTAAAAATAAACTCACAATTATTAATATGAGAGAACCTAAATATTGTCCAATATAAATATCTTTATATTCTTTTTTAGTGTTTGCCTTAGCAAAATAAATTAAAAGAATTACTAATAAATCAACTGCAGTAGCAACATAAAGCACTGTAGCAGTTATTATTGTCTGAAACATAACACACCTCATTCAAATATATATTTGAATGTATTATAACACTATCCATTGTAAAATCATAAACCGCTATACTCTATTCCCTCTTTAACCCCCTTCTTACTCACTCCTTTTATACATATATCCTCTTTACTATTTGGAATCAAGGCTAATATTATATTTATGTCAACCGGTTGACATTCGATTATTGTAAATATATAATACTTTTAACGAAAACGTTTTCAAATAAAGTTAAAGAGGAGAACTGGTATGAACAAGTATTTTCAAAACTTCCAAAATGTTTCTTATTTACAAAGTTCTATGACAATGTTTTTATATTTTGCATCATGGTCTATTTGGTGGTCTCTATTCCAAATTTGGCTTGCATCAGAAGATAATGGTTTAGGATTATCAGGTAGAGAAATCGGTACAATATATTCTGTAAACTCATTTGTAACAATTTTATTTTTATTTGGTTATGGAATAATACAAGATAAGCTTGTTATTAAAAGAACATTAATTATTTTCTGTGCTTCTATGTCTGTATTAGTTGGTCCATTTTTTACTTTAGTTTATAAAAGTTTGATTCAAAATCATTTCTTTATTGGTGTAATAGTAGGTTCTATATTCCTTTCTGCTGGATTCCTCTCTGCAACTGGTGTTTACGAAACAGTTTCAGAGAAACTAAGCCGTTTATTTAATTTTAAATACGGTCAAGCTAGAGCTTGGGGTTCTGTTGGATATGCGATATCAGCTTTAGTTGCAGGTCATTTGTTTGTTATAGATCCTGAGCTTAATTTTTGGTTAGGTTCTTTAATAGCTTTAGTACTATTATTAATTCTTATTTTTTGGAGATCTAAAAGTGAGAAGGTTAAAATTAGAAATTTACGAGATAATCCTGGGGACGATGCTATACCATCAGCTCGAGACTTCATGAGGACACTTAAAATGAAACATCTGTGGATTGTAATGTTGTTCATTATGTTTACAGCTACTTTCTACGGTATTTATGATGGGCAAATGTTCCCAGATTTCTATACAAAACTATTTGATGATCCAAAAACTGGGCAAACTATGTATGGTAATTTAAATGCTATTCAAGTGTTCTGTGAAGCTTTAATGATGGGGGTTGTTCCTATTATCATGATGAAAATAGGAGTAAAACCTACATTAATGCTTGGCGTTTCAGTCATGTTTCTTAGAATAGGTTTAAGTGCTGCTACCGATAGTACTGTTTTAATGTCTATGATTAAAATGATGCATGCATTAGAAGTACCATTATTCATGTTACCGGCATTTAGATATATCACATTACACTTCGATCCAAAGTTATCAGCAACACTATATCTAGTAGGTTTACAAATATCTGGACAAATCGGTTCAGTAATACTTTCTACACCATTAGGTATGTTAAGAGATGCTGTTGGTTACAATTATACATTTATCATTATTTCTGTCATCGTAATGGTTGCAGGTATATTCGGGCTGTTTATGCTGAAAAATGATGATGAAATGGTCGATGGAGATGCGTTTATTAGAAATGCTCAAATAACGAATTAATATAGTTCTTCTTTTCTCTTGGAAACAAAAAAGATAAATAAAACGAGTCTGGAACATATTTAATGTTTCAGACTCGTTTGTTATATTGTAAGAACTGTTTTTTTAAAATAAGGTTTCTGTCCCACTCCCTAATTTTATCTATTATAAGTATGGAAAGGACAAGTTATAATATGATCATCAATTATGCCTATGCTTTGTAGAAAAGAATATACGATTTTTGGGCCGACAAACTTAAATCCACGCTTTTTCAAGTCTTTACTAAGTTGAATGGATAGTTCTGATTCTGCAGGTACTTCATTAATATCCTTCCATTCGTTTATTATAGGTTCATTTTTTACATAAGACCATAAAAAGTTAGATAAACTGCCCCACTCTTCTTGAAGTTTTATCACTTGCACTGCATTGTTTCGAACGGACTTTAACTTTCCCATATGTTTTATGACATTATATTGTTCTTTAATGTCTTCAATTTCTTTGTCAGTTAGTTCGGAACATTTTTTTATATCGAAGTTATGAAAGGCTTCTTGATATTCTTTTCGTTTTTGAATGACAGTTTCCCATGACAATCCTGCTTGAGCACCTTCTAGAGATAGCATTTCAAATATATATTGGTCATCTTTACTCACCCTACACCATTCATTTTTGTGATAATCTTTCATTAAGTCGCTTTTAGGCCAAGTGCATTCTTGAATCATTCCATCACCTATTCTTCTTTTTTCTTCTTATCTAAATCATAGTTATGTATCATAGATAATAAAATTGTTACACCAAATATACCCAATATAATTATTGCTTCCCACATTCCTAGGTTAAATGGCTTACCGTATGCCGTATATATATCTTTAATAGCTAGATATGAAAATAAGGCAACTGTTTCAAATT
Organism: Mammaliicoccus sp. C-M13; assembly: GCF_022386845.1. Taxonomy (NCBI): domain Bacteria; kingdom Bacillati; phylum Bacillota; class Bacilli; order Caryophanales; family Staphylococcaceae; genus Mammaliicoccus; species Mammaliicoccus sp. C-M13. The sequence continues at coordinate 97,766 of NZ_JAJNHQ010000001.1, read as the reverse complement.
TCAGAACATCTATTAAAAACTTAGCACTTGAAATCTGCTCGTTACTCGGTGGACCATATAATGTAGAAACATTTATATACCGATCCAATTTAGTCCCACGTGTTATGAAATGTAATACTCCCCATATTATTATACCTAAAGTTGGTAAAAAGAAAATAAAGGCTTTTGTAGCCCAAGCATCCGCTTCGCCTGAGACATTATAATGACTTGGAATTTCACTAGGCAACCAAGGATAATTAATCAATATAATTAATAGAGTAGCAATCCATAAACATATACCAGAAATATCTAAAACACGTTTAACCACGGTTTGTCCTCCTTATTAAAAAAAGCAACAAGTACACTATATGTGCTTGCTGCTTTTAAAATTAACTTATTAAATAGATTATCGCTTATTTAAGTTTACCAAGCAAATAATCCGACGAATGCTGCTGTTAATAGTGATACTAATATACCTGATAACAACATCATTGGCACATATTTAGAAACAAAGTTAGATACATCATCTTTAACGATACCTTTTAAAGTACCAATTATCATTCCAATTGTAGAGAAGTTAGCAAATGATACTAAGAATGTACTGATAACTGCAGCTCTATGTGTAGAATATTCACCTATTTCTTTACTGATAGTGCTCATAACTACGAACTCATTCGTTACAATTTTGAGCGCCATTTGTTGTGCTACAACCCAAGCTTCTCCGAACGGCAAGCCTAATAGCAATGCAAATGGATACATAAAGATACCAAGTATATACTCTAATCTTATTTCTGGTAAATATGGAATAGGATCCATAATGCCTAATAATTTATTTATCAAGTCTGCTATCGCAACAAATGCAATAACGAATGCAATAATGATTAATACCAATTTACCGGCGTTAATAACTGAATCTCCTAAGAATGAGAAGAATGGTTGTTTTTCTCCTTCGTCTATTTCAGCTACCACATCCTCTTCTGGATCTAAATCAAATGGATTTAATATTGTTGTAACGATGATTGCATTAATGATGTTTAATGGAATCGCTGTTAATACAAATTCTCCCGGAATCATTTGTATGTAAGAACCAACAATCGCACCTGAAACGGAACTCATAGACATCATTGCAACTGTTAATACTCTCACTTTATTCATAGATGTTAATTGTTTAGATGATACTGCTAAAGCTTCTGTGTTTCCTAAAAACATCATTTCAATTGAGAAGAATGATTCAAATTTAGGTTGTCTTGTTATTTTTGAAATGACTAAACCTAAGAATGAGATAAATTTAGGTAATATACCTAAGTACATTAAAATATCAAATACTGGTACTACAAGTAGAATTGGTAATAAAGCAGAAACTGCCATATCCATTTTTCCTGGTCCCGGTGCTACAAAACTGTCGAATGCAAACCCAATACCTGAGAATGCAGACTCTAATAACCATGACACGCCATCTGCCGCACTTTTAACAAATTTTGCCCCGAATGAAAATTGAGTGAAGAACCATGCTAATACTAAGTTAATAACAATAAGTATTAGAACTGATTTCCAATCAATATTCTTCTTATCCCTAGAAAAAAGAAAAGCGACTCCAATGAATATTAACAAACCAATTATATTGATGATTAAAAACATCGTTATTTGTCCACCTTTATGATTAATTAAAAACAACATCATTATACCATGCATAACCTATGTATGTTACTAGATTTAAGAAAGAATTTTACAAATTTTTAATAAATTATGACATATAAAAAGCAATTGAGCACAGTGGCTCAATTGCTATAACTTTTAATCATTATTTGCTTTATATTCTTTTTGTTATTTGTATGTTTGGTCAAATTGATCAAATTGATTAATAGATTGATCGCATTTCATACTTATAGCTAAATACACTATATAACCAGAAACCAGTACCATGATTAAAGTATAAACTGTTAACACATAAATATTTGAAATAATAAATGTATTAAACAGCAACAACATGAGTATCAATATCGCATCTATAATGCTTAATGAAATGACACATACGCGTTCCATACTAACCCTTCTTTACTTCATAATATGACCTCTAGCTCATAGCTATACTGTCTTACGCAATGAGATACATGTTACTACAAAGTTATAGTGAATTCAATACGTTTTCAAGAAGTTTTTTTAAAAGAATTTTACCGACTTTTATTTATTTTTGAAATCTAAAAATTCAATCTATTTATTATAATATGATATAGTTTGATATATAGTAAACATAAAAATATTGGAGGCGTTTTTTTCATGGAAAATTATAATTTAATTGATGGACACGTAATACCTCAAGTCGGTTTTGGTACATATAAATTGAATGGCGCATCAGGTGTTCATGCAATTGTAAATGCACTTAACAATGGTTATAGAGTATTAGATACTGCATATAACTATGAAAATGAAGGTACTGTAGGTAAAGCGATGCAGCAAAGTCATGTTAGTCGCGATCAAATTATTGTTACCTCTAAATTACCTGGTCGCTATCATAGTTATGAGCAAGCAGCTAGAACAATTCAAGAATCTATATACCGTCTTGGCGTTGAGTACATTGATTTATATTTAATTCATTGGCCAAATCCTAAACAAGGTTTATACGTAGAAGCTTGGAAGGCATTAATTGAAGCTCAAAAAATGGGACTGGTAAAATCAATTGGTGTTTGTAACTTCTTACCAGAACATCTTGAAACTTTAGAAAAAGAAACAGGTGTACTACCGGCTGTTAACCAAATTGAACTGCATCCGTACTTTAATCAGAAAGATGCTATTAAATATCATGAAGAAAAAGGCATCATAACTGAAGCATGGAGCCCGTTAGGTCGTGCATCAGAAGTTATTCACGATAAAAACATCGAACAAATCGCAGAAAAATATAATAAAACAATTCCACAAATTATATTAAAATGGCATGTGCAAAATGGTGTAGTTCCAATTCCTAAGTCAACATCAAACGCAAGACAAATACAAAATCTTGATATTTTCGACTTCTATTTAGAATCAGAAGATTTACACACTATAGACAATTTAACTAAATCTGATGGTAGACTAAAAGACCAAGATCCAGCAGAATACGAAGAGTTTTAATAACAAAATTAATTAAAGGAGTCTGGGTCATAAATAATTGTTCCAGACTCTCTTTTTGTATTGGCAGTAGCTTTAAGCATTAACCTTTAAATAAGTCTTAGTTAAATGATAAGGTATATATAAAAGATAAGGAGTGATTTTTGTGACAGAGCTTTCAAAATTAGGTAAAACAGATATCAAAGTTAATCCAATTGGTTTAGGTACAAATGCTGTTGGTGGGCACAATTTATATCCAAATCTTGATGAAGAACAAGGTAAAGATGTTGTGAGAGCAGCAATTGAAAATGGTGTTACCCTTCTAGATACTGCGTTTATATATGGGCCAGGTCGTTCTGAAGAACTCGTTGGAGAAGTTGTCAAAGAATACAATAGAGAAGATGTTGTAATCGCAACTAAGGGTGCTCATTATTTTGACGGCGATGAAACAAAACTCTCCAATGACCCTGAATTTTTAAAAGAACAAGTGGAAAATAGTCTAAAAAGATTACAAACTGATTATATAGATTTATATTATATACATTTTCCAGATGAAGACACACCAAAAGATAAAGCAGTAGCAACACTACAAGAATTAAAAGAACAAGGTAAAATTAAAGCAATTGGTGTTTCAAACTTTAGTTTAGAACAATTAAAAGAAGCAAATAAAGATGGACATGTTGATGTCGTACAATTAGAATATAACTTATTAAATAGAGAAAACGAAGAAATTTTAAATTATACAGCAGAAAACAATATTACTTTTATCCCTTACTTCCCATTAGTTTCTGGACTATTAGCGGGTAAATATGATGAAAATACAACATTTAATGACTTAAGAGCAGATAATCCAGAATTCCAAGGTGAACGATTTAAAGAAAATCTTAAAAAAGTCGATAAATTACGTGATATTGCTAAAGAACACAATGTTGAAGTTGCACACATTGTACTTGCTTTCTATTTAACAAAACCATCATTAGATGTTATTATTCCAGGTGCTAAACGTAAAGACCAAGTCATCGATAATTTAAAAACTTTAGATGTAAAATTAACAAAAGAAAACTTAGATACAATTGAAAAATTATTCCCAGTTCAATAATTTTTAGGATTTAACTGAAAATAAAATATTATATATTCGAAATTACCCACCTAAATTATAACTTTAGTGGGTAATTTTTTATTTATTAAATTATTACAATCTATTCAATGATATTGATTATCATTTGCAGATGTAGGATAATACTCGTAAGTAGAAAAATAGGAGGAATCACGATTTATGAATATAACAGACGTTACGATTATTGGCGGGGGTCCAGCAGGTTTGTTCGCAAGCTTCTATTCGGGATTAAGAGGAATGAGCGTAAGAATTGTTGATTTCCAAGATAAATTGGGTGGGAAAATGCATGTGTATCCAGAAAAAGTTATATGGGATATTGGTGCACTTGCTCCAAAACCTTGTTATGAAGTTATACAAGATCTAGTAGAACAAGGATTACATTTTAATCCTGAAGTATGTTTAGGGGAAAAAGTAGTAGACATTCAAAAAGTAGAAGAACAACATTTCATAATATCCACAGATAAAGACAATGAATATCATTCAAAATCTATAATTATTGCTGTCGGTGGCGGAATTATTAAACCACTTACACTTGATATAGAAGGTGCAGAGCGTTTTGAACTATCAAACTTAAACTATGTTGTACAATCTATCCAAAAATATAAAGATAAACATATATTAATTTCAGGTGCTGGGAACTCAGCTCTAGACTGGGCTTGTGACCTGTCTGAATATGCTAAAAGTGTTACAATCTGTTATAGAAAAGAAGAAATATCAGGTCACGAACACATGAAAAATCTCCTAGAAAAATTAGACGTTATTAAGAAACCTAGTATGGTCATCAAACAGTTAAACAGTCAGCCAGATAAACCTGTTATTTCAGAAGTTGTGTTAGAACATGTTGAAACGAAAGAACAAGAAGTGATTCCAGTTGAAGAAGTGATTATTAGTCATGGTTTCGATCGTGAATCTGAATTGCTACACAATGCACAAACAAAAGTTAACTTAGTAAATGATTTCTTTATTGAAGGCTTAGGTAATACACAAACGTCAGTACAAGGTATCTTTGGTGCTGGAGATATTCTTAAACACGATGCAAAAGCACACCTTATCGCATCATGTTTCAATGACGCAGCTAATGCAGCAAACTTAGCTAAAAGTTATATAGATCCTGAAGCACAGGCAGGCGGCCGTGTATCAAGCCACAACGATATTTTCAAAGAAAAAAATAAAGAAGTTATTAAAAAATATATTTCACAATCATAAATGTATAGCAAACCACCGATTCATTATTTGAATCGGTGGTTTTAATTAGACTGAGTATGTTAATGGGAGATCAAATGTTGCATGTGAACTTCATCTTGCAATATTCTCACCTTCTATGTTGCACGTGAACCTCGTCTTGCAACATTCTCACCCTATATGTTGCATGTGGGCCTCGTCTTGCAACATTCTCACCTTCTATGTTGCACGTAGGACTTATCTTGCAACATTCTCACCTTCTATGTTGCACGTGAACCTCGTCTTGCAACATTCTCACCTTATATATTGCACGTGAACCTCGTCTTGCAACATTCTCACCTTATATGTTGCATGTGAACCTCGTCTTGCAACATCCTCACCTTCTATGTTGCACGTGGACCTCGTCTTGCAACATTCTCACCTTCTATGTTGCATGTGGGCCTCGTCTTGCTACATAGAACTTCATATATGTGTTCAACTCAAATATACTAAACTATAAACAAGCATGATAATACCTCCAAGCAACATAGCTATACTTGGTAAAAGGTTCTTTTTCTTATTTTCATTATTATCTGTTATGTCTTTTATTATAGAAGTCACCGCTATGATAATTAACATTATCATAGCAATATATGCTACTATCATCTTCTTGTCTCCTTTTTATTTTAACAATAACATTTCTTTATCTTGTTGAATATCTGTATTTATATATGTTGTTTTAAAATATTTTAGATACGATTTAATTTCATCTATACTTAGTTTCTTTTCGTAGTCTATTTCGTTATAAAAATTTTGTCTTGCAAATTTCGTGTTTTCACTCTGAAACATTGTTCGATACTTTTTAGGTGTTATACCATAATGTAATTTAAATGAGCTAATGTATGCTGACACGTTATAAAATCCATGTTTTTCTGATATATCAATGACTTTTTCATTTGTATGAATCAAATCGTAAATACTATTCAATAACCTAATATCCGTTAAATAATCTTTAAAATTCATACCCATTTGTTCTTTAAACATTTTTGAAAAATAAGACTCCGATAAATGATATTTAGATGTAAAAGTGTTCATAGTGATTTTCTCATTATAGTTAATATAAATATAGTTCTTGATTTCTTCGATGACAGGGTGTAAATCTTCAGTAGAAATTGTGTCCATATCATAAGAAAATTCGAAACTCGTTTTTATATTCTCTACTATATATAGTAATGTTTTTAATATTTTAATATTTTTATCGTCATCTTTTGTTAAATATATACTGCAAAGTTGAATTAACTGCTCTCTCAGTTGAATCGTTTCTGATTGGTTTTTCAATTGGAATTGATTAGTTAATAATTCAGGAATAAGGTTATCAAGTAGTGATTCATAAAAATGTATTTGTACGACGATATTTCCTTCAGAAACATCCAACTTATAACATTCATTATGCTTCAATAAAAATATTTCTCCTTCTCGATAAGTTGTACTTTCAGAATTGATGGTCAACATAACTTGCCCTTTTAACACCACAAAGAAAGATAATCCATTATGATTTCTATATTTAGTTGCAGAGTATTTAAAGTATTTGATTTCGTATATATTTTTCATACCAAAAACTCCTAATAAAATATTTTTTTATTTTTAAAAGCATTGCTAAATTTAGCATTAATATTTTAACTTGTTTTACAATAAATTGAAATTAAATTCTTTATATTTTTTGAATTTTTTTGTTTTATTAGATAATGAAAAATACACTCTAAAAAATGAAACCATTCATCTTTTAGAGTGTATTATATATTTTATAGTATTTTATTTTACAATTTCTTGTCCACGTTTATTCCATGTGAATATAAAGCTTAACATTGCTAACACACTTACAATTGTTAACAATAAGAAACCAGAATCCCATCCTAAGTTATCTACAACAAGACCCATGATAATATTAGCCATAACTGCACCACCTAAATAGCCAAACAAACCTGTTAGTCCTGCTGCAGTACCTGCCGCTTTTTTAGGTACATAGTCTAATGCTTGTAAGCCAATTAACATTACTGGTCCATAGATTAAAAAGCCTATTGCGATTAAAGCAATATTATCCACCAATGGATTTCCAGGAGGATTTAGCCAATAAATAACAACGGCTATTGTTACACCTAACATGAATATGAAGCCAGCTGGTCCCCTTCTACCTTTAAATACTTTATCTGAAATATATCCACATAATAATGTACCTGGTATACCTGCCCATTCATATAAGAAGTAAGCCCAACCAGATGCATTTAAATTAAAATCTTTTTCTTCGCTTAAATAAGTTGGAGCCCAATCAAGCACACCATACCTTACAAAATAAACAAATATATTTGCAATTGCTATCATCCAAACCCATTTATTATTTAGTACATATTTAAACAATATTTCTTTAGTTGTCAGTTCTACTTCTAATGTTTCTCTATTTTCATTTGGATAATCTTGTCTATAATCTTCAATTGGTGGTAATCCCATCGATTGAGGTGTGTCTCTAACAAGAATATATGAAACTAATGCAATAATTAATGCGAGTATTGCTGGATAAATAAAGGCTCCTTCAAACCCTTTTAAGTAGCCAAATGAAAGTGTTCCTGTAATAGAGATACCTAATAAAGCAAGTGGCGCCATCAATCCGCCGCCCACATTATGCGCAACATTCCAAATAGCAGTCTTACCTCCACGTTCACTCACACTATACCAATGTACAAGAACTCTACCTGACGGTGGCCATCCCATACCTTGGAACCATCCATTTAAGAACAGCATAATAAACATAATCGTAATGCTTGATGTTAAGACAGGAATAAAACCCATCAATAAGTTAACAATAGCAGTTAATACAAGTCCTAAAGTTAAAAATATTCTCGCATTACTCCGGTCACTAATGGTTGCCATAACAAATTTACTAAATCCGTAAGCGATTGAAATAGCTGATAAGGCAAAACCTAATTCTGATTTACTAAATCCTTCATCAATTAAAGCAGGCATCGCGAGTGAAAAGTTCTTACGTAATAAATAATAACCTGCATACCCTAAGAAGATCCCAATAAATACTTGGAGTCTCAGTTTTTTATACGTATCGTCTACCTCTTCTTTAGGTAAAGGTTCAATATGTTTAGCTGGCTTTAGAAAATTGAACATGCTTTAAACCTCCTCGAATATTAATTTTTTGTAAAGTTTGTTAAGAAATTGTAAAATCTCGTTTCTTAACCCAATAATAGATATTGGTATTGCTAAAGTCAATGACATTTAAACTATTTTATTTTGATACTTTTATTGAATACAGCTATGTTAAAATGTTTTATATATGGTCAAAATACGTTAGATGATGATTTGGACATACTTTCTAATAAAACGATATTGAAAAAATTATTCGTACTGAAATACATATTTTAACGAATACGAAGGAGGACAAATCATGAACTTTATTGTCTGGCTTATTATCTTCTGTGAAATCGCATTTTGGGTAGTTATCTTATTAGGTTTGGTTACAAGATATATATTTAAACGTAAAAATCTCGGTTTATTCTTCTTAGCATTAACACCCGTGCTAGATTTAATATTGCTTGTTTCAACAAGTTTAGATTTATACCACGGTGCTACCGCAGAACTACCTCACGCTATTGCAGCAGTGTACATTGCAGTTTCAATTGTATTCGGTAAAAGTATGATTCAATGGGCGGATGAAAGATTTCAGTATTATATTATGAAAGAAGGTCCAAAACCTTATAAACCGAAAGGCATTGCTTATGCTAAACAATACGGAAAAAGCTGGGTTAAACACTTAATATCTTATATTTTAGGAACTGGTATATTACATCTTATTATTTTTATCATTCACGACCCCAAACGTACAGAAGCAATGGATGATGTCATTAATTTATGGACAATTGTAATTATAATAGATTTAATCATCGCAATAAGTTACTTCATATGGCCACCACGCGATAAAAAAGCTTAAAATTATAAGCGTCAAAAAATTTAAAACAGATAAAGTATATGGCAAAATACTTTATCTGTTTTTTCTTTCTCCAATTTTGTATGTTGAAATGCTAACTAATAAAGACTATACTTGTTTCTGATAAGGAGGGATCTCAAGATGCTATTAAATGTGTCATGTTCTCTACAATTATTCATACCCAAAGTTCAAATTAAAATAAGAAGGGATTAATTATGAATAATTTTATTCAACCATATCAATATGTAAGTATTAAAGAACATTCAGAAAAACTATTTAACGTATATAAATCAGTCAATGACCCAAAAACAATCGATACTTTTCAAGCAATAACAAACGATCATATAGAACAACTTTTCACAGAAAAATATTCTGAAGTAGATAATTTCATAAACATCATTATGAATCCAAAAATCAATCGTTCACAAATTGAAAAAGTATTGCTTGGCTTAAAAGTTTATGTCATTCCTTTTCAACAACCGTCATCTAAACAAATAGAAAAAGTCTTCAAAAAGACTAAAAAACTTAAACAACCAGATTGGGATAACATTGATTTAAAAGAAACATCATATATCGGATGGAACGATTCTGGAAAACAGAAAAAATATATCATCATGTATGAAGATGATAAATTGACTGGTGTAGTTGGTGATTTATCTACAACTATTAAACCAGGTGTATGTAGTATTTGTAAGAAAGAATCTAATGTTTCCATGTTCTTATCAACTACGAAATCTAAAGGCGATGGCACATATACAAAGAACGGCAATTATATATGTCACGATAGTATTCGCTGTAACCAACAATTAGATCAACTAGAAGGTCTATACGATTTCATACGCACAGTTAAAATGAAATAATGAATGAAAACAAAGGATCCAGGACAAATTTATGTTCTGGATCCTTTGTTATATATGAGGGTATTATAGTGACTCTTACGGGCAAGAAATTTCAGTCTAGCACGTTACATTTTCTAACGGGCTAGTGAATGTAAACAAGCACGTTAGCGCATTATTCTTCATCTTTATTTGGATTTATATACTAAACTCTTTTTATATCCAACCTTTTTCTATAGCAATTTGCCAAGCGTCGAAACGGTTTTCCGCTTCTAATTTTTCTATGATTGTCGATGTGTAATTTCTTATCGTCCCATCTGACAAAAATAGTTCTTTAGAAATCTCTTTGCTCGATAATCCTTTTCCAATCTTTTTAAGTACTAGTTGCTCTTTAGGATTTAAAGGGTTTTTATATTTAAGCATAGAAGTCATTAATGTTTCGCTATATTCCTTTTTACCATCCATTACATTTTTTATAGTTGTAACTAATTCATCTATTGAACGCTCTTTAAGTACGTATGCATCAATATCATTTGCAACTGCACTTTCAAAATATCCGGGGCGCTTAAATGTAGTCACGATAATAACTTTCGTATCCATATTAGACTCTTTAATTGCTTTTAATACTTCTAGACCTGTCATTTTCGGCATTTCTACATCTAATATTGCTACATCTGGTTTCTTTTCTTTTATTAATGTGAGTGCATTTTCTCCATTTGCAGTATCACCCAAGATTTCTAATTCATCGTTTAATTCCATAAGCTGTACCATGGCTTTTCTCAACATTTCTTGATCTTCAGCTATGACAATTGAAATCATAATGTATCATCCCCCTTTTGGTAAGCTAATTGTCATTTTAAAGCCATCATCTATATTATTCACTTCAAAATCCCCATTAAATACATTGATTCTTTGTTTAATGCTATTAAAATCATTATCGTTTATTTTTTTCATACCTTTGCCATCATCTTCAATAACCATAATAATATTTTGATCGTTTTCTATAATTGTCCCTGTTACTTTTGTTGCTTGAGCGTGTTTTATCACATTATTTATCGCTTCTCTTAAAACCATAGATAATGCTGATTGCTTTGTAGGGCTGAGTATACTAGCACGAATTGCATGATTAAATTCAAACGATAAATTTGCATTTTTTAATAATGTGTCCATTGTTTCTACTTCTTCTTCAAAAGATTGAAGTTTCAAGTCATCAACTATCGCTCTTACTTTTACTAGAGCTTCCTTAGATAATTCATTAACTGATGCCATTTCTTCTTTAGCTTGTTCGATATCATTATCAGCTAACTTCATCGCTAATTCAGACTTAATACTTAAACTAGCAAATACATGACCTAAAGTATCATGTAAGTCTTGACCAATACGATTTCTTTCTTGTTCAGCAATTAATATATTAATATGTTCGTTTTTACTATTAATTTCTTCTTTTAACTTATCAGCTTCAATAGCTTTAAAGTTACCTAACAAAAGCAAAATAAAAACAATACTCATAGGAGAAAGAATAAACAAATAATCTTTATAATCAAGTACAACTATCGTTAGGCTCAATGAAAATGCAATGAAATACATAAGCACTTCAATAGAATTTAGCTTTACCTGAAAAGCATAAGGTATAATGAATGCCCCATAAAAGAAGAACATAATATCAAAAGCATGGAAAAATGCCACAAAATATATAATTCCTAAAAAGTGAATCAATAATAATACTCTTCTTAATTTAACCTTTTCCGTTAAATCTTCATAAATCATAATCAAATAACTTAAAATAAAAAGGATGGTAACAAAAATACCACCCCATAAAGGACCTTTATAGCCTAATACAGTTAAACTCAGTATTGGAAAAATCAAATAAACGGTGTTTGCAGTACCTATTGGATTCGCTTTAACTTTATCTAATATGGACAATTAAATCACTTCCGTTTTTTTACGTATAAATAATGCTGTACTTATAAATATTATACAATAAACTATTAAAATAAATAGAGATTCATAGTGAAAGCTACCGCTCGTTGTAAAAGAAAGTGAGAGCTCTCTTAAATTATAAGTTGGTGTTAAATAAGAAATTTCTTTTAGCCAATTTGGAAATTGGTCTGTAGGAAACCATAGTCCTCCTATTACAGCAAGACCTAGATACAGGATATTCGCTATTGCACTAGCTTTTTGAATATCTTTAATTTGTGATATGAGCACTCCTATAGATAAGAACATGCTTGATCCTATCCATAATAAAATAGCTGATCCTATCCATTCTCCTATAGACATCTCAACACCTTTATACAACGCTCCAGTTACAAATAAAGCAATTATAGACATACAAAACATGCACATTAATTTCATAATTTTACCAGCATAATAATGTATTGGAGATAAAGGTGTTTTAAACAGATTTTTAGCCCAACCTAATTTCTTATCTTCAATCATTTCAAGTGGGAAAGTCATGATACAGAAACTGCTTAAACTAAAAGTCGCCATGCTAAACATATATTCTTTGTAAAACTTCGCTTCATATTCCTTTGGTAAATCTAACATAGCTGTGAAAATTAAATAAAAAACAAGTGGTAACATAATTGAAAGTATTAAATATGCTTTCTTTCTAGACAATAAAATGAGTTCAGATTTAAAGTAAGCCCATAACATAGGACATCAATTCCTTTCTTCATCTTTTTTGAATATAGTATCCATTAATGAGTCTTTCGTAATTTCAATTTCGTTAAAATCAACATTATTCTCTATCAATTTTCTTATTATCGGATTCACATCTTCAGTTTTTATATTCAAAATGTCTTTTAGTTCTTCAATTTCAATATCTTTAAGATTTTCAATGATTTTTTTGTTTTTTAAAGGAATTTGGATATTTGTTTTATGGTCACTATGACGAATTTCACGTGGCGTGCTATCGACTATAAGTTCACCTTTATTAAGTACTATGACACGGTCAGCCATTCTTTCCACTTCTTCAATATAATGAGATGTATAAAATATTGTTTTTCCTTCTTTTTTCATTTGGTCAATTACTACCCAAAAATGCTTTCTCATTTCAGTATCCATTGCACTTGTAGGTTCATCTAAGATTACAAAGTTAGGCTTTCCAATGATGGATAATGCAAAATCAAGAATTCTACGCTCACCGCCAGATAATTTGGAAGCGAATTGTTCTAATTTTTCATCATTAAATCTAGTAATTCTTTTAAAGTCTTCAATTGAAATTGTTTGTTTATAAAACGATTTATATAAATTAAATAATTCTTTTACTTTCATCACATCTAGAAATGCTGACGTTTGAAATAATATTCCCATATATTTTTTATCGAGTTGGTATTGGTCACTTTCAATCGTTCCATTGTTTGGCTTTCTATCACCAATAATCATATCTATTAACGTTGATTTTCCTGCACCATTCGGCCCAATTAAAGCTGTACATTCACCTTTATTAATTTGAAAAGAAACATCATTCACAACTTTTTTACCATTATAAACTTTCGTTACATTTTGAACTTTAATCACTATGGCCACCACCTTTTATAAGATTGGTTTAAGTATAAATTATATTAGCTGTATGTATAAGTACAAATTGTCACGAATACACTATGACAATTGTCATAAAGTTAGTACATCTCACACTTCTCACATAAAAAAACCAACCTATCGAGTGATAGATTGGGGGTTAAACTCTTATTTATTTCTTGCTCATCATATAATAAATCATAACAATCACCATTAAGATTAATTGTGGTATAACCGTCTCATATGTTGGATATAATCCTATAAGATCTATAAATGGTAAATGATTAATTGTGTGTTGAGGCAAAATGTTGAGAATTTGTAGCGTGTGTACACTTACGCCTAATATTTTAAATGCTAATAGGAATATAAATAGTGACATAATAAAGAATAGTCTATGTATTGGTATCCATTTTGTAATTTGATTAAAGAATACGGCTATTAAAATTAAAATAAATACTGCTACTAATATTCCAAGTATGAGAGACCATGTTGAAATCTTACCTACTATACCTAAATAGAAAATAATAGTTTCCGCACCTTCTCTAAATACTGATAAAAATGCTACTAAACCGAATGTTAGTAGACTACCTGTAGACATCGCTTTATCCATGTTTTTATTAATAAATTTTTCCCATGATTCTAAACTTGATTTTGAATGTAACCAAGCACCTACAATAACCATCAAAATAACCGAGCATATACCCACTATACCTTCAGTTAATTCACGCGTAGATCCTAAATTTTCAAATATTGCCTTAAATATGAATGCTAAAGCTATACTTAATATAATTCCTAGCAAGCTTCCACTCATTATCCATTTAGATGCTTTTGTTTGTTCTGCTTTACGAGTAACTGTTAACAAAGCCATAATAATTAGCAATGCTTCTACACCTTCTCATAAAAGGATTAAAGCTGCGTCCCAAAATGTATATCCTGCTTTAGCAATAGTTGATTTAATTTCTTGATCCAATGTCTCAAGTTCTGCTTGTATATCATCTTTATTGCTTTCATTTATTTGCCCTACATATTGTGGTATTTTCTGTTCTATTTTTGTGTACAGTTCACCATTTCTTGTGCCAATTTCATTTTCCACGTTTGGCCAAGCAACAATAAAGCTTTGTAAATCTTGTTTTGTTTTACTTAGTTTATTATTTTTGATATTTCTGATTGCTTCATCTAGATACTCATTTAAAACCGTTACATCTTGGTTGCTAGTTTTTGCATCTGACTGCTTACCTGCATGATAGTCATCAAGTTCTTTTTTTAGTTGGTCTACTTGCATTTGGGCACTACCTTGCTCGATTTTATCTTTTGTAAGTTCTATTCTAATAAACATCAATGCTGTTTCTATTTTACCGTAACGCCCAATATCTTCTTCTCTCACAATTTTTTCGTTGTTTGTCCAAGTTGAATTCAATTTATTATTAATTACCACCGCTTTGTCAAAGTCTTTGTTAGAAATAGCTGTACCCATCTCTTTAATCAACGGTTGCATTTGATTTTGCAATTTATCTCTTTTTGCTTGTTTGTCTACTGGATTTAATACTTTTTCATAATCTATCAAATCTGTTGTTAAAGTATTAAGCGATTTTATTTTTTCATCATTTGAGTTACTTTTTTCGATATTTTCTATATCATTATTAATTGTTTTAACTAATTTATGATCTTTTTTGTTAACTTTTGACCAATTTTCTTTAATATCCTTAAAGTGTGCTTCAAAAGCTTTTGTATCCTTGTCTTGGAGTGCTGTTTTGGCATCTGTCACACTAATATAAATATTACTTAAACTTATTTCCGCTTTAACAGTTATAGGGATAACTAGGCACATTAATATGGTAATACTAAATGCGATTAAATAACGCTTCACCTAAATATCCTCCTTCTTGAACACCAGGTAAACATAGAAAAATACCTGAACCTCTATGTGTGATATATTCATTCAATTTATCTTGAGCGCCCATTTTGCTTTGAATTTTAATGAATTGTTCCGGTGCTCTTTGGAATGATAAAAATAATAGCCCTGCATCAAATGCGCCAGTTTGTTCATTAATACCATCTGAGTATGAATAAGAACGTCTAAGCAAATTAGATTTCGCCTGTTTTGCTAAACTGACATGTGATTCATCTTCTATTAATTTCTCTCCATTTTTATCTTTTATATTTCTATCAAACTCGTCAAATTCTTTCTCTTTACCTAATGGAGCACCGGAATGTCGATACCTTCCAAATGTAGCTTCCTGTTCACCAAGTGCCGTTCTATCCCATGTTTCTAACAACATTTGTATTCTTCTTACAACTAAATATGAACCGTTTTTCGCCCACCCGTCTTGAATAAACACATACTTATCTAATTCAGTTTTATTATGTATAGACGGGTTTCCAGTGCCATCTTTAAATGAAAATAAATTTCTGGGTGTTTCCATTTTTCCATCTTTTACTTTGATAGAATTAAATCCAGATTGACTCCATTTCATAGAAACTTCACCTTTAGCTACTCTTATCAAATTTCTAATAGCATGGAAATTCACTTGTGGATTATCAGAGCAAGCTTGTATACATATGTCTCCGCCAGTATATTGTTTATCTAATTGGTCTTTAGGAAAATGAGGTAAGTCTTTCAACAATTCAGGTTTATACTTTTCAAGGCCAACTTTTTCGAAAAAGGATGGACTTATACCAAAAGTTAATGATAAATGATTAGCATCTATACCGATTGTTTCACCGGTATCTGGACTTGGTAACATTTTATTTTGGCCTAACTCTTTTACTGGTTCCCCATTCATTAAATGAACGCTATAATTCGTCCAAGTTTTAAACATTTCTTTAACATCAGAAACAGACATTTTATTAATCGTTAACACTACAAAATAAATATGTTTCTGCAAATCAGTTGTAATACCTGATTGGTACTTACCATAAAATTTCACTTTATTTTTTACATCTGTTTTATCTTTTGCAAAATATTGAGAAGCTAACAAGGTTCCACCGACACCGGTAGAACCTAAAATGAGGCCAGCACCCCCAACTCCAGCAAGCTTCAAAAAATCCCTTCTTGCTATATGGTTGTCCTTGTTAGTCATAAGTTATCACTCCGTAATGACTGCCATCTGACTTAATGATTCACCTAATTTATCAACTGCTTCAGATAATTTTTTCGTATCCTCTTTTGATAATTTAGTATAGTCGACATAGCCGCCATCTTTCGTTTCATATTTTGCTAATAATTTGTTAACGTTATCAAATCTTTCTTGCGTTGTTTCAGCAACTTTTTTATCTTTTTCAGTTACTTTATCTTTAAAGATTTCAAAGATTTTTTCTGCTCCTTCAATATTTGCTTTGAAGTCATATAAATCTGTATGTGAATAAATTTCTTCTTCACCAGTTATTTTTGAACTTGATACTTCATTTAATAAATCGATAGAACCTTGCAACATTAATTTTGGTGTTACGTCTACAGTATCAACTTTTGCTCTTAACTCTTTTACATCTTTAAGTAATTGGTCTGCAACAGGTCCCATATCTTTTGTAGAGTTTTCTTCCCATAAAGTTTTTTCTATTTTATGATAACCTGACCATTCGTTTTCCTTTTTCTCTTCCTTCATATCAGCTAAGCGCGCATCAATTTTAGGGTCCAGTTCGCCAAAACTTTCCGCTACTGGCTCTGATCTTTCATAATACATACGCGCTTTTGGATAAATCTCTTTAGCTTTTTCAACATCGTCAGCTTTAACAGCCTCTACAAACTTTTCAGTTTCAGTTAAAAATGTATCTAATTGTTTCGTTGTGAAATCTTTATATGCTTTTGTTTCTTTAGAAAAATCAACTTTTGTAGTTTCTTTCGTTTCTTTATCACCATTAGTTTCCTTTTTCTCATCATCATTACCACAAGCAGTTAATATTAAAGTACTTGCTAAAAGTGTTGTTGCTATTCTCTTCATGATTGGATTCTCCCCACCTAATTGATATTCATTATCACTCTTTTAATTTATTCCTATCTTTACTATTAGTCAATAAGAAATTTCAATAAAATGTAAATTAAATTGAGGGTAATCAAGGTAAAAAAGCATAAAAAATAGGCTGGGACATTTATTTCTGTCCCAACCTGTCCAAACATTTCATATTAGTCTTGTTCTTGTTCTAATATTTCTTTCGTTTTAGCATCAATCGTAAATTCTGTTGTGTCTTTATTTCCTTCTTTTAAGTCAATAGAATAAACAAGTTTACCGTTTTCTCTACTTAATGACCATTCTTTTAAATCTCCTGATGCTTTATCTTGAGCTACTTTTAAAGCATCTTCGAATTTAGCTGCATCAGATAACTTAAATGTTTTGTCATTGTCGTCGTCATCTTCTTTTTCGTTTTCAACGTTAGTAACAGAATTATCTTCCGCATTAATCAAGACTTTATTTTCATCTTGTCCATCTAATAATTCAACTTTATAACTCCACTCACCAGTTTCTTTTTCGAATGATATGTCTTTCAAACCACCTTTTTCTTCTTTTTGAGCTGTTTTAACTGCTTCTTCAGGTGATACTTTCACATCATTCCATTTTACAGTTTTTTCAGTTGCTTTATTATCAGATTTATTATCTGACATTGTAGAATCATCTTTATTGTCATTATCTTGACTGTCATTTTCTTTTTCAGTTTGTTCTGATTTTTGATCTTTTTGATCATCTTTCATATCGTCGTCATCATTATCATTTCCGCAAGCAGATAATACTAGACCTGAAGCTAAAAGTAATGACATCCATTTAAATTTCATAATTATACCTCCTCAAGTTGATTACTATTTATATATTCACAGTTTCTTAATATTTTAAACATTTATTTATTTTATTAGACAAATATTGTATTATCAGTTATATTAATAGAAACAATAAAATAGCTCGTAAGTCTTATTAAGAGTAGGCGGAGGGAATTGGCCCGATGAAACCTCAGCAACAGGCGTAAGTACTGTGCTAAATCCAACAAGTATCAACTTGAAAGATAAGAAGATTCTCTAAACAGCTCTTCTTAATCTTAAGATGAGCTGTTTTATTGTTACTAAAACATTTAGGAGGCAATATTATGAGAACAAGAGACGACATTTTATCAGAATTAGTGGAGTTAAAACAAAACCCACCACAAAGTTTTTCAGGATCTATGTATAAAACAAATAAAAAAAATGCTTTGATTGGTGAACTGGTGGATTTAGAGAATGAACAAAATCCTGAACGCTATAAGCATAAATCACAATTCAATGAGTTCGATATTCATATTACGATTACTAAAAAATAATTAAAAACCCCGCTAGCGTATAAGCAGAAATCTTTATACGTTAGCGAGGATTTTTTATTTACAAAGGATTAAATAAATATTTGAAGATACTCAGGCTAACCTTTTAATGTTTCACCTTCTGCTTCTAATATAATTTGCATTGCTACTAATTTAGCAATATGATTACCACTTGCAGCAGAATCGATAAGTTGTGAAGGCATTGCACCATTTGTTTCACCAGCTACAAATAACCCTGGAATAGAAGTTTCTCCAAAATCATCTTTTTTAATACCTCCATTTTCATCTCTTTCAATTTGAAGTTCTTCTAAAAATGAAAATTTTGTATCCCATTCAACTGATATAATCGCACCATTCCTAGAAATTCTAGTACCATCTTCATATATCACTTCATTTATCATTCCATCTTCATGTTTAAATTCCGATACTTTACCTTGAACAAGCTTTATATTTTTCTTTTTTAAAAATGATTTATCATCTTCGGTTAATTCTGAAAAATCTTGTGAACTTATAACTAAATCATTAGTCCAATTGCTAACTAATTTAGCCATATGCATCACTAGTTCTGGAGATACATCTACGAGTAATGATTTATTTCTTAATTCATAACCGTCACACCAAGGACAGTAAAATGCAGATTTTCCGTAAATTTCTTTCACACCTTTTATATTAGGTAATTTTTCTCTTAATCCAGTACATAACATAACTTTCTTAGCTTTGTACGTTTCATTTTTCGTTTTCACTATGAAAGTATTGTCTTCTTTAATAATCTTTTCAACTGTATCTTGCACGCGCGTTACATCTTCATATTTATCAACATCCGATTGTGCTTTTTCCCTTAATTCTTCTGGTGTTACACCATCTTGTGTTAAAAACGCATGTGAAGTCTGTGTCACTTTATTTCTCGCATTATCATTATCTATTACCAATGTTGTTTTTAAAGCTCTTCCTAAAGTTAAAGCACTCGCTAATCCAGCTGGACCTCCACCTACTACTATACAATCAAACATATTTATACCACCTTTTTTCACATATATTAAAGAGTCTTAATATCTATAATTAGCTGTTAAAAAAAGATTTAATTTACATTAAATCTTTTAACGTCTTCGATTTTAAAGATTTCGTCATTTCATCCTCCGCAGAGTTTAAAATAGATTGAACTTTACATTCCGGACCATGATTAAAACTATCTTCTATCATGCTTCTATGACCATCGATTGCAGTAATGATGTCATATATTCTAATGGTTTCCCAATTATTCACTAAATAATAACCACCCTTAGCACCAGAAGCTGATTTAATCACACCAGCTTTGACAAGTTGAGTTAAAATTTTAGATAAATACGTAACAGAAACATTTAGCTCGTCAGATAACCTCTTTACAGTTACAGGCTGATTATCACCATTGCTTATTAAATATAGTAATGAATGTAAAGCATAATCTGTACCTTTAGATATCTTCATGTTACACCTCTGTATTATAGATATTGTGTGTCTATAATATCATATATATTATTATTGTCTATAGATCAGCTTAAGGATTTAGTGAAAATAAAAAAAGTCGGAGACATTAATTTTGTCTCCGACTCTTCACTTATCAAAAATCTTCTAATTGTTCAAATTGCGACATATATAAGTCTTTATATTTACCGCCTTGTGCCATCAGTTCATCATGGCTACCCATTTCCTTAATTTGTCCTTGTTCTATAAATACAATTCTATCTACGTGTCTAATCGTACTTAATCTATGTGCAATGATTAATGATGTTCTTCCTTGTGATAGATTTTTGAATGCTGACTGTATTTTATTTTCTGTTTCTACATCTAGAGCACTTGTTGCTTCGTCTAATATAATGATTGGTGGGTTTTTCAAGAACATTCTCGCGATTGAAATACGTTGTTTTTGTCCACCTGAAAGTTTCGTTCCTCGTTCTCCGACAACTGTATCTAAGCCAGCTGGTAATTCATCTACAAATGATCTTAACTGCGCTTGGTCGACAGCTTCATTGATTTCTACTTCTGTCGCGTTTAGGTTACCATATATTATATTATCTCTTAACGTTCCACCAAATAAGAATACATCTTGTTGAACAACACCAATTTGTTTTCTTAAAGATTCTAATGTATAAGATTTAATATTTTTATTATTGATTTTAACTGCACCTTCTATAGGATCATAGAACCTTGGTAATAACGAACAAATCGTTGTTTTACCTCCCCCACTCGGTCCTACAAGCGCTATTTTTTCACCTTGTTCAATTTTAATTGATAACTGATCTAGCACTAACTTTTCACCGTATTTAAATGATACATTTTCATATTCTATGATGTCCGGTTCATCAGTAAACTCTACAGCATCTTCACTATCTTTAATTTCAGGATCCATATTTACGATTTCTTTAAAGTTTTTAAACCCTGCAATACCTTTCGGGAATAACTCAATAATCATATTTATAGCTTCTAAAGGTTTAAATAGTAAATTCGTAATCATAATAAAAGCTACAAAACCACCGTATGACAATGAACCATTTAACACGAAATAGCTTCCCATAATCAATACGAAAATCATAGTTAATTTTTGTGCAATATGACTGATTGTTATATTCCAAGACATGAACGAATATGCTTTTAATTTAGTTGCTCTAAAATTATCATTAACTTTTTTAAATCTTGATAGTTCATAACCTTCATTTGTAAAAGCTTGAACAAGTCTCATTCCACCAACATTATCTGAGATTAATTCGTTAAATCTAGATACGTTACTAAATAAACTTTTAAAAGCTCCAGACATTTTATGGTTGAAATAAATCGTCAGTACAAAAATAATCGGTATAACACAGAAAGTAATCAATGCTAATTTCACATCAATTGTTAACATGATGACAAATGAACCAATCAACGTCATAAGTGCTACGAATATATCCTCAGGTCCATGATGGGCTACTTCCCCAATATCCATCAAGTCATTCGTTAAACGACCAATAATTTTACCCGATTTCTGGTTATCAAAAAATCCAAAATTCATTTTTTGAATATGTTCATACAGTTCATTACGAATGTCTCTTTCAATATTAGTCCCCAGTTTATGCCCCCAATACGTTACGATGAATTTTAATACAGATTCAACAACGTATATGAATAATAAAATAAAAACAAATATTACAATCCAACTCCAATTCTTAGTTGGTAGCAAACGGTCTATAAATATACTCGTAATTAATGGAAAAATGAGTTCTAATATACCTACAAACACAGCTGAACCAAAATCTAAGAAAAATAATCCTTTATAGGGTTTATAATATTGGAAGAATTCCTTCATAATTAACCTCCTATGAATAAATTTAATCAAAGACCATTATACTATAATTTTAAAATTTTACTTTAGTTTTCTAAAAATAAATAAATTTAATTATTATTGCAAACTAAAATAATATATTATTGATTAATTAAAAGAAGATATTGAACATATAGAGAGTTGGTTAGACAAATCAGATTTTTTGCGGATGCTTGTTGCCTTTTCTTATGAGTCTTGACAATAACGATAGCCTTATTGCCTTTTCTTGCCAAACGTGTCAATAAAGATAGCCTTATTGCCTTTTTTCGCGAGTCTTGACAATAACGATAAGCTAATTTGCAAGTGGACACCCAAGTGCAACGTAGTTTATCCTTATTTCACAAAAAAACACCACTCAATTCTTCTTTAATTGAGTGGTGGTTCGTTTTTATTTTCTTATTAACGATTAATGGATCGTGCTATTCTTGAGACTGTATGTCTTTGTCCTCTTATCGCTTTGCTTAGTGCGTATATGTTTTCGACTGGTGCTAGACCACCGTATCCTGCATCTCCAATATGCTGTATGTCTACGCCTAATGTTTTATTTTTTATAGCCATTTCTTTAATAGTAGATTCATCTGCGCTTTCTTGTGATGTTCCAATGGCACTCATAACAAGCGCTCCGTGTTGATGTGCGACTTTTACTGCTTCACGAACTTCTTCTTCGGACACACCCCAAACTGTTCCTACTGCTGGTACAAGTATGATATCAGCACCCGCTTCTACAAATCGCGTTATAACTTCTAAATCGACTACTGCTTCGTCTACACCTGAACCGTGCATTTTACCCGCTATAATCAATCCATCAAAATGATTTTTTGCTGTTTCAATTGCTTCTAATATATTTAGGTTCGTTACACCTGTAGCTGGGTTACCTGTTAAACATACAAAATCAAATCCTAGTTCATTTGCGTGCTTAAATGTTTTTTCTGTTGCTTTTCTACCGTACGATATTTCTAATTTCGATTCGGCCATTTTGGCTTTGTCATCTACAGGTTCTAAGTTAACGCCAATAGGTCTGCCTACTAGATTTTTTAAATCTTTAATTGGCTCTCCGGTACCTTGATATTCTTTGTTATATAATCCCTTTATTTCTGGGTTCACGACATCAAAAGCATTTAATAAAATCATATCCGCACCAAAAGCGGTCGCCATTTCTGCGTTTGTAACATCTAGTACAAGCGCTGGATCGTGTACAACAATGTTCTCACTTAACACTGTTCTACCTTCACTAGCTTTAATGCTTTGTTTTAGTTCTTCTTTCGAAAACTTTGAAATATCAGATGCATTAGCACTTATCAAACGTTTTACCACACAATCACCCTTCCGCATTTTATACAGTTTAACGATATATAGAAACACATGGTTAGTCAAATAATTATTGTTTCTTAGCTTTAACCATTAAAAATGGAGGAAATTGCTTTAATTTATTAATTTGTTTCTCATCAAAATATTGAAAAACTTCCTCTGATTGACCTAAATCTTTAACATATTGAATTTCAAGACCATGCTGAATTAAATTATTAAAAATTGTTTCGATTGTATGATGATATTTTTTAACATTTTGATCCAACCAATATGAAGTTCGACTTGTTTCATCAAAGTAATGTTCCATTCTTAAATAAACACCATCACTATCCTCTTTCTTTACTTCCGGATCCATTGTAGCCGTTTGTATAGGATGCTCCATTGTGAATAATAACGTCCCATCTTTATTCAACAATTCACTGATTTTTTGACAACATAAATTAAAGTCTTCTATATAATGTAATACGAGTGACGAGACAATAACATCAAAAGTTTCTTCGCATTTAAAATCCATAAAATTTGTACAATGAAGATCCACTTGTTCATTGTTAAAATGTTTCCGACATTCGCTTATCATCTTTTGAGACTGATCTATACCTACTACCCTTTCAGGTTCATAATCCAAAATATATTGAATTAAATTCCCCATACCACATCCAATATCTAACACTGCTTTACCTTTTATCACAGGCATAGCACGCTTTACTTCAGGCATCTCGACTACTTCATTGTAACTCAAATCATTTTGTCTTTTTTTCTTATAACTTTCAAAGAAATCAGGATGGTCATATATATTATTCACATTTAAAGCCCCTTTCAAATATTAATTATAATGGATACACCAATCCCCTCACTATTGATGATTGTAGTCATGATGTGACCAATGATTTCCTTCAACTTCCGGTGTCACTATTTATTAGCAGTAGCTTCAAATGTTATAGTTTGTGTTGAACTTGTAGGATATTTTCCATGTTCATAGTCAGCTGAAATTATTATGTTTTCAAATCCGATATGTTCAAGTATCATTTTAAATTCTTCAATTCCATACCAACGAATCGAAAATTGTTCTAATTCTGTCTGTATCAATTCACCATTACGCCATTTTTCATATCTATTATGAGATGTTGTATGTTGATGGATATAATCGATCTCAATTAATTTACTCTCTAATGTGATTTTTTCGGAATTCTGATTTTCCCAAACTCTAGTTGAGGTATTGCCAACCTTTAAGTCCGTTTGTAAAAATATATCTACAATCAACTTACCACCATCAGCAAGATGATTATAAAAATTATTTAAAGCATTAAAGGAATCTTCTCTTTCATGTAGTAATAAAAATGTTCCAGTAGGCACAATTATGGCTTCATATTCCGCATTTAATAAAAATGATTCCATTTTCCCTTTAAATATCTTAGGATTAAAGCCTTTTATTTCGCAGTTTTTTCTACATATTTCTAACATTTCTTCCGAGAAATCCAAGCCAGTAACTTTCAAACCTTCTTCTAAAAGAGGAATGAGTAGCCTCCCAGTACCAACTCCCGGTTCAAGAATAGGTCCCGTACAAGATTTTAATCTATCTTTATAAAATTCTACATCACCAAATGAATGTCCGATATATTTATCTATATCGTAGACTTCTGAAGAAAGTTTACTATAATAACCAAACATACTATCTATCCCCTTTTTGGGTTATTTTACTATTAGTTTAAATCATTATTCTAAACTTGTCACAATATAATCAAATACAAAAAATAAAAAAGCAGAGAAACCTCAATTCAATAAGGTCTCTCTGCTTTTTGTTATTAATGAGCTAACATTTCTTCTTTAACTTCATCTTTAGACAGTTTTGAAGGGTAATATGTTGGCCAGTTGTCTAATTCTTTTAATACTTTATCTTTGTCATTTCCAGTAAAGATATGGAAGTGAGCTGATTTTTTAGGATAGATATTGTGATCGCTAAATTGTACATATTTAGGTAAGTCATCGTTTGAGTCACCTTTTAATTTAAAGCTATATCTTACGCCTCTATTTCCTTTTTCGTATTTAAGAATGTCGTAACCATCATATTCATATTCACCAGTTGATGTTTTTCCATCTTTAGTGAAACTGATTTGATTACCTTCGATTTTAATGTTTTCTACGTCTGTTTTATATCCTTTGTCATAGTACTCTTTGTATTCTTTAGCTGACATTTTACCGTCTTCAGCTTTATGTTTAAATACTTCATCTAGTGTACCGTCTTTTAAAAGTGGATAAACTGATTGCCAGTCACCTTCGTAATCTGATAGTTCACGATCTTTAACTTGTTTATCTTTGAAGTAGCCATTTTCAATTGCTTTATCGTGTGCTGCTTCTTTTTTCTCGTCTTTAGTTTTAATTTTATCATTTAAAGCTTTCTCGATGTTTTTAATGTTTTCTTTCATAAATGATTGATAAGAAATATCTTTGTCATTTAATTGTTCTTTCGATAATGATTCCATGTTGTTAAATGTAAGTGGTTTAGCATCTGTTTCTTTTCTAATTGTGTCAGTTACTTTTCCTGAAATATTGTTTTCATACAATACATATTTTGCATCTGTATCTCTGATTTCTTTAACAATTTCAGTTAATTCTTTTTGTGACGGATCTTCAGCATTCATGCTTTGTACACCTTTTTGTACGAATCCATAACGATGAGCTAAATAACCCAATGATTCGTGAGAAATGAATACAGTATCTCCCTCATGCCCTTTTGTTGCTTTCTTCATATCTTTATCGATATTTTCTAAATCTTTATTTAATTTTTTGAAATTCTTTTCATATTCATCTTTGTGATCTGGGTCTTTTTTAACTAATTCATCTTTAATACCTTTGATGAAATCTTGGTCTATTTGTGGATCTAACCATACGTGTGGGTCATAACCGCCATGATGATGATGTTCATGTTCGTGATCATGTCCTTCATGTTCGTGTTCTTCATGACTTTCACCATGCTCATGATCGTGCCCTTCATGGTCATGCTCTTCACCATGTTCATGTTGATCAGTTAATAATTCAGATTGATCAATACTATTTTGTAATGATAATTTTTTATCATCTTTCTTAATAGTAGATGCGACTTTTTTCGCAACCGGATCTAAATCGTCACCAGTGTATACGAATAAATCTGCTTTGCTCGCATTTAAAATATCTTTTTGTGTTGGTTCATAACTATGTAAATCCGTACCTGGTGGATAAATAGATTCTACTTCAACATGTTCTCCACCGATTTGTTCAATAAAAGATTTTAGCGGATAAACTGTTGTTTTAATTTGCAATTTATCTGAGTCGCTTTTACTACCTTTGTTACTGTCGCCTTGATTACATGCAGCAAGTAACATTGCACAGACGAAAATGATTGCAAATAAGCCCGTCCATTTCTTCATCTAAAACACTCCTCTTCAAATAGTAACGTTTACGATTTAAAATTATAAACTTTAATTCACAAAAACACAAGACTACATTTCAAAATAATTACATTTATATATAAAGAAACGTTTACTTTGTTGTAATGTAAACGTTTTAGTATAATAGTGTAGAATCTTTTATAAAGAAGGAAGGGTTAATAAAATGGCAAAAGAAAGAAAAATTATTATGGACAGTGATCCAGGACACGATGATGCTATCGCTCTAATATTAGCAGGTGCTAAAACAAGTCCATTAGACATATTAGCAGTCACAACAGTTGCAGGAAATCAATCAGTCGATAAGAATACAAATAACGCATTAAACGTATTAGATATTATTAATAGAGGAGATATTCCAGTCTCAACAGGTGCTACAAGACCTCTTATTAAAGAAGCAGAGTTTGCTGAAAGTATTCACGGTGAAAGTGGATTAGATGGTCCAGAGTTACCTAAAATACCTAATCTCAAATCTACTGATAAACATGGTGTAGATGTTATTGTGGAAACTGTCTTAAACAGCGATGAAGCTGTTACATTGGTTGCTACTGGCCCACTTACAAACGTAGCAATGGCACTTATTAGAGAACCTAAAATAGCAGAGAACATTGATGAAATCGTAATTATGGGCGGTGGCACATTCGGTAACTGGACACCTACTGCTGAATTTAATATTTGGGTAGATGCAGAAGCAGCTAGAAGAGTTTTTGAAAGTGGTATCCCAGTTGTAGTCTTTGGTTTAGATGCAACACATCAATTATTAGCAGATGATTTAGTTATCGACCGCTTCAGTAAAATAGATAATAAAGTTTCTAATTTCGTTGTAGAATTATTAAAATTCTTTAAATCTACATATAAATCACAATTTGATATGGATGGCGGTCCTATACACGACGCTTGTACAGTCTTATATTTATTAAATCCAGAAATATTTGAGTTACAAAAAACATACATCCAAATTGAAAATCAAAGCGAATTAACATACGGTACTATGTCAGTTGATTTAAATGACACATATAATAAAGAAGCAAACGCTCAATTTGCAACAGCTGTTAATCTCGATTTAGCATGGGATTTAATGGATAATACATTAAGAAGTTACTCAGAATAAAATACCTTTATCCAATAAAAACAAGGCTCCCAATCCAAGTAATTGGGAGCCTTGTTCATATTCTCCAAGACATTTCCTATATTATAACTTTCTTTTCTTATTACGAAGGTTTAATACATTTACTACATCTCTTATGTAGTCGCCTTTTAAGTTATAACTAAATTTATAAATGATATAACTAGCGATAACACTTATGATTGGCAATGCAATCATAATAAAACGCAATCCATTTTTTGTGTGTTCAGTTTGAACTTCGCCTGGCTGATAACCAAATAAATCTAGTCCCCAGCCTGTAAATAGTGCTGCGACAGCCATTGCTGTTTTCATTAAAAATGTTTGTGTAGATGTAATAACACTTTCATTTCTTTGACCAAATTTCATATCACTATAGTCTATAACGTCTGCTATAGATACTGTAATAATTCCCATAATAAAGCCAGTTCCTATTTTAATAAACGCTGTTCCAACCATAACAGGGATTGCTGCTGTTGGTGCGATATAACCAGCAAATAATATAATAATTAATCCTATAGTTAAAGAAATTGCTGCTATTGGAAATACAGCTTCTCTCGTTAACCATTTAGCAACTTTAGGGAATAGTAACAATGCTATAATTTCCATGAATCCCATCGCATTAAATAATGCGAATAATGCTTTAGATTCTGCTACATAGCTAAAATAATATATAGCCACGTTACC
The DNA here is from genome assembly GCF_022386845.1 of Mammaliicoccus sp. C-M13. Lineage (NCBI taxonomy): Bacteria > Bacillati > Bacillota > Bacilli > Caryophanales > Staphylococcaceae > Mammaliicoccus > Mammaliicoccus sp. C-M13. The sequence continues at coordinate 68,928 of NZ_JAJNHQ010000001.1, read as the reverse complement.
TAGAATTTGCAGACTCAAGAAAAATGTAACTAAAATACCTATATATGCTAACAATTCTTTATTAGTAAATAAAATTCTCCATATGTCTTTAAATCTTAAAGTGATGCCTGTATCTATATTTGTAGGTGCTTCGTATACGTTTCTTACAGTAATTAATATCGCAATGATGAATATTACAGCTATAATAGCCGTCATAACAAAGAATCCTGCAGATTGATCGCCATTACCAAATATATTGTCAAAATACATTACGATAGCTAGTCCAGCCGTACCGATAAGTAAATTCGCCATACTCGCGAATACACGTGGTATGATTGAAACTTCTTCTCTTTCAACTGGGTTATTCGTTAAATTAGGCAACCAAGACCAATAAGGAACATCCATCATCGTGTATGTCATTCCCCATAAAATATAGAGTATTGATACAAATACATATAAACTTGTTCCAGTTAACCCAAAGTTTGTGAACATAATAACTGTTACAACAGAGTTGATTAACGTACCAATAACTAACCATGGTCTAAATTTACCCCATTTAGTTTTTGTTTTATCTACAATCATTCCCATTACTGGGTCATTAATAGCATCCCAAATACGCGCAACGAAAAATAATGTACCTACGAAACTTGCTGCAATACCTAATACATCGGTGAAGTAAAACATTAAAAATGTTCCTGTAAGGCCAACAACTAAGTCTTTACCAAACGCACCGATACCGAAAGAATATTTTGCTTTACGGGTTACTTGCCTTTCCAAAAAAAGCCCCCCTTGAGTTATAACACCATTTAAAAGCGCTTACAAAATAGTGTGATATTTTTGTCTGATATTATTGTTGATTTCACTATTTATTCGTAAGTTGGTAACCAGTCGCCATGTGCTTCAATTAAATCGTCACAAAGTGAAATAATATCATCCATAGACAATTCAGAAGCTGTATGCGGATCTAACATAGCTGCTTGATAAATTTTTTCTTTCTTTTGTGTTAATGCCGCTTCAATTGTTAGCAACTGTGTATTAATATTCGTTCTATTCAGTGCAGCCAATTGTTCTGGTAATTCACCAACGTAAGTAGGCGCAATTCCGCTAGCATCTACTAAACAAGGAACTTCAACTACTGTATTTTCTGGTAAATTACTAATCAATCCACCTGTGTTTAATACGTTCCCACCAATTTTAAAAGGTTTATTTGTTTCCATCGCTTCGATGATATAAGAACCATATTCGTGTGAACGTTCATGCGTTAAGTTTTGATTGTTTACAATATCGTCACGCATATGTTGCCAATCTTCAATTTGATTTACACAACGTCTTGGATATTCATCCAATGGTATATTGAATTTTTCAATTAATTCAGGGTACTGACTCTTAATGAAATATGGATGATATTCAGCATTATGTTCAGATGATTCTGTGACGTAATATCCAAACTTATCCATTAATTCAAAACGAACCATGTCGTCATGTGTTGTTTTTTGCTTTTCTTTAGCACGTTTTTTAATTTCTGGATATAAATCTTCGCCATCGCGCGTTATTTCAAGTAACCATGCCATGTGGTTAATACCTGCAATTTTTGTTTGAATGCGATCTGTTGGTAGTTCTAATGCCTCTAACAGTTCGCTCGCACAAACTTGCACACTATGACAAAGTCCAATAGTTTTGATGCCTTCTTTTAACATGATGTTTGTTAAAACCGCCATAGGATTCGTATAGTTTAAGAACCAAGCGTCTGGACAAACTTCTTTCATGTCTTTTGCGAATTCTTGCATAACAGGTATTGTTCTTAAATTACGGAAAATACCTCCAATACCTAAAGTGTCTGCAATTGTTTGTCTAAGACCATACTTTTTAGGTACTTCGAAATCAGTAATTGTAGCTGGATCATAACCGCCTACTTGTATAGCATTAATAACATATTTTGCTCCTCTTAATGCTTCTTTACGATTTTTATATGATTTTACTGTGACAGTAGAATTCATACCATTTTTCAAGTTGTTTAACATCATTTCTGAATCGTTTAATCTCTCTTCGTCTATATCATATAATGCAAATTCAAAATCTTGTAACGCATCTACAGTCATACAGTCACCTAATATGTTTTTTGCGAAAACCGTGCTGCCAGCGCCTAAAAATGTTATCTTACTCATTATATTTACTCCTCCTAGCAATAGTTCATTCACTAAAATGTTTTATAAAACTAATATATTTTTAATTAAAAAATAATAATCAAGTTTATGAAAATTATTTTGTAACCGCTATAGCTTATATCTAGATTAGTTGTAAATTGAACTATATTCAATCGTAAATATTTTTAAAAAGAGTAATATATTGCTGTTTTAGTCTGAGAATATTTTATTTACCGCCATCACTGTTGTTTCTCTTCTATAACTATTAGGAGATACGCCAGTTACCTTTTTAAACACTTTACTAAAGTAATTACTCGAGCTAAATCCAACCTCACGAGCTATCCATCCTATGTTTTTTTCATTCATGGATAAATAAGTAAGCGCTTTATTAATTCTTATTTTTGCTAGGTAGTTAATAGGTGTATCATTCATGTACTTTTTAAACTCTCTTGTAAAATGATATTTTGATAAATCAGTAACTTCTACAATATCGTCCAAAGAAATATCATCTTTATAATTCTTTTCAATAAATTGAATAGCCTTAGCTATAGAAAGAGGATAGTTGTTAGGTTGCTGCTGACCATATTCTAAGTACTCTATGTATTTCATCATAAACGTATAAGCACTTGCAGAAGCTTCATACCCATGATTAATACCTAGTGTTTCAACTTTTTCAATTGTTTCTAATATATATTGTATAGGAGCTGAGTGAATGGATAATTTAAATACGTGTCCATAATTATCAAAAATATGCTGTGATAACTTTTCGACCTCTTTACCATAAGTTGTGAAATAAAGAAATTCCCATTCGCTTGAATGTTTAGGTAAATAATATCTATGATCACTCGGCACACGAACAAAGAAAGCTTCACCCGGTTTTATACTATGTGTGCGTCCATTTATACTTAAAGCACCTTCTCCTTTTAAGGTATATTGAAAAATATAGACATCTTTCTCTCCTCTATGTAAACCATGCCAATGATAGTCATGTTCTTTACGTAGCTCATATCCAACAGAGTTCAATCCAGCTATTTTATTTTGATAGTCTCCTTTAAATTTAAAACCATAAGCATTATGTTTAAACGTCTTTTCCATAGTAATCCTCCCAAATTTCTTATAACTTTATATATTCGAAATCATGAAACTAATAATTAGTATAATAAAATAAGCGTCTGAGACATAACAATTGTAGGGAGTTGCGTCTCTAACGGGCTAGTTATTTTAGTCTTGCACGCTACATTTTCTAACGAGCAAGAATTTCTAAACAAGCACGTTAGCCCAATATTTTTCATGATTTTAATGTAATTTTAGCCTGATTACATATGCTAAACTCCCTCTAACGGGCTAGTTATTTTAGTCTTGCACACTACATTTTCTAACGAGCAAGAATTTCTAAACAAGCACGTTAGCCCAATATTTTTTATGATTTTAATGTAATTTTAGCCTGATTACATATGCTAAACTTCTCTAACGGGCTAGATATTTCAGTCTTGCACACTACATTTTCTAACGGGCTAGAGTTTCTAAACAAGCACGTTAGAATGAAGCTCACTGGGGTGGTACTAGGAATTTTCATACAAAATGAGATTTCTGTCCTACTCCCATATAAATAAATTCTCCTAATCCGTTAATAAAAATCTAACGGATTAGGAGAATCATTTTGAGCTAGGGATTTCTCTCCCGCTCCTTTATTATTTCATTACTAAATTTTAAGTTCGTTCTGTTAGTTGACCATCTACCATTTCAAATACTTTATCACAATATTTTGTAAGTCGTTGGTCATGTGTCACGATAATACCTAATTTATTTAATTCTTTAGTTTCTTTTCTTAAAATTTCCATTACTTCAATCGCATTTTCAGTATCTAAAGACGCTGTTGGTTCATCTGCTAGTATAACAGATGGTTTAGTATATAATGCTTTAGCAATCGCTACTCTTTGTTTCTGTCCACCTGATATTTCGCTCGGTAATTGATTTAAAATTTTATTTAAACCTAATTGTTTTAATAAGCGATCTAGTTCATCTTTTGACATGACATCTTTTTTCACTTTTTTCAAAAGCTCAAATTGCTGGTTTACAGTTAAAAACGGTATTAAATTACTCGTCTGTAAGATGAAACCTATTTCTCTTAATCTTAATTTTGATAAAGCTTTTTCGTTAAAATGATTAATTTCTTTCCCGTTTAATAAAACTTTTCCTTCAGTAGGTAATTGTAGCGCACCTGCCATCGTTAACAATGTACTTTTACCTGACCCAGAAGGACCGATTATTGCAACGAGTTCACCTTTTTCTAAACTGAAGTTTGTTGACTTTACTGCTTCAATAGTATCATTACCGTCTTTAAATGATTTCGTAACATTTTCAAATGATAACATCTAAGTCCCTCCTATCCTATAACTTTTAATGGTTCTACTTTTCTAATGCTTAATACTGAGAATAAGCTACCTAAAATTGCTACGATTATTAATACAATTGCATATAGCAGCATCGTTAAATAATCAAATTTAATTGGGACTATTTCAGGTAGAAATGTTCCTGTTAGCACTGTTAAACCAAAACCAATTATTGTACCGATTAGTGCGATAATGATAGTTTGACTCATCACTGAACGTGCTAAGAAACCATTTGTAATACCTTGTGCTTTTAACACACCAAATAAGTTTTTCTTTTGTAATGTAATAATGTATAAGAAAATACCAATTACCATTGCTGAAATTGCAAATAAGAATACAATCATAAATGTTAGTGTTAGATTTTGTTCTTTATAACCTGGTAATTTCGTAATAAATGATTCAATTTCATTTACTTCTAAATCATTATTTAATTTAACGTCTTTCCAATTTTTATCTTTAACAACAAGTGCATTAATATTATCACCTTTAAGCATTGGGTTAAGCTTTTCAATCGTATCATTATTTGTAAATAATACAGGCGAAGCATTAAATTTTGCACTTTCAGAGAATCCTACTATTTCAAGTTTTTCATCACTATTAGATAACGTAAGTTCATCACCAATTTTAAAGCCTTTCGTTTTTAAAGTATGATCTGCTACAACTTCATTATCTTTTTTAAATAACTTCCCTTTTTCTAATTTAGGCATGAGGAAACCTTTAGAATCTATACCAAACACCGTAGCATTTTCTTTTCTATCACCGTTTGATGTAATGACAGCAGTTTGTTTCAAGCCTTCGCTATTCTCAAATTTACCATCAACTTTATCTGTATCAATAGAAGATTGAGCAATTGTTTGGTTAGCATCTTTATTCAATACAATTGCATTTGCTTTCCAAATATCAATACCTTCCCTGTTCATATTCATTAAACCGTTTGCCAAACCTGACAATAAAAACAGTAAATAACTAATCATAATTAGTACGCCAATAATTAAACCGAATTTCAATTTATTTCGACGCATTTCGTTCCATGCTAAGAACATTCCGTCAACTCCTCCATATGTAAAAAAATAATCCAATAACAATTATAACATTTTCATATGGCAATTAATTAAAAGACGTAATATTGTAAAAAAATAAACTATACTGTATAATTGAGAACAATTATCAATTAAGGAGGTACTATATTGACTTTAAAAGAAATATGTATTGTTGGTACACCTCACATTAGACTCGACCAAGATTCTGATACTTTCAAAGAATCATACGAGAAATACATAGAAGAATCTTCGATTATTATAAAGAAAATTGCACAATATTCACCCGACCTCATCACGATTGAATGGGATACAAGAGAGTCACTTCGCTTAAAGAAAGAATTTAAACAAATAATTAATCAACAACTTCCTCACCTATTAAACGAGCATCATTTCATAGCTATGCCTTTAGCACATCAATTAGGCTTATCTGAAGTGTTGCCAATAGATTTTAATCAAATGCAAACACGTAAAATTCGCGCAAGTTTTGCTGACGAATATTTAGAAAATGCAGACGAAAAACTATATCAATATATGAATAATGCAAAAAATAAACACCAACTTTCCAAAAATCAACCCACTACATTATATGAAAAATTAACAAAACACAAAGAAGGTCCTATACCTTTAGAGCAAGTATTTGCCATTCGTTCATTAGCAGATAGTCCAGGAATAGCTTTTGCATTAGAATGGTCTGAAAGAAATCACATCATGGCGACAAACATTATCAAAGCAGCATTAAATCATGAAAGAACTATAGTATTTACAGGTATGAGCCACGTTAGATTTTTAGAATTCATTATTGAATCAACTGGATTATTTAAAGTAATCCCTTCACAAGACATACTAAAATAGGAGAATAAAATGAAAAAATTAATCATATTTCTAGCACTTTGTTTAGTATTAGCGGCATGTAGTCAAAGTAATGAAAATAAAGCTCAAAGTAATGATAAAAAAGAAACTGTTAAAATAAAACAAAAGTATGAACTACGCGGTAAATATAAAGATGGCCGAGATGCAGAGAATAAAGAAGAAGAAGTAACCGTGCCCAAAAATCCACAAAAAATCGTAACATTTGATTATGGAGCTGCAGATATTATTAAATCACTTGGTAAAGAAAACAGTGTCGCCGGTATCTCAATAGGTTCAAGCACTTCAATGTTACCTGAAGAACTTAAAAACTTCACAGATGATAAATATAAAAATGTTGGAGAATTAGGAAAACCAAATTTTGAAAAAATCGCTGAAATCGATCCAGATTTAATTATATTTTCTAACAGAACAGCAAGTAGCGAAACTTTAAAAGAATTTAAAAAAGCTGCACCTGACGCAGCCTTAGTTTACATAGGATCAGACGACAATAATGTAGTAAAATCAGTCAATGACAACACGAAAAAATTAGGTAAAATCTTAGATAAAGAAGATAAAGCAACAGAATTAACAAATCAATTAACCAATGAAGAAACTAAGGCTAAAAACCAAGCGAAAAAAGTCGATGATTCCATTATGTTATTACTTGTAAGCCAAGGAGAATTATCTACATACGGACCAGGCGGAAGATTCGGCGGTTTATTATACGATCAACTAGGATTTAAACCAGCAGATAAAGATATAAAACCAAACCCACACGGACAACCCGTTAGCTTTGAATACGTCTCATCTAAAAAACCAGAAGTAATATTTGCGATGGATAGAGATGAAGCTACTGACGGTAAAGGAACGAGCGAGAAAGTGTTATCAAACGATGTATTAAAAAATGTCCCCGCAGTTAAAGACGACAACATTATCAATCTAGACGCAAAATCATGGTACTTCTCATCAGGCGGTATCAAATCAACAATCAAACAAATACAAGAAATACAAAACATCGCGAAAAAATTACAAGAATGATAAGAAGAAGAAACGACTAATCCGAGTTGGATTAGTCGTTGTTGACACGTTTTATGAGTTGTGACAATATGGCTACCCTTGTTGACACGTTTTATGAGTTGTGACAATATGGCTACCCTTGTTGACACGTTTTACAAGTTGTGACAATATAGCTACCCTTGTTGACACGTTTTACAAGTTGTGACAATATGGCTACCCTTGTTGACACGTTTTATGAGTTGTGACAATAAGGACATTACACCTGATATAATTCACCGTATTAAAAATAAAAAAATAACGAGTCCGAGACATAAATAGTAGTCTCGGACTCGTTCCTTATTAATACAATGCTAATGGTTCTTTAGTTGTTGGCGGCGGGAATTCTGAATCAATTTTTTGAATGTCTTCTTCGGTTAAATGAATATTACTTGCTCCCATATTATTTTCAATATGAAGTTTATTAGATGATTTAGGTATAGCTAGTGTATGACCATCTCTAATATTCCATGCTAACAGTATTTGAAATACGTCAACTTCATATTTTCTAGACAATTCTAGAAGAACAGGACTTTTAGTTAAATTTTTACCTAGTTTATCTCCTCTGGCTATAGGTGCATATGATATTAAGGCAATGTTATTTTCTCGCATAAATGGTTTTAAATCATATTCTATTCCTCGATCACCTACATTATATCTAACTTGATTAACTACACATTTATGACCATTAGGCAAACTAAGTAAATGTTTCATATCGCTCGTATCAAAATTTGATACGCCCCATTCTTTTATTTTCCCTAAATTTTTCGCTTCTTCAAATGCGCTAATTGTTTCTTCTAAAGGATACTGGCTTTTCCAATGTAATAAATATAAATCAATATAATCTGTACGTAGTCTTTTTAAACTGTTATCTATACTTGTTAATACTTTATCCCTCGATGCATTTTCAGGATGCACTTTTGAAATAATATATAATTTTTCTCTATCATAAGATTGTATTGCTTCACCTATTAACTCTTCTGATGCGCCATCGCCATACATTTCAGCCGTATCAATTACATTTGCGCCTTGGTTTATAGCGAATTGAATAGCATCAATCTCATCTTGATGATTATTTGAATCGTCACCCATTTTCCAAGTTCCTAATCCAATCGGTTCTATACTCATATCTTTTATATTCACCATAACTACACCCCATTTTGTATAATGTGTATTAGTTTCATACTTTAATGGTAAATGTTTTAGTGTATTATTACAAATACCTGTTTTACATAAAGAGTAATGCTTATAGAGCATAGTTAGGAATTTACATATTAGTCATTTAATTTTGGATAATCTATTACTCTCGTTATATCAATAAGATCTTGAGAGCCCATGTTTTCTTCTGTTATATTTTCCATCTGTTTTAAAATAGCGTTTCTTTTTTCTATTTCTTCATCATTTTTAGGATATAAAATTGATGAACCGTCATTTTCTACAGCATTTTGATTTATCTCTGCAAATGGTTTCATATATTTTTCGTAAGCAATAAAAGCATCTTTAATACTATTGTTCTTCTCTAATTCATCAGCTAAAATATATGCTCCTATCATTGCTAAACTTGAACCTTGTCCTGTTAAGAAGGATGGTGCATGTGCTGCATCTCCAACTAATACTGCTCGATTTTTCGCCCATTGATCCATAATAATTTGAGTTGTCGTATCAAAATATATATCTTCAGTTTGTTCTAATGTTTCTAAAAGATTTGGAGCTATACCACCTACGTCTTTAAATTTATCTTTGACTAATTTTTTGTGACCTTCTATATCTCTATGGTTTACAGAAGGTTCTTCTTCATCACTAAAGATTAAAAACGCATGTACTGATTCTTTGTTTTCAGTAGCATACATGATAGCTGTTCTACCTGGTTCAGAATAAATCATACCTTCTTTATACATATCTAAATAGTTCTCTACTGTAAATCCAGTAAAACAATGTCCTAAATAATTTGTGAATTGGCTTTCTTCGCCAAATGTTAATTTTCTTGTATTAGAATGTATACCATCTGCTCCAACTACTAGGTCATAGCTGCCTTGCTTTCCACTTTCTAATTCAATTTCAACTCCATCATCTAAATGATTCATTGTTTTAATAGAATCATTAAAAATGAGATTTATATCATTTTCTTCAACACATTTATACAAAGCTGTTGTTAAATCACCTCTTGGTATTTCAATATCTTCGTTTGCTTTCATAGTAACATCTGTAAATTGCGAGATTATACTATTGTCATTATCAAGAATTTTAAATTTCATATTGTTTAAATTTTGAGCTTTTAATTCATCATATATACCCATCATTTTAACGATATTAATGGCACTACCTCTCACATCTATAGGGTAACCTCCACCTCTAATTTTTGATGCTTTTTCAACGATTGTTACCTCAAAACCTTTTTTATTTAGCCAATATGCTGAAGTAAGTCCTGCAATGCTAGCGCCAGAAACTAATATTTTTAATTTTTTCATGTTTCATCATCCTTTATTATTAATTGACACTCAGTGCCATTAATTAAAATATAACTTATTTGGCACTCAGTGTCAAAATAAAAAGATTATGCTATAATGTTGTTAAAAGTTTTGGAGGACAATTAAATGAAAGAAGATACTAGAAAGCAAATACTTGAAATTGCAGATAAATTATTCGAAGAAAACGGATATGATAAAACAAGTATGGATAAAATTGCTAAAGAATCAGGTGTTTCAAGACGTACACTTTTTAGATATTTTGAATCGAAAAGCGAAATTTTGTTTCTAAGCAATAACGATTTATTAAAAAACACTTTAGATGAATTTTTAGATAGAAGTTATACATTGGAAAGTATTACGCAAAAATTAATTAATGTATTAGATAATGCATCACACGAAGATAAAGTGAATTATATGGAATCAATGAAGAGACTTAAAACAGAACCAGATTTCCAATCTCAAATACTATATAAAATATTAAAAATACTACCACAATTTCCTTCAAGCGAGTCAGACTCCTCGGATGTATTAAAAGGTGCACTATTCGGAAATATACTCGTAGCTTGGTCTAAAATCATTGAAAATCCTACAGTTGATTCATTAGATTTAATAAAAGAACAAATAATTGAATTTCAAAAAAGATTTTTAGAAAACTAAATAACCCCAATCAAATGGATTGGGGTACACCTATATATTTGATTTTAAACGTGATTTTTCTACTGCTAAATTTTTGATTAATAAAACTAATAAGGAAATTAAAATTGTAATAACAATAGTGACGAATATGGCACTGAGGGCATAGTAACTACCTATTAAATGATACTTTTTAATAACATTTTCTATTACACCTATTATTGGTAAATGAATAATGTACATAGTAAAACTGCATTTACTCAGTGTTTTAATAAAAGCATTTTCTTTATTAAAATATTTATAGAACAACTTGAAAATAACTAACATGATGCTCACACCAAATAAAGCTTCCCAAAATGAATACAATATAGAAGCTAATGATAACCCCCCTGAAAATGAAAAGTCAGATATACCGATAATTACTGCGGCTAAATATATTGGCAAACTTAATAAGATATAAAAAATACTTAATTTCCATTTAGTATTTTTTATTTTTTCTAATAAATTAAACTTAAATGCTACAATTCCTAACATGAAAGCAATTAAATATTGTGGCAGATCCCCTATACTTGGTGTGAATTTTAATAACCAATCGTAAATCACTGTACTGATTAACGGCTCCCCTCCAATTAAAGGCATAAATACTCTCCAAACATAGAGAACAAGTGCATATAAAATAATAAAAGAAATTATATTTAATTTTAATATTGGCATTTTAAAATTTGTGTATTTTTTAATTAATACATATCCAAGATTAAATATAAACAACATAGCAATAAACCATAAAGGACCTATATTCATACTCTTGAAAAATACATTTATATCGTATGTTTTGTTAAATATAAAATATTCACTTATAGGTTGAATTTGGCTAAGAATAATAAAATAAAAAATAATAGGTAATACTAATTTTTTAAAACGCTGTTTTAAAAATAGTTGACTACCCTTCCGATTATATGAGTTTTCAACAAATAACCCTGAGATTAAAAAGAATCCACCCATAAAAAATGCTTGGTTAAAACTAACGAGTAGAGAACTAATCCCATTTATAGACTCATTGACCTCCCCAGATAATACATAGCTCATTAAAGAATGATGAGTGATAACAAGCAATGCGAAAAATAATTTGATATTATCTAGGTACGTTATATGCTTTTGCATAAACTACCTCCTTCAAAAGTACACACTAACTTTAATACAGTTGTATTAAAAATTCAATAAGTTTATAATATTAATCGAGGTGAAAAATAATTAATAAAAAATCTGAACAAAAGAAAAAAGAAATTAGTAATGTAATAATAAAGCTTATATATAGGGATGGATTAGATACTGTAAGCTTTAGAAAAATATCTAATGAATCAGGATGGTCATTAGGATCTATTCAAAATTTCTTTGGAAATCAACAAAGTTTATTAATTTTTATTTTTAAAATAATCAGTGAAAATGGCCAAAAAAGAATGGAAAAACAAAATTTATTTGTAAATAAAATAGATTTTGAAGAATTTATAAATTTTGCATTACAACTGCTACCTTTAGACAAAGAAAGAGAAATTGAATTTGTAGCATGGACAGCGCTAGTAAATAAATCGTTATCCAATGAAGATATGAGGAAAGTCGCTCACGACAATTTATTAAAAAATTACGAAGGTATAAAACAAGTTTTTAAATTAATGATAGACTCTGGTATTTTCAAAGCAACTTTAGATATCAATAAATCGACTAACGAGTTTTACTCATTTTTAGAAGGCTTATCACAACATAGCTTATTATTACGTGACTATTATAATGATAAATTGTTAAAGGATCTTGTTGAAAGGTTTGTAAAATCTAATTATTTAGACAAAGACTTAAATAATTAGACTGGTGAAATCATAAAAAATTTATACATGTTAAAAATCTTTTAAATTTCCCTACTCTCTAACCACTATCACTACACAAAGGTACGATTTTTAATACTATGTATTATTATTTTGCCTTCTTCCATATGAATACTGAGTGGTTTAATATGCTATATATCATAAAGCATTAAATTAAGAGAGGGATTAATAATGAATGAAACTATAAATTTATTACAGAATCACAGTTCAGTACGAAAGTTTAAAAATAAACCTTTAACTGATGAACAAGTAAACCATATTTTCAAATCTGCTAATCAAGCGTCATCGTTTAGTTTACTTCAAGCTGTTTCTATTATAAGAATCACTGATAAGGATACAAGAAAGGCTATAATGGAATTAAGTGGCCCTCAAAGTTATATTCAAGAAGCTTCTGAATTCTGGATATTTGTTTCAGATTTCAACCGAAATCATCAAATTGCACCAAATGTTGATATAACTTATACAGAATTTTTACAAATAGGTGCTGTAGATGTTGGTCTAATGGCTCAAAATGCTATGATTGCAGCTGAATCAATGGGATTAGGTGGCGTTTATATCGGTGGAGTCAGATTAAATATTGAAAAACTATCAGAATTACTCGAACTTCCTAAGTATGTTATTCCATTAGTTGGTCTATGTATTGGTTATCCTGCTGAAGAAAAAGCACAGTTGAAACCTAGGTTACCAAAAGAGGTTGTAATGCATCATAATAAATATGAAGAATTTAGCTTAGAAGATATAGAAGATTACGATCAAGAAATGAAGAAATATTATGAGAACAGACCAATAAGAGCGCCCTTTACAGCTAAAAAAGTTAAAGGTTGGAGTGACCATATTGATGATCACTTGGAAAGAAGTATTCAACCGAATATGTTGAGTTACCTTAACAAGCAAGGTTATGCTGTAAAGTAAATTTTTAAAGATTAATAATAAAAAGAGCCTTAAATATAAGGCTCTTTTTATTATTGAATTTATATGGTCATTTAACATGTTTAACGACATTACCGGTTATTATTAAAATAATCCCAATTACACATCCAATTATTACCGGAATAGAAAAAGATTCTTCAAGAAATAATATATTAATTAAGCCCCATATAAAGAAGAGCACTATAATAGAAACACCATAAAACAAGAACTTTTTAGATAACTTTTCTACATTCATTTATAAATAACCTCATGACAAAATTTTTATACAGCTAAAAACTCTAAACGTTGTCTTTCATGCTTATCAATTACAATTTGTGAAGCATCAACGCCTAATTCAATTAAGTTTTTAATGTTTTGAGCTACGAACTCATCACTACCTACAATATAAAATAGGTCATTCTCTTCTGGTTTAATACTATTCACTTCTTCATAGTACGCTTGTCTGCTATCCACAAATTTTGAGGTGAATTTTTTATCTGGAACAGAATTAAATATATCATTAAATAAAAATTCTGAAGATGAATCAACGTTTATAGAATGTATTTTATGAACGCCTTCATTATCTTCTAAATACTTAAGTACTAATGGTCTAAACGTTGCTAACCCTACTCCTGAAGATAATAAGTAGACATTTTTATTTTCTCTCTTTAATGGAACGTTAGAATGCGTTTTAAAAATCGCTACTTCTTGGCCAACATCTAAATTTCTTAAAATTTGTTTGAACTCAGAGCATTGCTCTCGTATTCTCGTAGTAATCCCGATTGTATTCTCATTAGGTACAGTGGATATGGACATATGTCTTACCAAACTCTTATTTGGTTTTTCACCTTCATTGAATCCTTTCAAACCAAAGTGCGTATGCGCGCCTTCTTCCCAAGTAAACCCTTCTGGACAATCCAGCAAATAAGTCTTAATTTCAGATGTTTCATCTATAATTTTATTTATTTTAGTCCAATATATCTGCATTAATATATCCTCCTGTTCATTTATATCTATCTACTCAATATACCTTAAATGATAATGATTATCAATTAAATTGAATAGATATTTAAATATACTTATAAAAATTATTAGGGTAAACTGATATATAAGGAGAAGGTGATTGGATGATAACACGTGAAGAAATTTTTGATTTTGTTAAGGATAAATATAATATAAAGTCAGATTACCCTTGGGAAAAGTATTCTAATTATGCTGCTTTGAGACATAAAGATAATAAAAAATGGTTCGGGCTAGTTATGGATATTACTTCTGATAAAATCGGTTTAAATACTGATGAACATATTGATGTTATTAATCTTAAAGTTAGAAAAGAGTTTATAGGCCCTTTAAGAAAAAAAGAAGGATTTTATCGTGCTTATCACATGGATAAATCTAATTGGATTACGATTAATTTGAAAGAGATAAATACAATTAATGAAATTAAAGATTTAATTGCTGAAAGTTATGAATTAACGACATAAGGTTTAACTATATAAAACAAGAGCCTGGGCTTAGCCCGGGCTCTTGTTTATTTAAATATTAATCATATTTCGTTACAATCAAAATGTTTTTGTTAGGATTTTTCTTTTCAATCACTTTATAATATTTATCAGTAGATTTTGAATAGTATTTATAAACACCATCAGAAAATTCATCGACTTTTTTAGCATCTTTCTGCATAAATTCTTCTGGCGATACGTCATCATTTGATTTGTTGATAACTTTTATAATAGTATTGCCTTCACCTAAAATATATTTTGTTTGTGTTGCTTCGTCATAATAAGCACCTTGTTCTTTATGATCACTTAAAGTAAGATCTCCATATACAACGTTTTCTTGTTGTTTAGGTTCTTCTTTTTCTTCTGACTTTTCTTCAGACTTTTCTTCAGATTTAGAATCTGTCTTACTTACTTTTTCTTCTTTATTAGAATCTTGATTCTCTTGTTCACTCTTATCATTGCTTTTTGAAGTACTACATGAAGCTAATAACAATAACGCTATTAACGTAGTAAAATAAAGTTTTTTCATCTACAACACCTTTTATTATTATTTATTCTGCAGTTTCTCCGCCGTCTACTGGAAGATTAACACCGGTAATAAATGAAGATTGTTCTGAACATAACCATACAGCTGCGTTTGCTTGTTCATTTGGTACGCCCATGCGTCCCATTGGAATACCCGCTTCAAATGCTTTCGCTTGTTCTTCAGCATTTTTACTCCAAGTTTCAACTGCCGAAGTTCTTGTCATACCTGGGCAAATTGAATTAATACGTATATTTTGCTTACCAAATTCTAAAGCAGCGCTTTTAGTTAATCCGTTCACACCGTGTTTAGCTGAGATGTATGGTGATAAACCAGGTGTACCGACTAAACCTCCAGTAGAAGCTGTATTGACGATAGCTCCTCCACCAGACTCAAGCATAGCAGGTATTTCATATTTTAAACATAAAAATGTACCAGTCAACGTAACATCTATCGCACGTTGCCATTGTTCTGTTTTAATTTCTGTTACTGGAGCTGTTGGTGCACCAATTCCAGCATTATTGTGTGCCCAATCTAATCGACCAAATTGTTCAACAGTTTCGTTTACTAAGTTTTTAACATCTTCTTCTTCAGCAACATTACATTTAATAAATTGAGCTGTTCCACCTTGTTCTTTAATTAATCTAACCGTTTCATTTCCACCCTCTTCAGAAATATCCGAAACGACTACAGTAGCACCAGCTTTCGCAAAGGCTAACGCGCTTGCTCTACCAATACCGTCTCCAGCACCAGTTACAATTCCGACTTTATTTGTCATTAAGTTTTCCATCATATATCCCTCTATCTCTATTTTTTTAATATAATTTAATACTGCCGCCGTCTACCATAACTGTTTGTCCTGTAACGTATTGAGAATCACTACTGGCTAAAAATACTGCTACTGGGCCAATATCTTTTTCTACATCTCCAAATTTTTGTAACGGGATACCTTTGACGACTTGGTTATAATATTCCGGATTTTCTTTTCTCCATTGATCAACGCCTTCAGAATATGCAATAGGAGAAATGATATTCGCATTAATTCCAAATTCTCCAAATTCATTTGCAATAACACGCGTCATACCTCTAATAGCTTCTTTAGCTACAACATAAGCACCTTGATTTTTATCTCCTTTAACAGCTGCTCCTGAACCGAAGTTGATGATATTCCCTTTTGTTTCTTTCAAATAAGGAATCACCATTTGACATAAATAGAATGACGCATAAAATCCTGTATTTAAAGATAACTCTAAATCTTCTTCTGTAATATCTAAAAAGCTGCTCATTCTTGATGCATGTGCATTATTTACTAATATATCAATTTGACCATATGTTTGAATTGTAAGATCTACACACGCTTTTAATGATGCTTTATCACTTAAATCCGTTTTAATAAATAAAGTTTCATAACCTTGATTATTTAATTCTTCGCTTAATGCTTGTCCTTTTTCTTCAGCAATGTCCGCAATAACAACCTTTGCATTTTCTCTAACATAAGCACGTACAATACCAGAGCCTATGCCACCTGCTCCACCTGTTACAATTGCAATTTTATTATCTAATTTAGTCATATAAATCACCCTTCTATTTGGAATTCCAATATCCTTTTTCAACTAGTACTTCTTTATTTTTGAAAGCTAAAATAATAGAAATAATATTTACAATAAACAATATAATGATAATGATTAGGCCTAATGTATAACTGCCTGATACATCGTATATAAATCCATAAGCTGGTAAAGCAACAATTGATGCTAACGCCAAACCGATTGATGAAGATGAATAAATTTGACTGTAATCTTTACTTCCAAATAGCGATGAAGCCATAGCAGGCGCTATCGTTCCAATTGAAGCGGTAAACATGCCAAATAGGAATAATGCAATTGTTACTACAACTACTAAATCAGGAAGGCTAATTAATAACACACTTGCTAACAAGCCTAATGTCATAGCTAGTAGCCCAACTTTTTTAGCACCAATTTTGTCTGTTAAATAACCAAAAATAAGCGATCCAACAAAGACACCTGCCATAAGTGCAGACATCATTGCACCTGCAACACTAACTTTTTGACCATGGTTAACGAGATATGTTGGGACATGCATAGTAAAACTTGAGATTGCAGTAATAATAAAGAAAAATAGTCCCAACAAGAAGAAAGCTGGTGTTTTTTTAGCAATACTGTAATCAATACCTTCTACCACTTGTTGTTGTTCATTTTCGTTACTGTCATCACTTAAATCGCCATAAGCTTTCGTATTTTTATCTTTAGGGAAATTACGAATTAATAACAGAATGATAGGTGCAACAATAATCATTACCCCTAAACCAGTAATTAAGTATGCCGTTCTCCAACCAAACTGGCTAATTAAAGCACCTACTATAGGTTGTGCGAAGACACCGAGTAATCCACCAATGGCTGATAAAATACCAAGAGCAAGTCCTTTTCCTTTGCTAAACCATCTTTCAATTAAAATAGGACCACCTATCACTGTAATAAAGACGCCCCCGATAGCCAGAGGAATAGACAGCACGTACCAGCCCCATACAGAATTCATTACTCCGAATAAAGCGAACGATCCTGCTTGTAGAATAATTGCAATAAATAACACGATACGCGCACTATATTTAGATAATATCTTTCCTCCAAACGGAAGGAATAATAATGTAACTATTGAAGAAATACTTAAATAAATCGTTAAACTTCCCATACCTACATCTAAATCTTTAGCTACAGGAGATAAGAATAAACCAGATGAATTATTCAGTGCTGATTTCCCTAACCCTACAGCAACACAGAGTCCAATTAATATTAACCAAGCAAAATGTATCTTTCTTTTATGCATTTAGTACACTCCAATAATTTTATTTGTCGTCTTTATTTAGTTGTTTTACTCGTTCATATAGTTTTCTTTGAATATTTAATAATTGTGAAACTTCATCATTATTTAAGACAGAATAAACTTCATTCCTCATATTTTGTCCCTGATTTTGAGCTTCATCAAGCACTTCTATTCCTTTCTCTGTAATCGTAATTAAAATCACTCGACGATCATCTTCTTGATGTTCTCTTAAAATATATCCTTCTCTTAATAGGTTATTTGTTAATTTTGTAATTGCTCCAGAGGTATAACCTAAAGATTGTGCAAGATATGATGGTCGTTGAGGACCCTCTTCTTTTAATTTTGATAACGCTAAAATTTGAGAGATGTTAACGTTCAGCTCAAATTTTTTCATAAAGAGCGTCATTGTAGCATCGTTAAATAATTCAGCATTATGAATAAGTTCAAAAAAATTGTTATTTTCCATACATATTCCTTTCTTTAATCAAATTATAGTGATAGTATACCAGTAAAAGGTTTACCGGTAAACCAATTAAGGAGTGGAAGAAAAAATGAAAAGATTAGAAAACAAAGTAGTAGTTATTACAGGTGCAGCACAAGGCATGGGTAAAACGCATGCTGAGAAAGTTTTAAGTGAAGGTGGAAAAGTTGTTATTACTGATATCAATGAAGAACTTGGGAATAATGTTGCACAAGAATTAGGAGAAAATGCTATATTTATTCGACATGATGTTTCCAACGAAGATGACTGGAAAAACGTAATAGATACAGTGGTTGATAAATGGGGACGCATTGATGTGTTAGTGAATAACGCTGGTATTACGACTAATACATCGCTAGAAGAATTAACTTTGGATTCTTACATGAAAATCGTTAATATTAATCAAGTATCTGTATTTTTAGGCATGAAAACTGTAGCTCCAATTATGAAAGCTCAAAAAGAAGGTTCAATTATCAATATTTCATCTATGAATGGATTAGTTGGCGGCGCAATAGGTTACACAGATACTAAATTCGCAGTAAGAGGTATGACAAAAGCAGCTTCAAGAGATTTATCACCTCATAACATCCGAGTAAATTCAGTACATCCAGGTGTTATTCAGACGCCGATGTTAGAACTAGAAGAAGTTAAAGAACAAGTAGAACAATTCAAAAAGACGATTCCAATGAGACGAGTTGCTCAAACTGAAGAAGTTTCAAATATGATTGTCTTCCTTGCTTCAGACGAATCAAGTTATTCCACAGGATCTGAGTTTGTAATCGACGGTGGAATTACAGCTTTATAACGGTAAATATAATCTCATTAAGTAATATAATTAAACTTGTAGATGAAAATCGACGTAATACTTACGTTCGAATTGATTATTCTACAAGTTTTTTATTTATTATTTGCAGTTGTTATTTCTTTAATATTTTGTATAATTGAGAAGTGTTATCAATTAGAAATGAAGGAGAACGAAATATGAGAAAATACATAACTCTTGTCGTTTGTGCACTTTTACTATTAACTGCATGTAGTAATAATGACAATAAAGCAGCAAAAAGTGAGAAAGAAACAGTAACAATCAAGAAAACATTTGAATATAAAGAAAAGAACCAAGATCACAATCGAGGTAAGAAAAAGACTGAAACTGTGACAATTCCTAAAAATCCTAAGAATGTAATTGTTATGGACTATGGCGCACTAGACATTATGCAAGATTTAAACTTAGAAGACCATATCACAGCAATACCTAAAGGAGAAAACGGTAGCTTTTTACCAGACTATTTATCAAAATTTAAAGATAAAAAGTATACAAATTTAGGCAATCCTGGAAGACCTAATTTCGAAAAAATTGCAGAAAAAGATCCTGATTTAATTTTGATTTCATTTAGACAAGCATATACTAAAAACTTAGAAGAATTTAAGAAAGCTGCACCAAACGCTAAAGTGTTGTATGTAAGTCCTGATGATGATCAATATATAGATTCTATTAAAGAAAATGCTACGAACATTGGAAAAATATTTGATAAAGAATCAGAAACTCAATCACTTATCAAAAAGCTCGATAAAAAAGTTTCATCAGTAAAAGAAGTCATCAATAACGACAAAGTTATGTTCACAAATGTAGATAATAAAGGTATTAAAACTTACGGCTCAACTGGTAGATACGGTGGATTTTTAAATGGAGATTTAGGAATTAAACATATCGATTCAAAAATGCCAGCCAACTCAAGCGGTCAAGTCGTTTCGTATGAATACATAGCTAAGAAAAACCCAGATAAAATCTTCTATATAAATAGAACAGATAAAGAAACTAAAGGCATACCACAAGAATTAAAAAATCCAGTTATCAAAAATGTAAACGCAATTAAAAATAACGACATTTTAGAGTTTGATGCTAACACATGGTTCTTCGGTGCAGGCGGTATCAATTCTACAATTAAACAATTAGATGATATTGAGAAAGCTTATAAATAAAATTAAAAAACTGCTCTCCATTAATAAGTTTTTATTGGAGAGCAGTTTTTCTACTACTTTAATAAATCCATTAAAAAGTTCGTAAAATATGTTTCTAAAAACGCAGCGATAATACTAAGTGGTAGTACTAATAATATGTATACTTTAGCTACTGTGACGATACTTTTTAAAATAGATACTTTTGTCTTTTTGTTTTTGCGAAATAAATTACTTATCGTTCTAATAATTGATTTATTAAGTAAATATAATGCCGCAGCAAATACTGCGTAACTTAACAGCTCTATTACTGTATGAGGAATTGACGACCCTACACCTATTAATCCTAAATGTAAGTCGAACCTTATTAATAATGTAAAGACAAATCCAGTTAATATGGATGTTGATATTAAGTTTGCTGAATATAAGAATGGTATAGGAATAATTGATAATATTAACATTTGTAATGGCACTTTAAACCCATTATTTATAATATATTGCCAAACTTTCTCTAATCCTTCTGCCCGTTGTTTATCCTCAGGTAAACCTTGTATATTTTTTATTATTTCGATATTAGGATTCACAATATATGTAATAATTCCTGATATTAGCATAAGACTCATTGATATACTAAAAAATATTATAATCCTTTTAGTCATTGGTTTATCTAGAATTTTCAATGTTAGTCACCTTTATTTTTAGATTTATTTCTATTTTAACATAGTATTTTTCTAGATTGTTAGACTGTCGGCAGACTGCTTTTAAGTTATGATGTTTCCGGGTATACAAAGAATAGTCGATTTAAAAGAGGTGAAAGAAATGAGTAATATTTCTTGTAAACGTGTATTAGCAACAGGAGTCGTTGGTGGATTACTCGCTGGAGCTGTGAAAATGGGCTGGGAATCGCTACTCCCTCCTCGTACTCCCGAACGTGAAGAAGAACCACCACCTGTAAAAATGATGAAACAATTTAATGTTCCAGAAAACGTACAAAATTTCACCGTCACTTATAATGAGAATGAAATACCTATCCCTGTAATGGGCATTCACTATGGTTTCTCTGTTGGAAACGCATTACTATATGGTTTAATAGCTGAAAAATGCAGCAAGATTACTTTCGGCAAAGGTATATTATTTGGTGTAGGTGTCCATGTTATATTCCATGAATTTGTATTACCAAAATTAAACTTAACACCAGCAAAAAAAGACTTACCTGCTGAAGAACATTTATCAGAATTACTCGGTCACATTATATGGATGAACACGATAGATATTGTAAGAAATTCAGTAAAATAAGTATTAAGAAGAGTCCGGACAAATACTTGTCTCGGACTCTTTCATTGTGTTAGCAGCAGCTGCGTATATTGGAAATAGGCTTATATCCAGTTTTTCACCCCTTTTATCTTATAAGAGCTGACTTTATGTTGCACGTGGACCTCGTCTTGCAACATTCAGGGGTGCTATGTTGCACGTGCTCCTCGTCTTGCAACATTCGAGGGTACTATGTTGCACGTGGACCTTGTCTTGCAACATTCGAGGGTACTATGTTGCACGTGGACCTCGTCTTGCAACATTCGAGGGTACTATGTTGCACGTGCTCCTCGTCTTGCAACATTCAGGGGTGCTATGTTGCACGTGCTCCTCGTCTTGCAACACTCGTAACTTTATACCGTATTTACTAAAACAAAAAACTGAGACAATTTAACTGCCTCAGTCTCTTAATTATGAGCAAGGATTCAAATCCAGACTCCACTATTTACTTAGATTAATTTTTGATTTGTGTTTTGTTTTTTTATTTTCATTAAGAATCCGAATAGTCCTATACCCCACAATAAAAATAGAGGGTCCCACACCATCGCTTGGCCAAATGTAGTATGAAAGTCATGATACTGAATAACTTGCAGCAACTTTAACCATCCTACAACTGTATTTAAACCCCCATATATCATTAAAAATACTGAACCTATACATGATATATAAAATAAAATTTTATTATATGTTTTCATTAAATACAAAGGTGCTAATGTTGCTATTCCTTTAAATAAACCGACCACAATTAACATGAGGTTCATCCATATTCCCCACTGTGCATTAAATGTAAAAACCCAAGAACCGACTGATAATAATCCAGCTGTTCCTCCAAATGCCCAATACAACGAGAATAATGTATGTACCAGCCCACTTACAACGAAAATTGAAATAAATTTTTTCACTTTATCACCTATTTTGAACAAATATCGTCTTATTTGCTAAGCGACTTGCTTTCTAAATTTCAATAATTTGAATTGTATTTTGTATTTCTTGTTTTAAATCTTTAGAACGCCATTCTCTTTGATACCCTAAGCATGGACAAATAAAATTGACACCTTTTTCTTCTATATTATTACGAAAATGTACGTGTCCCATTATGCTATATTTTATCGGATACTTCTCATAAAATAAATCAAAATCTGATGTTCCTATAAACGCATTAAAATAATCAAATATTCTATGTGGCATAGGTACAGCAAATTGTTTGTGTGTGACGATGTGCGTCATCAAAATAATATTTTTGTCTTTAACTTTTTCTAAATCTCGTCTTACTGAATCTGCTGCTAGTTTAGACATTTCTAGATCAGACTTACCCCAATCTATTCTTTCTTTATCTAGCCAAGTAGATCCGTAATATTTTCTTCTTTCTAAACGCTCTAGGCTAAATTTTTCACTATCAGCAAAGCTGTAATCATACCAACCGCTATGACCTACAATCGCCCATTCATCATTGATTATATATGGGTCTGCAATTATACTTTCTGGTTGTGATTTATAATACTCAAATATTTCATAAGAAGTCTTTTCTTCCGCTTCATTTTTCCAATAATCATGATTGCCAGGAATAAATAACACTTCTATATTTGTTTGATGTTTAACATTTTGTATAAATGGCATTGTTTGTTGATAATGGTTAGAAATATCGCCTGCTATGAGTAACATATCTAGTCTCAATCGCTTCACTTCATCAATTAAAACATCTTCAAAATCTTTCGGAAAATAATGATTACTTCGATCGATATGCAAGTCAGAAATCGCACCAATTTTCATACTTATTACCTTACTTTCTATTGTATACCCTTTAACTTCAATCTTATATTAACATATAAATGTAAACTATCCTTTATAATAGAATTAATAATAATTATTGGAGGCATATAAATGGATATTCAAAAGTTTGAAGAATATTTAAAAATAGATTCTAAAAATTATAATCAAATTAATTTAGAAACTTTAAATCATTATATAACACGCTTTATGTACACTGTTCCTTTCGAAAATATTAGCGTACAAAATCAAAAACCTATTTCCGTTAATATCGATGACTTATATGAAAAGATTGTTATAAATCATCGTGGAGGATTTTGTTATGAAATGAACACTATATTTCAGTTTTACTTAGAACAAAAAGGTTTTAGTATTACTTGCGCATCCGCTACTATACACACACCTGATGATGGATGGAGTAACGATGGTTCACACATGACAACTATCGTGCAATTAGATAGACCATATATAGCTGACGTGGGATTTGGAGACTTACCTATTAACGCTTTACCCGTTCACCATGAATCTGAAAATATGACTGTCACTACTGTATCAGGTAGCTATCGCGCAATCTACGGAGAAAACGAAGAAATCCTTGTTCAAAAACTACAAGACGATAATTCTTGGAGAACTTCATATAAAGCTAAAAATATATCCAGACCATGGTCATATTTTGTAGAACATTTAGAATTTAATGAGCATAACCCAGAATCTATATTCGTACAAACATTGCTCATCACAATGGCCAAAACCTATGGTCGCGTTACAATGTCACAAGATCAACTAACGATAACTAAAGCTGATGGTAAAGAACAATCACCAGTAACACCACAAAATTATAAATCCATCTTGCAAAAATACTTCGGGTTAGACGTGACGATACAAACAATTGAAAATAAAGTATAAAAATCATAAAAAAATCTCCTAACCCGCTGCTGAATATACAACGGATTAGGAGATTATTTATAAGAAAAGGATATGTCTCAGTCCTTATTTCTCTTTTATTTGTAATTCTTGTTCTTTCCACCATAATGCTTCTTCAGCATTTTTAACAACGTGATTAAATTCTTTTTCATTTGATACAGTAGGATATGAGCCTTTTAAAGCTTTTCCTGAAGTTGTTTCAAATAATACAAGAATCGTTATGAAACCGATAAGACTGACAGCTGTTAAGTAATATGCTGGTGCTAGTGGGTTTTGAGTAACGTGCACTAACCATGTTGACACTAATGGTGTTGTACCACCAAATATTGATACTGATACGTTAAATGTAACAGCTAGTGTGCGGTAACGTACGTCTGTAAAGAAAATACTCGGTAATAGACTTGGCATAGAACCTTCATAAGTTGAAAGGAAGAATCCAAGTATTAAAATACCAAATGATACAAACATTAACTGATTCATGCCCATAAAGTAAAAGGCTAGTAATGAAAATGCAGTTAACCCAAATGAACCGAATAAGACAACTTTCTTATTACCAATCTTGTCACTTAGACGTCCGAATAAGAATGCTAGTGGAACCATTACAACCATAACACTCGTAATGAGAATTGTACTTACAGTCGTTGAGATGCCAATAACTTCGTCTAAATATGATGGCATGTATGAAAGTAACATGTAGTTCGTGATATTAAAGAATGCCACTGTAATAAAGCATAAGATAATATCTTTTTTATGATTTTTAATAATCGATACAAATGATTCAGGTTCTTCTTCATTTTCTTCGATTTCATTTTCAAATATAGGTGTTTCATCTAAATGTCTTCTTAAATAAAGACCAATTAATCCAAGTGGTGCGCCAAGAATAAATGGAATTCTCCAGCCCCACGCTAGCATTTGTGCATCAGATAAAGCAATAAACATACCACTCGCTAATAAAGAAGCAAGTATGTAACCTGCTAAAGTTCCAATTTCTAATCCACTGCCTAGTACGCTTCTTCTGTTATCAGGAGATAATTCAGCAATATATACCATTGCACCGGCATATTCTCCACCCGTTGAAAACCCTTGAATAATTCTAGCAATTAACAAAAGAATAGGAGCCCATATACCAATTTGATCATATGTAGGTAAAAGACCGATTAATAAAGTTGAAGCGGCCATTAATATAATAGTTGTCGTCAATACTGTCTTACGACCAAGACGATCACCAATTCTACCAAATATAACCCCGCCTAACGGTCTCATTAAAAATGCAATCGCAAACGTTGCGAATGTAAATACTAATTTTAATTCATCGTTCTGTACGCCAGTAAAAAAGTTTTGACTAATAATAATTGCTAAATAAGAATATAGACCGAAGTCAAACCATTCCATAGCATTACCTATACCTGTTGCGTAAACACTTTTCTTAGTTTGTTTCATATCAACAACATTAATTTTGTTTTTGTTAAATTTCATGTTTGATTAAACACCCTTTCGATATAGTTATGTATCTTAGCATATCGACAAATTAACACAACTGTAATATTACACTTATATACCTTGTCGTAAATTGTGAAAACCGCCACAAACGTTATAACTTATACCGATTGAAACTGGTCGACCAATGGTGTAAAATTATATTAATTTTCTTAAAATTTGCATTGATTTTCTATAGAAAGTTACTTTATTTATATAGTAAACAAATGTTATCTTTCCTAAAATTTGTATGATGAAACAGTGAAAATAATACCTTAAATTCAAAAATTTCATAATGTTTTTATAAAGTACTATAATTGGTTATAGAGATTATGAGATGGAGGTTTTATACTATGAAGCATTATGACATGTTAGTGATTGGTTTTGGAAAAGCTGGTAAGACGCTTGCTAAAGATTTTGCTGGTCAAGGAAACCAGGTTGCTGTAGTTGAGCAAGATTCAAATATGTATGGTGGCACGTGCATTAATGTCGGATGTATACCTTCTAAAACGTTATTACATGAAGGTAATGAAAATCACACCTTCACTGAAGCAATTAATCGTAAAAAAGATGTTGTATCGGCATTAAATAAGAAAAATTTTGATAATCTAGATTCTGATGAAAATATTAAAGTTTATACTTATAAAGCACAGTTTAAGGATAATGAAACTGTCGATTTGTTAAATAAATCAAATGAAATTGTTGAATCTATTCAAGCAGGCCATATCATTATAAATACAGGTAGTCGCTCAAATATACCTGAAATAGAAGGGATTGAGCAAACTGAGAACATTTATGATTCTAAAGGTATTATGGAATTGAGACATTTACCAGAACATCTCGTGATCGTTGGTGCAGGTTATATCGCTTTAGAATTTGCGACGATTTTCTCAAGTCTCGGTAGTAAAGTTTCGATGATTCATAATCGTAAACATATATTAGGTACTGAAGATAAAGATGTAGCATCTCATATTTACGACCAGTTGTTGAACCAAGGTATAGAATTTATAGATGAAGCGGAAGTTCACGCTTTTTCAACTGAAGATAATCATCCTGTCGTTCATACTAACCAAGGTGATATTTCTGGTGATGCTGTCCTACTTGCGACTGGACGCATACCAAACACTGACCTCGCATTAGAAAATACTGATATTAATCTAGGCGATAAAGGTGAAATTAAAGTGAATTCTTCATTAGAAACTGCTGTAGATAACATTTATGCAGTTGGTGATGTTAAAGGTGGCCCACAATTCACATACATTTCTTTAGATGATTATCGAATCGTTAAAGATCAAATTTCAGGCAATAAAAAACGTTCAACTAAAAATAGAGGTCATGTTCCATATACAGTATTCTTAGACCCACCTTTAGGACGTATAGGAATGACAGCTAGTAAAGCTAGAAAAGAAGGCTTCAATGTAAAAGAAGGTATGATTGAAGTTAAAAATATTCCTCGTCACAAAGTTAATAACGATGATAGAGGTATATTTAAAGCGGTAGTTGATGTAGATTCACAACAAATATTAGGCGCTAGTTTGTACGGCACAGGATCTGAAGAAATTATTAACGTTCTTAAACTCGCTATGGATATGGATGTGCCTTATACAAGATTAAGAGATAATATTTATACGCATCCTACTATGGTCGAAGCATTTAACGATTTATTTGATATATGATAAAAAAACTTTTGGTCAATAAAGGTCAAATTATTTGAAATGCACTTATATATCATTCACAATAAAGTTAAATATTATGATAGGAGTGATTTCATGTCTGAAGAAAAACAACAAGAAAAAGACATACTAACTGAAAAACTATTAGAAACACGTACGATCATTATAACTGGTGAAATTAATGATAAAGTTGCAAAAGAAGTCGGTAACCAACTTTTATTACTAGAAGCAATGGGTGATGAACCAATTACTTTATTCATTTCCAGTCAAGGTGGTCATGTCGATTCAGGTTATTATATTCATGACATGATTAATTTCGTGAAACCAGAAGTAAATATTATCGGTTCTGGTTGGGTAGTAAGCGCAGGTGTAATTATTTATCTAGCTAGTAAAAAAGAAAACAGATATAGCCTGCCAAACACAAGATTCATGATTCACCAACCATCAGGCGGCGTACAAGGACAATCTGTAGAAATGGAAATTACAGCTAAAGAAATTATACGCACACGTCAAAAAATCAATGAATTAATCGCGAAAGAAACAGGACAGCCTATAGAAAGAGTCGAAAAAGATACAGGCCGCGACTACTGGTTAAGCACAAAAGAAGCTTATGATTACGGCTTTATCAATAAAATTATTAAATCACGCGATGAAATTGATAAATAAATATATTGTTATTAAATAAGAATCTCTCCATTAGGTTTAAGTCTGATGGAGAGATTTTTATAGATTTTATAAACTTATTTCTTCGAATCTATCAATTGTTTCAAAATGGAAAGTGGCCCTCTAGTTGAAATCGTTACGATATATTGTACAAGTTCTTCTATAGAAACACGATTTTCGTCGTGCACCCAATATTTAACCATAGACATTAAAGCACCTGATACATATCTTAAGTAATAATCGTCTGGTACACCATAAACTGTGTTATTTTCTCCAATTAAATAATTAATATTTGAGAGAATCATATCTGTAATACGTTCTTCGATTTTACTAGTCCTATCTAAGTTTAAAATAGCATGATAAAATTCTATATTTTCGCTAATGTGTATAATCACTTTTTTAATAACTTCATTAGAGAATATTTCAATGAATTCTTCTGCAGTTTTTTGAGCAAGATTTACTTTTCGGATGTCGACTAATTTTTTTAAATCTGCAATTTGTTCGTCTTCCATTTCTTCAAGGAGTGCGTATTTATCATCATAATTTAAGTAAAAGGTACCTCTATTAATGTCGGCTTTATCAGAAATCTGACGTATTGTAATACGTTCTATTTGGCTATCTTCTAATAATTGTATAAAAGCTTTCTTTATAGCCGCTTTACTTTTTCTTACTCGACGGTCTTCAGCCATTTCATTAATTCCTTCCATAGAAAAGTTTATTTGTTAAATATCATTATAATCAACAGATTGTATATTAACAAAGAAAGAGTCCAGGACATAGATAATTGTCCTGGACTCTACTTTTGTATGGCAGTAGCTGACTGGACTGAAAATATGCTTATATCAAGCTTTTCAATTCTAGTCATCCTTGCTCGAGTGGGACTACGAAATCTTTTTAGCAAAATAAGATTTCTGTTCCACTCCCTTATAATATTTCTTTTGCTGCTAGTACTGCTTCTTGTGTAATTTCATGACTGTTCACCCAAGTTTCATGTACTTCTGCACCGCGTTCTTTAAATATTTCAATCACTCGTTCACTTTGTTCTTGTGTAACGATTGGATCTTGTTTACCCATTGATAGGAATACTTTAAAGTTTGATAAATCTTTTTGATTATCTTGTAAGTCTAAAGGATATAATGGTGCGAATAATAATGCTTTTTGGAAAGGTGTACTTTCTCTTAGTATTAAGTTAATCGCCATATTCGACCCGTTTGAAAATCCTACTGGTATAACGTCTTCTAAATTAAATTCATATTCTTTTGATGATTCTTTAATAAAGTCATATAATTCTTGACCTCTATACTCTAAATCTTCTAAGTCATAATCGCCTTCTGCACGTCTTTTGAAGTAACGCGCCATACCATTTTCGGATATTTCACCTTTTACACTTAACACATTATAACTTGGATCAAGCATTTCTGCTAAAGGTAGTAAATCTCTCTCGTCTCCACCTGTTCCGTGTAATAAAAGAAATACAGGTTTGCCTTGTTCACCTTGTTTAAATATATGTTTCACTTCTAGTCAACTCCATTCACTTTATGGTCTTTCTATTGTAAATGTGCGCCCTATTTCAGCGTAATCATTACCTGCTAATCTACTTACTGCACTTAATTCATCTTTATTAATATAGCCATCGTTATAAATAGCATCATCAAAATGATAATGTTTTATTTCTAATAATATTAAATCAGATACAGGTTTATCATCTTTTTTAATAACCATTGTATCGTGTAATACAGCTTCAAAGCGTACCTTACTTTGTTTCAATCCTGGTACTGAGACACTTAACGATTCTACAGTATCAAATGTTGTACGCGTAAGTTCACTTTCATTTCTATTTAAAAGCGCAGCGGTTTCATTTGTATTTTCAACATTTTCTGTATCTACAATGTGTACGACCGCTTCTTTTTGCTCCAATATATTTCGAGCCGTGTCTTTCGATTCTCCATTTACTCTTTGTACCGCTATAGATAGTATAGGAGGTTCTGAAGAAACAACGTTAAAGAAACTAAAGGGTGCAATGTTTAATATACCGTCTTCAGATTGTGTCGTAACTAATGCAATTGGTCTAGGTATAACAGACCCTATTAATAATTTATAGTTTTCTTTTTGCGTTAATTGTTCTGGACGTAACACTTTCATCAGAACCACTCCTTTTCTATTTAATTAGTCATGCTTTCTTGTCGTATCAAAATGTTTAATTTCAGATTCAATATACTCACGCTGAGACTCTAAGAATGGTGGTAACGCAAGACTTTCCCCTAATGTTTCATAAGGCTCGTCTCCCATAAATCCTGGACCATCTGTAGAAATTTCTATTAGTATATGTCCAATTCTGGCATATAATGCTTCAAAGTAGAAACGATTAACATTTCCAGAGTTACCAATGCGCAGTTCTTTATATTTTTCTTCCCATGCTTTGATAGCTTCGTGATCTTTCACTCTAAATGATACGTGATGAACTTCGCCGTACCCTTGTCTAGCTTCAGGTGTTTTGTCATCTTTTCTTAAAATAACTTGACCACCGTTGCCACCTTCGCCAACTTCAAATAATGTTACATCTTCTTCTTCAACAATTGGTTTCATACCATATATTTGTTTCAATACTGATTTGAAATCGTCATAATAACTAACTGTAATTTCAATTGGTCCTAATCCATATATCGCTTTATCTTCAGGAACTGGTCCGTTTTTCCATGGTATGCCTGGTTCAACACCTTTATTTAATTCATCTGAGAATAATTGATATCTTTGACCGTCTTTCTCTTCAAATGGTAAAACTTTTTTACCAAACAGTTCTTGAATACCGTCATTTTTAACACCAAATTCTTCAAATCTCTCTAAATAATATTCTAAAGCTGCATCGTTTGGCACTCTGAAGCCTGCACGGCTAATAGAATTTGTACCTCTTTGACCTTTAGGACTATTTGGGAAATCAAAGAATGTCATGTCTGTCCCTGGTGATCCTTGATCATCTGCGAAAAATGTATGGTACGTATATATATCATCTTGGTTTACTGTTTTTTTAACTAAACGCATTCCTAATACTTCTGTAAAGAATTCATAGTTTCTTACTGCATCATCTGTTATAGCAGTTACGTGATGGATTCCGATAAGTTCGTTATTACTCATTATAGATTCCTTCTTTCTTTATTTTTTATTTCGAATTCGAAATAATAACGCTGAAAAAAATTTGCGCGACTTACTCATTAGACATTGCGCTAATTTTTTTTAGTGCTCTTCTTAATATAGCAAGTTCTTCATCATCTAAGATAGAAAAAGCATTCGCAATTGTTTCAGCATGCTTTGGAAAAATATTTTCCATTAACTTATGCCCTTCATCAGTTAATACTGCATACGTGATTCGTTTATCTTTCGTATCTTGACGACGTCTCACATAACCTTTCTTAACTAATTGATCAATGACATATGTTGTACTACTACTTGCTATTAAAATACGTTGTTTAACCTTTTGAATAGGCTGATCACCTTTATGAAATAACAGTTCCATTACGGCAAATTCAGTAATATTCAAACCATAGTTCTTCATATCTTGCTTAACAATACGATCAATCGTATCATTCGAGCGTTTAATACCGACCAATGCCTTTAAAGATTCATCTGTTCTATTCATGTCATCACCTATCCACATATTATTTCGATTTCGAGATAATTGTAACGCGATTTTAGATGTAAGTCAACAGTTTTGAGTATATTAATTATACTAAGTATAAAAATGATGAAAAATAAAAGCCTGAGACATAGTACACGTCTCAGGCTGATTCAATATAATGGCAGTAGCTGCCTGGTATGAAGTTGCACTTATATCAATCTTTTTTCATACCTAGTCCTACTTCGCTTATTTTAAAACTTTAATTTATCTGGTCTATAGAACACTAATATAACCGCCGCAAATACGAAGAAACCTATCGCAACGTACATCGGGAAGTTGATATCTATATCGAACACTACCCCTGCTACTAACGGGCCAACTAAGTTACCGACGCTTGTTGCGGCAGAGTTTAAGCCACCCGCTGTTCCTTGATTTTTTCCGGCCAATTTCGAGAAGTAATTCGTCATTGACGGTCTTATTAAATCAAATCCTATAAATATAATAAAACTTACAAGCATAACGGATAAATAACTCGAAGCGAAAATAAATGCGAATAACACGATTACTGAATATATAAGTGAGAACAATGTAAGTCTAATTTCTCCAATTCTTCCTACGATTCTTTCAAATAGGAATAGTTGGAATATAACCCCTACAATAGCTCCACCTGTAATCGCAATAGAAATATCTTTCGGTTCGAATCCTACTTTTTCTGCTGTATATAATGAGAACATCGTCTCAGTTGAAGATAAACCGTAAGATAAAATCAACATCACAACGACAGGAACGACGAACAATTTATATGGGAATGGTTCTTTTACTTTCGGTTTGTCGACATCTTCTACTTCTTTTTCTTCTTTTAACAAAATAATAGAGAAGAGTAGCGCAATGATACCTAATATACCGGCAAAATAAAAAGGCATTCTATGCGATATTTCTGCTAAGAATCCTCCCACTCCTGGTCCAATAATAAATCCTGTGTTAATAACTGCTGACATGTAACTAAAGTTTCTTGCTCTATTTTCCGCGGTTGATAAGTCACCGATCATACCATTAACACCAGGCATTACAAACGCTGCACTAATACCACCTAACACTCTTGATAATAAAAGTATTGAAAAAGTATTCCCTACCGCAAAAATAAATTCTGATATGGAGAATAATAAAAGTCCAATAATGATAATGATTTTCTTACCAAACTTATCTGCAAATCTTCCTCCAAATGGAGAAGCAATCATTTGAAACAACGCAAACACTGCTACTAATAATCCTAAATCACTACCGTTCAAATCTAAATCGTACAATATTGTTGGTAGTACTGGGATAACAATACTAATACCTAAAAACATAAGAAATATATTAAAATATAAAATGTTTAACTTATTCTTCATATTAGACCTCCTTATTCATTACTTTATTAAATATTAAGTGATTTTCACTATATTCTAATCTATTTGTTTTCATTTTCATATCAAAAAACACCTTTAATATATTAAATTTAAAGTGTATAGTAACTATATAGTCAAGTGGAGGAATTCAATTTATGCAAAAAATTAATCATATACCTATAAGCGAGTTTGCAAGTCTAACAAATGTTAGCAGACAAACATTGATTTACTATGACAAAATAGGCTTATTTAAGCCGGATTTTAAAAATGAAAGTGGCTATCGTTATTACTCAGTTAAACAAATCGAGTTTATTAGTGTCATTACATTATTGAAAGAATTAGGTATGTCCTTAAAAGAAATTAAACAATATACACAAGACAAATCACCAGAACTTTTCTTAGATCTCATGCAACAACAAAAGAAAGTCATACAAGCACAGAAACAACAATTAAATTTTAATGAGCTCGTAATAAACGATAAAATCAAATCTATCAAAGATGCTATCCATACAGAATTCGATAAAATTGAACTTCACGATATAGAAAACACTACATTTTATATTAGTGATAACATCAATAATGTTTCCGAGCTAGATTTTCTAATGTCAATAAACCAATTTGTAGATGAGCTCAAGCATCACAATTTATTCTCTAGTCAGCCAATAGGCGTTGTAACAAAGAAAAATGAAATTTTAAATAAACAATATAATCAATATAGCTACCTTTATGTTGAAATCCCATCAAATAAAAGTGACTATACAAATACCATTACCCTAAACGGACAGTACTTAGTCGGGTATCATGTCGGTTTAGATCAAACAATTTATGAAACTTATCAAAAGATGTTTAACAAAATAGAAGAGTTGAATTTAGAGATCGGTCAATACGTTTTTGAAGAATATGTATTCGACTCAGTGATTAAAAATAATGAAAAAGAATATATTACGAAGATTATGATGGAAATTACTTAAGGGAGCCTGAGATGTTTATATGTCTCAGCTTTATTTTTAGATTCGGTCAGAAGAAAAGTTAGTTTGTATATTTATGTAATAATTAATCCAAAAAAAGAGCTCAGGATTTATGTCCCAAGCTCTTCAGAATTTTTGTAAGTACATGCTCTCCCTACTCATCAGCACCTTACAAAATCGTCATAGTTTTTATTTTCTACTATTATAAATATTCACTCTTTCATTCGAGCTTTTATCATTATAGGGTATATCAAGAGTGCTGCTATTACACCAACTGCTCCTAATATATGAAATGTTTCATAAATATGATTCATTATCCATTCTACAAGTGGCATAATATCACCTAAAACAGACCAAATGAATACAATTACGCCAAGAGCAAATACACTTAATGCAGTTGGAATTATACCAATTCGATACATAATAGCTGCTAGTAAGAAACATACTCCTGCGATAAATAGTATAGCTAAGAAATCAATCCAAAAGTTATCTAACACACTCGCATTTGGTACTAAGTCTCCTGCTCTCAATAATACTACTGTACTTTTTGAAGAGTCTGTAATTAATCGAACGATATAGCTAACAACTTCTTGTACGATAAGCAATGCAACCATGAATATTAGGTAACTAGACCATACGCTAAAAATATATTGTTTTCTCGTTGCACCTAGTTCAATAGATGCTTTAAACGGATCGTGAAATAAGAACAATGGTAAGAATCCTAATATACCAAACACAGGACCTGATAATAGTGGTCTAAAGTCTTCTGGTTCTCCAAAATAACCAATAGCCACATAAAGCGCTGCTAGAAGTATAAGCACAACCGTGAATATATAAAGTTGAAGTTTCAGTTCCCTAAATACAATTGAAAATGAACCTTTAAAATTATTCATGATGGGCCTCCTTCGTCATCGTTATATTAACTAAATAATCTTGTATATTCGCTTTATCCACTTTAATGTTTAAAGCTTTACATTGCTCTATCAGTGAATCACTATACGAAACATCTACCATTACTTTATGCTGACTGAGTATTGTAGATTGTTCGATAATATCTTTGTCTGATACAACTTGTTTAATATCTTCTAATTTGCCAAGTAATACTGCACCTCTTGATTGGAAATACTCAATAGGTTCATGTAACTTAACCTCACGATTAGAAATGATAATTAGCTTTTCACAAATTTTTTCTATTTCTTTAATATGATGAGAAGCAATCATTATATATCTTGGGTCTTCATCATATGACTTTATTAATGCTTTAACGAATACCTTTCTCATATATGCATCTAAACCATTCGTAGGTTCATCTAACATTGTCACAGGTGCATGACTCGCAATACCAATCACACCTTGTACCATAGACTGCATTCCTTTAGAGAAAGTCTTAATTTTCTTCTTTCTTGGTAATTCAAACAAATCAATTAAATAATCCGCTTCTTCTTGATCCCAATTCGTATTAAACATCGCTGCAAACTTCATCGCCTCATTTACTGTCCATGATTTCCCAAAATAATGATTCTCTCGCAAATAAGTGATTTCTTCCGTTGCACTCGTATTGTTAAATGGCTTCTTATCCAATACAGATAGATGACCTGCGTCAGGACGCTCTTGCCCAGAAATTAATTTCATTAAAGTTGTTTTACCAGAACCATTACGTCCCCATAATCCAACAATCATAGGTTCGTCTTCTTGGAGTGATAAATGCTCTAGAATGTTTTCATCCTTATACTTAAATGACATATCTTGAATATCAATGATTGTCATAATCTTGTTCCACCCTTCTTATGAGTTCTTCTTTACTTATATTTAGTCTTTTAGCTTCTTTAACCATATTCTGGATATAAGAATTAGAGAATGCTTGCATTCTTGTATTTACGAGCTTGTCGCGCGCGTCTTCAGCTATAAATACACCAATACCTCTCTTCTTAACAACAATACCTTCATCAACCAACAGTGTAATACCTTTTTGAGCCGTCGCCCTATTGATATTATAAAAATTCGAAAGTTCTGTTGTAGAAGGTATTTGTTCACCTTCTGACAAAAGTCCTTCAACTAAATCATCTTTAATCATATCTGCAATTTGCAAAAATATAGGTGTTTCATCATTCAATGTAGGTTTCATATTCATTCTCCTTATCCTATAACATGATTGGTTGATTAGTTGTGTAATCAACTATAATTCTTACCATGTTATTTGTCAATCAATTTTATGTATATTTACTCTCATAATACTGCAATATTCCCATTATATCAGTATTTTAAAGTTATGAAATTTTTATAAAAGGTTGGTTAGTCATCTTGTTGAAACAATAAAAAAGCAAGAGATAAATAATTGTTCCGGACTCTATTTTTGTATTGGCAGTAGTGGATTGGATGATTATGTTGCACGTGGACCTTCTCTTGCAACATTCGGAGGCTTTATGTTGCACGTGGACCTTCTCTTGCAACATTCGGAGGCTTTATGTTGCACGTGGACCTTCTCTTGCAACATTCGTTATCTTATTTACACAAACAAAAAAGCTGAGACAAATAAAAATTGTCTCAGCCTGTTTCATCACATTGGCATTAGCCGATTAATACAATATTTTATTAATACCCTCTGCAAAATACGTTTCAAAAAAGTGGTGACGATGTATACCTTCAGGATGTGTTACAAAAGTTAAATGAGAATCAGGGTTAACTAACTTCTCTTCAAGAATTTCTACACCCTCTTTAGTACAAGGAACCATATTCTTTAATATATTTGGATACTCAGCACCCTCTAACTCACCGACATACCAATAAACATCCCGAGGATATTCAATATTATCAGCCTTTTTAAGAAAATCAATAAATCCCGGATACCACATTGAAGCAGACATTACTAAATACTTACCAAACAAATGGGGTCTTGTAACTAAAGCATAAATAGATAATAACGCAC
Source organism: Mammaliicoccus sp. C-M13 (assembly GCF_022386845.1). NCBI lineage: Bacteria > Bacillati > Bacillota > Bacilli > Caryophanales > Staphylococcaceae > Mammaliicoccus > Mammaliicoccus sp. C-M13. The sequence continues at coordinate 31,571 of NZ_JAJNHQ010000001.1, read as the reverse complement.
CAAACGAACCGCCACCAATAGTTAAATACTCCGACTCATCAAAAATATGATACCTTTCCTTTAAGTAAGGGATTAATTCAAATTCCAGTAAATCTAAATACTGCTCAGCTTCCCCACCATAATGCTGTCCACTAACATCCTCAATCCAAGGCGTATATTCCCTATTACGCTCTACTGGTTCAACACCAACAAACATGACATTACTTGGATATTCTTCTACAAGCTTATCAAAAAGATATGAACCATCCTGTACAATAACAGTGTGAAAAGGCACAGGATCAGAATTATCATCTTCATAATGTTCAGGAAGAGCAATCGTTAATAAACGACCATTCCATAAAATTTTTTGTACCTCTTGCAAACCCATCCACTCCTATCATTCTCAATATTATCAATTGAGAAATATTATCATTTATAACATCATAACATAAATACTTTCATACGTTATAGCACAATCTCTTGCAGTTATCGTTTGCATATCAGTTATATTTATATCAAGATAAAACAAAATACTTTCATAAAAATACAATAGAAATAAGGAGCCAATAAAATGACTCAACATAATGAAATTATTAAATGCGCAGAAAAATATCAATTGCATATCCAACCTCAAACAATCTCGTTGAATGAATCAGGACTAGATTTCCAAGTTGCATTTGGAGAAGATGAACAAGGCGTAGAATGGGTTTTAAGACTACCAAGAAGACCTGACGTTCATAAGCGAACAAAATCTGAAAAACAAACGGTAGATTTCTTACAAAAGAACGTTTCATTTGAAGTACCAAAGTGGAAAGTACACGAAAAAGACCTTATCGCTTATCCAAAACTTACCGGTAAACCTGCAGCAACAATAGATCCGCAAATACAAAACTATGTATGGGAAATTGAACACAAACCAGTACCAGAAAACTTTGTTAACACATTAGCTGAAACACTCGTAGACTTGCACAACATACCAGAAGAAAACATTACCGCACATCATATAAATATCAAAACTATACAAGAAATAAGAAATGACTTTCAAAGAAGGATGAATAAAGTCAAAGAAACTTATGGCGTAGCAGATGAGTTATGGAACAGATGGCAACAATGGTTAGAAAACGATGAACTTTGGCCACAACATGCAACCATGATACATGGAGACTTACATCCAGGACATATAATGGTAGATAACGAAGCAAACGTCACAGGACTCATAGATTGGACCGAAGCAACCCACTCCGATCCTTCAATGGACTTTATGGGGCATCATCGTGTATTCGGAGACGAAGGATTAGAGCAACTTATAACAGCATACGATAAAGCTGGAGGAGAAACATGGCCACGAATGAAAGAACATATATTAGAACTCAATGGAGTGTTCCCAATGTTTATCGCTGAGTTTGCTATGGAATCAGGAGAAGTGGCGTATGAGAAAATGGCATTGAAAGAGTTAGGTATGGAAGAGTAGAAGTTATAAAATAAGATATTTATAAAAAGCTCCCTTTATGAGTTATAAAGGGAGCTTTTTATTGATTTCCGTTTTTAAATGCTACTTGATCCTACTGAATCAAGCGTCTTATTGGTAGAATTGTTTGTATTTCTATATTTGTGTAATTCATAATGAGTTAAAGAATTTACATTTCCTACGAAATATTTTCCGTATTTACTTAAATTAAACAAGTAAGATACAGCTACTGATAAACAGACTGCGACAATAAATTTATATAATATGTCTAAATAAACGATTTCACTAAGCATTGTCATTTTATTTAAAAATATTAAATGCATTAAATAAATACTAAACGAGAAATTACTGATAAATAATATAAATTTAGGTACATATGTAAACCAGCTACTCAATAAAAAGAATACTAATATTATAGATGTAGTGTAAATAGGTGTATCTATTCGTTTTGAACCTATTGCGCTATTAAATCCACTTGTATGAATATAATAAACAAATATAATACTAAATACTAATAATGAAATAATTGGAACAGTATATTTTTGTACACTATTTTTAAATGCTGTATAGTTTTTGCCGATATAATAACCTAATAAGAAATAAGTTAACCATCCTAAAAATATAGTTTGTCCTTCTTTACCCCAAACTAATTGGCCAAACATGTTATCAGGTGCTGGAAATCTTAAACGAATAGACCAATAAATTGAAGTTAATATAATCGAACCTATAATTATAGGTAAAGGCTTAATATTCTTTAAATATTTTGCAAATAGATAATGTAGAATATAAAACTGGAATATAATAACAATGAAGTATGTTACTGAATATCCACGGATGGAAACATGCATGAAATTATTTATAAATTCTACAAAATTGGCACTATCATATTTGCTAAAAGTCCAAAATATATTAAACAATACATATGGAATTCCTAAAATTATTAATCTCTTTTTGAAAAAACCTTCTTTTAAAGTATCACCATATTTATAGGCTGTTAAAAACTCAGTAATGAATACAAACATTGGCGTTGCAAACATTAAATAAACTTGTAAATATGTTGGCCACTCATTTTTCACAAGGTTTGGATTGTTCGATAACGTTATAGAAATAGAGTGTATCATTACTATTCCTAAACAAGAAATCGCCCTCATCCAGAAAACTACCGGTATAAACTTATTCATAAACTTCTCCTTTTAAATCCAATATCTGCTATTATTCTTTTAAACTATTAACAATACTTTCATAAATTCTATGATTGTTATTTTTATCAATATGCTTAAAGATACTATCTTTTTCAAGTTCAATTTTTTTAAATGAATCATTAACGACATAGTCGGATATTTGATCAACTAATTTCTTTTCATCGTAAATTATTTCTCCAAGAAACGTTTCATGAATTGGTCTTAAAATACCTTTTCTAAAGAACCTATCTACGTCGAAATGATAAAAAATAACAGGTTTATTCATATACGTAAAATCAAAGCTGACACTACTATAATCAGTGATTAACAAGTCATGCTCAATCAATAGTGATTGAACAGTCTTTTGACCCAGTTCAATGTACTGCACTTTTATATCATTATTCATTAAAAATAATTTAAAATAACTTTGAGCTCTATAGTGAGGGTAGAAATTTATTTCAATCTCTTCTTGCTCTATAAGCTGATTTAATTTTCTATTTTTTATTAGACCTAAATACCTTTCTAAATACTCACTATTTTCAAATGCAAAATCACTGTTCAACCAATCACGCCAAGTAGGCATTATAAGAATTTTTTTAATCTTTTTATTATCTTTTTCTATAGGTAAGTTATCAAAACGTGATAGCCCAGAAATAAACACATTATCTTTGTCATATCCCATTTCATTCACAACAACATCGTACTTTTCACTCATACTACTCACATTAAAAATATCAAAAGGCTGCTCATAAAACTCTTTATGATACTCAACATTCTTTCTACCTAAAACACCATGTTGTAAGAATACTTTTAACGTATTTTCATAACCAAAGAACCCTTTTGCTGGTTTATATGGAAGTATATTTTCAAAATCATGAGTGCTTACTAAAACTTTAGCTTTACTTGCTACTTTAAAGTGTTCTATAGAACCGAATTTAATTACATTTTTATTATGTTTTATATTTTGATAATCTAATGCCGTTTCATCTATTACATAATAAGCATTTATAGATGTATTTGCTCTCAACCAATTAAAGAAAACAATGCCATTATCTTGAGCAGTATCAAATCTTTCACCTATTAACCAAACATTCGAATCTTTAGTTGTATTATTCATGGCTTTCAATTGATTATCTGTAATAGAAAATCTTTCTAATTTAATGTTCTTAAATGGAGTTATAGTACTGAGATAATATATTTCTTGATTATTGTCGTGAATAATTTTTTTTGAAAAATATGTATCTTTTTTGTATGTAGCTGTTCTATATCTAATTTTTTCTCTTCTCACAATGTGATTTTGTTCTCTAACAGTTATAAATAAATCCACAATCGTTTTAGGCTTGGATATAATCTTCTCCATTTCATGGTATTCAAGATTTAAGTCAGTTTCACCAGGCTCAATATAATATTCAATTACTTCTTTACTATAGCGTTCTTCAAAAGATAAACTGAAAGTACAGTGTCTATATATGTCGTCTGCTTTTACAAAGAAATTAATTTTATTTTCATTAAAATAATTAACTCCTGTTTTTAAAAATGGCTTTTTATATTTTATAAAAATACCATTATCAGATATAAACTTCATATAATAATATTGATTATTAACTTTTATAGCAGTTTCATAAATTTTCCTCTTTTTAGCATATTCAGAAATACTATATAAAACTCTGCGATTAGTGTTTTGTTCAATTGCTTCTATATACATATTTTTATTAGACTTATTCTCAACAAAAGTATCAAAAGATATTTTTGAAGTAATCACATTCTTATAAATTTTTATTGGATACTTTCCAATAATTTCATTTTCACTATTCATTATTACAAAATTTAGATATTCTTTTATATGACTATTTTCTTTACTCTTTAAATTTATAATAAAACCTAATTTATCAGGTGACTCATTTAAAATAACAGTTTCTGCTTTAAAAATCTTATGATATACGAAGAAATTATGCCTATTAATCTTTATATAATAATGATCCAAATTAAAACTATACTTCTCATCAAACTCGATTTTATAAGCATTATCATCACTTATTAAGTACATTACTTGATACTTTTCCATCGCTAATAATTCTATTTTTTCAATAGGAACTGTATAATTAGAACAACCACTATTTGCTAAAGATATTTCGGATTTATTTTGTCCGTTTATTAATAATATTTTAGTAAATTTATTATCATTGATAGCTTCAAAGATTATTTTAGTTTCTTTGATAGAGGGTTTTAATTTCACTTTCTCACTAACAAATGAATAATCCTCATTTAATATTTTAATATACATACTTTTAGAGCATTCAAATTCACATAGTTTATTATTTAAAACCAAATACAAATTTTCTTTAATATTATTTCTTACCCATAACTTTTTTCCATTATAAAAACAATTTATTTTTATGAACGTCTCCATTGGTTCAAACACTAATAATTCTTTATTTATTTCAACTTTTATTCTGTTAGTCCCTGATTTTTTAACTGTCACAGGCACAGTTTTATTTTGAATTCTTATCTCAAATTTTTCCTTATTAAATAACAAATAGTTCTTATACTGGTACTCAATAATAATTTTATCCGTATTATCTTCTACAAAAACACTGTCAAACCTTCTTACAAGCAAATTTTTCATTTTATATAAAGTACTCATTAATTTACCTCATTTATTATTTGAATTTTAATACTAAATTCGTTAACCAAAAATTTTATTAAAAACTCAATGTTTATAATTCTATCTATTATTTTCAATGTAAATAATCAATAAAATAAAGTGTATCATTCCATTTATTTAATTTCATATAATTTTTAATTCAATATTAACAATATTAACAAATAGTTTACAAATGTCTACATTTTTTTGAAACACTATCATAATAATACGAGTTATCTCTGTCAATACAGGAGTTTCTATAAGTTTTAGTGTCTTATAATTAACCTTAAGTTTATTATATGGGTGTTTATAAATTTTATTGATTTTTATCTTCAGGTCATTTTCGTTTTCTAGTTAACAAAATCTAATTTTTAATTCCTATAGTTGGTAGTATTCAAATAAAAAAGCCACATTGGATTTTTTAACCCAATGTGGCTTTTCAAAATATTTTATTTCAAATTGTAATTTCGTAAAAACTTTTCAACTATACCATCAAAATCTTCTACATCAAGCGAGAAATATAATTTCATTTTTGGTTCTGTCCCTGATGGTCTGACTGCGATGAATCCTTCTTCAAATATAAATTTAATTAAATCTGCTTGAGGCAAATCGATTTTACTTTGTTCACCTGTTTCAATATTTGTTCTTTCTTGTTTAATATAGTTCTCTATAAATAAAGGCTTTAATCCTCCTACTTCAATTGTTGTAAGGTTATTAAAGTGTTCCATTATTTGTTTGATTTGTGCTTTGCCTTCCATCCCCTTAAAGGTTGGTGATAAAGTCTTATCTTGATAATAGCCAAGCGTTTCATATATTGTTTCTAATACATCTTTAAACGTTTGTTTCTCTTCTGTTAGCTGTTCTTTATATTTAATTAATAAGGCCGCGGTTTGGATGGCATCTTTATCTCTAGAAAAATCATTTAATAAATAGCCATGACTTTCTTCGAAAGCTAATACAAGTTTAGCTTCATCATTTTCTAACGCTTTAAGTTGTTCTGATATATATTTAAATCCAGTTAAGACATTAATTACATCTATATGTAAATGTTCTGCTAATTTCTCACTTAAAGCACTTGTTACAACTGATTTAATCATATATGATTTTGTACTTTGTAATTCATCATGTCTTAATTTTAGAAGTAACAATCCAATTTCATTACCATTAAAGTAACGGGTTGTACCATCTTCATATCGTTCTACAATACCTAACCTATCTGCATCTGGATCCGTAGCTACGATTAAATTCGCACTCTCTTTATCAGCTAATTCCTTCCCTAAATCAAATGTATCTTCCATTTCTGGGTTAGCAATATTAACCGTTGGAAAATCGCTGTCTGGCTCTGACTGAGATGTTTCAATTACAAAATGATTATAAGATAAATCATGTAAAATATCAGAAAGTATTGGCAAGCTTGTACCATGTAAACTTGATAATACAGTTTTTGAGTTTTGAGTTTTGAATGTGCCAACTAAATCGCAGACTGCTTTTTTATAAGCTTCTGTCGTCTCATTTTCAAATGGTATAACGATGTTGTTTTCTTTCAGTGTCTTTAAGTCATTCACTTTAATATTTAATGGGTCATTTACTTGATCAATATATTCACTGAGCTTTAATGATGGTTCTGTTAATAATTGTCCACCGTCGGCTCCGTATACTTTAATGCCATTATAGTTTTTAGGATTATGACTCGCTGTTATCATAATACCTGCGGTTGTATTTAAATGACGAACTGCAAATGATAATTCTGGTGTCGATTTATAAGTATCAGGTAATACCACTATCACACCATGAGTTCCGAGAACTTTAGCGATTTCTTCTGAAAATTCTTTTGATAAGTATCTTGTATCAAAGTGGATTACCACTGTTGGTTCCTCTGAAATATCCTTTAAGTAATTTGCGAAACCTAAAGCAAATTTTTGTATCGTAAATTTATTTAACCTGCCTGGCCCAATACCGAAAGTACTTCTAATACCGGCTGTACCGAATGCCAATGTATCTTGAAATCCTTCATCTATTTCTTGTTCAGTGAGTTCATTATGAAACGATTCAACTAAACTCTCAGAAAGCTTATCTTCCCATGCTTGTTTCACAATCTCGCCGCCTTTCTACACTATGTAAGTAACTCTATTCTAACCTTTTCAATTATATTTGTCTTTAATACCTACTATGCATTGAATGTTTTTAATAGCATTTTTATATTAGCCTATAAATTTATATTTCTTTAATTTTATTTACAATAGTTTCTCTTATATTTTGTTTCACTTCATACAGTCTTTCATAAGAATTTTCATATTCAGGTAATAATGCAAATTGATTATCTTTAAACTTGTTTAGCGTCGCAAATAATTCTTCTAAATTCGCCACTACTTCCCCTATTTCTTCATATCTAATTTGTTTTGAAGGGACATGATGAGAAGCATATTTATTGTACTGATAAAACACAACATTCTTTTTTTGAAACAGAAAGTCCACAGCTACAGATGAAAAGTCTGTAATAAGAAATTTACTCTTAGCAATTAAATCAGGTATTTCTACTTTAGTTGTACTTTGAAATTTCACATTTTCATCATTACCTGTTAGCTGTTCAGAATATTTTTCAAACTGAGGATGCATTAATACATTTAATGATAAATTATTATCTTTTAAGTAATTATAAAGTAACGGGTGATTAATAAAGTGATTTAACTTCTTGTAATATTCTGTCTGTAAAAATTGAGATTGACTTAAATTTTGTAATCCTCTTTGCCAAGTAGGCATAAATAATATTTCATTACTCATTTTTGAAGTTTCAAGTAAATTATCATGACGTGCCATTCCTGTTATAAGAACTTCATTATCATTATATCCTAATGTTTCCATTATAATTTCTTTCTCATATTTGCTATTTGCAGTAATATAATCAACTTTATAACAGTTTTTACTTAAGTATGGCGATATATTGTGAATAATCATACCATGCTGAATCGAAATAACTTTTTTATTCAGTAGTTCTTGTTTATATATTTTCTTATAGAGGCTCTGATTAAATGGTGCCATTGTTTCTTCAAAGGTAAAGGATGTAATGTATTTATCAGCTACAAGCATTAATATTTTATGTTTAAATGATTTAAGATATATCAAATTTTTATACTTTCTTAATTTTTTTATTGCTGATGTTGCTTTTTTATCTATTAAATAATAAGCATCTAAGTCTGTTCTATTTTCCTGGATATATTTGTATAAATAGTATGAATTATCAGAGGCACTATTAATCCTTTCACTTATTAACCATACTTCTTTTTTATTTTTTAATTTATACACTTTGGCGCAGATCTTAAGTAAATTTTTCTCAAAGTTAAATAGGTGTTCTTTAAGTTTTATTCGGGTGTCTCTAAATTTTTGTGTTTGTCTCCAAGCATTTGTTTGTTTAATATCTTGTGTTAAATCAACTGGTTGATCTAAATATTGTGCAGTTTTTTCTTTCCAATAACGTTCGCTTTTAATTAGGACTAATGCGTTTAATGCAGCTTCATCATATCCTTTCATGACAAGCTGATAAAAGAAAGAATATGGCGTATAGTTTTCATTTTGAAATAGCCTATCATTTTTCAGAAACTTACGTAATGTGTCTAAATAAGCTTTTTGCATATCTTTTTCAACATTCTGCTCAAAATATTTATTATCTATAGCAAAATCAATAAAACCAGTAAATTCTAAATCACTTTCGAATGCATTTAATACGTCTTGATATTTCACATGATTCATCAACATCATGTATAAATTCAAGAGATTTTCTTTATAATCATCATTTCTTACACTTTTACCCATATACTGCGATTCAACTAATATATAATCTTGGTTAAATAAATTCATTTTTGTATTTAAATAAGTGTCTACTAATGAATTATTTTTCACTAGACTGCTCTCAATAATTAATGTTGAAAATACATCTCTATAATTACTTAAATTGTATTCATATTCTTCAATATCGTATTTATCCCTTAAAGTAAATTGGGATATTTTTATATTTTTTTCTTTCATTTCACTGATTGTTGTCGTAATTAATTGTTTTGATATAGAAAAATTAGGATTTGTATACACGATATAATCATAATGCTCAACGTCATCAAAAATTTCAAATTCATCTTGAATAGTATCTACAATTATAGTTTTTTCAAAAATCTCATGATTTAATTGTTCATTAAATAAATCTACGTCTTTGTTCTTAATATCAAATAATACTTGTAGTAATTTCATGTTGATCTCCTATTTAAACTTTCTCATTTTACTTAGTATTCTATACAACTTTATACTTTTACTTTTTTTAAACTGATTATATATTCTATAATTTCTCTCTAGATTTTTACCTTCATAAAAATATTTTCTTCTTGATGTTAATAGTTGTGCATATGATATTGCTAATTGATACTCTTCTTTTTGAATTAAATTAATAATTGGTATTTCATTTTGTAGATACATCTTAAAAACTGCTTTATTATAATTCAAAATAATATTTCTTATTTCTTTAAAAATAGTAATTTTCGTATTTTCATCTAATTCTTTAAAATCTTCATCTAGCACTTTCCAAAATATTGATCTCAGGGCATTAATTTTAAAAAACTCTAAACATTCATCGTTATAATAAGAGCGACAAGTATTATATGCCTCTATATCATTGTATATAGAGGGCTTTATAGCTTGGTGAGTTAATGATTTATTAGCGTCTTCTTCTCTATTTCTATATCTATAAACGATATCTGGCGTATATGAGAAAGATTGAGCTTTTGTATACAGCAAAGTATCTACAATTTTGTCTTCTCCATTTTTCATATCTTCTACAAACTTAATTTCGTTATCTAAGTAAAATGACGTTCTTATTAATTTAAGGACAACACCAATTTTCACTTGTGCAAAAAATGGTGTATCTAATAAATTTGTTGATTTATAAGTTTTCATTAACTTATGTTCTCTGAAAGTAGGGTGAAGAAATTCTGAACCATCTTCGTCTACAGAAACCATTCTCCCCATAGCAAAATCATCTTTTTCATCCATAATACTTAACAATACTTCATAAGTATTTTCCTCAATCGTATCATCAGGATCCATAAAATGAATATAATCTCCCGTAGCCATTTCTACTCCAATATTTCTAGGTTTTCCAGGAGAACCTTGATTTACAGGAAGTTTATAATATATTAAGTTAGTAAACTTGTGTTTATTTTCCTGTATTATGTTAGCAGTATTATCTGTAGAACAGTCATCTACTAATATGATTTCTAAATTTTCTTCACCAATGCTTTGGAATAACAAAGAATCTAGACATTCTTCTATATAATCCTCAACGTTGTAAATTGGTAAAATTACTGAGATTTTCATTTCTTTGCTCCCTTTTTCATAATTCTTCTGTATAACCTTTTCACTAGCGCATCATTTTTTACCCAAATTATTGTATTTGTTTCGATATCTTCAACTTTGAATCTGCATCCAAACAATAAGCATTTCAAAGGAACTTTAGCTATATATTTAGCCATGCATATATCTTCTAGAGGATGGCCTAATAATGTAACATCTCGTAATTCTTTAACAGTTGCAGTCGTAACTTTTTTCTTACCAAAATAAACGGACACACAAGACCGGTAATCTAAACCACACATGTTTTTAGAGAAAGAAAATACCATTCTTTGAGTTCTCCAATTATATTCATTGATAACTAATTGAATATCCTTATAATGCTTAAAATAAGGAAACTTCACACCTTTCAAAGAATATAAATAGGCTTTATAAACATTCAAACAGCTTAAATTATCTATTATTTTCAAATCTATATACTTAAACACTTTTTTTGAATAAAATTCAAAAGACCTATCAATATTTGTGTGCATTTCGTTAATATATTTCTGATTATGCTCTACTAAATAATCTAAATAATGTAATGCAATTAAATATTGAATATATGGTATTACACGACCATGTATAGCAATTGATTTTTGAATTAAAGAAAAATAATTTTCTTTAATATGATACGTGTAACGCTTTTCTGAAGACCATATTTTGCGACTTAGCGAAGTCTCATTATTACGGTCATAATAATAATGACTGTCCTTTAACAACCCATACTTTAGCTCACTTAAAATAATAGAGTTAAACATGTCTGCATCTTCCCAATAAGATAAGGATTCATTAAACTTTAACTGACCACCCTCATACAACTCCGAACTAAAAACAATCCCACCGATATGGAAATGAATACACTTATAATCTCGCATAATATCAATAAAGTTCTGCGACCTCTGAAACCTATAATTCAGTACATGATCATATGTCTGTTCATTTCTCATAACCTTAATTGGTGTAATAGCTACTTTAATGTCTCTATGCTCACTAAAGAAATGTTTAGCAACTTTGACAAAATTTTCGCTAATTAAATCAGAGTCATCAATAAAAGTAATCAAATCTGTATCTTTATCAATAGAATCTAATCCTTTATTTCTAGCAACACTAACACCCTTATTTTCTTGGTGAATAACAATAACATTATCTAACTTTCCATATCCATCTAAAATATCCTTTGTACGGTCTGTACTACCATCATTTACAATAACAAGCTCAGAACGTTCGTTCTCACAACTCTTTAAAATACTTTCAATTGTATTTCTTATCGTATCCTCAGCATTGTATACAGTAACTATAATTGAAATTTTCAAATCATCTTTCACATTAATTAACCATCCTATAATAGTTTTTTCATGTTGGGTATGTCTTTATAATCCAAATAACTTAACTTAATTATACATATTTCCTATTAATTTACAATTATATTTTCAGTTCATCTATATTTAAAAATAATTATATATTTTTAATATGTAATGGCTCTACTTCTTAATAAAAAAGCTCTAACCTTAAAAAGGCCAGAGATTTTAAAATTGTTATTTTTACTTTCTGTTAGATAATCGTTTACATTACGTTTGCAATATATTAACATTTATATAATGTTATAAGGAGGTTCATTATGAAAAGAGTCATTACTTATGGTACATATGATTTGCTACATTACGGACATATAGAATTACTTAGAAGAGCTAAAGAATATGGCGATTATTTGATTGTGGCACTTTCTACTGACAATTTTAATAAATTAAAAGACAAAAAATCCTATTATAGTTATGAACAAAGAAAAATGATGTTAGAATCTATTCAATTCGTTGATCTTGTTATTCCTGAAAATGAATGGGAACAAAAAGTAAAAGACGTTAAAGAATACAATGTAGATACATTTTTAATGGGTCATGATTGGGAAGGTGAGTTTGATTTCCTTAAAGACCTATGCGAAGTTATATATTTAAATCGAACAGAAGGCATTTCAACAACTCAAATTAAAAAAGAATTATATGGAGATAGTTGATTAAATATATACATAAAAAGAGTCTGGAAATATCTAGACTCTTTTTATGTTTTTAAACCTTCAAAGATTCTACAACAATTTATTTTGAGGTTCACTTTTCTATATTATTTAACCAGTTATAAAATCATTATATTTTATTATTAGGTATCCAAGTGTTATAAGTAAATATTTAAATATCTGCTAATAAATTTTCTAAATTTTTAATAGCACATTCATAACGTAGACTATTTTTTGTCTGTACTTCCTTTAAAGGGTATTTTTTTATAGAAACCATAGCTTCTGCAAATTTTTCAATATTATTTGGTTCAATTAAATAACCGTTAACCCCATTCTCGATAATTTCACTAGGTCCATACTTTAAGTCATACGATATTGAGGGACAACCTTCATTTATACTCTCCATTACAGTTAATGCGAACCCCTCATATTTACTAGTTAATAATGAAGCAATTGATTCAGCAAAAGCCTTACTAGGATTATCTGTAAACGAATGTATTTCAACATCTTTTTCTAAATCTAAGTCGTATATCAAATTTCTTATTTCATTTTTTGATTTATCATCTGTACCCCCATATAACACTAATTTAGTAGAATATCCTGTTTCTTTAAATTTTTTATAAGCATGTATAATATGGGATATTTGTTTTTCTTCACTAAATCTTCCCAAATATATAAATTGATCTTTCTTTTCGCATACTAGATTAGAAGGTTTTATAAAGTGAGGTATTACAGCAAATTTTTCATCTTGTATTTGAAAATCATTTTGGATTTCAATCTTTTGTTTTTCAGTTAGTAAATAATATTTAGCTACTTTATCTGAATTATTTAATGCATATTTGTAAGAGTTTTTTAATTCTCCTTCTGTTACATGAGAATTATGAAAAACTAAAATAGTTTTTATATCTTTTTCACATTGTAGAAGTGATTTATCCAATAATCTAGCATCGTTGAATACTTTATCTCCCTTTCTAAAAATACTATCAAAAAAGTATTTAAATAGTTCATTTTCATTATTAAAAGATTTATTTATAATATTATTTTTATAAGTAACAATATTAACGAGTTTGTTATTTTCGTTTTCTTCAAAAAACTTTTTACAATATAAATTACCTTCTAAGTCATAAAAAAACTCAGCTATTTTTTTATTTATCTTTCTGCTAAAATTAGTTATCTTATGTAAATATCCACTTTCATTATATTCCCATCTTTCGCTTTTATGCTTTACACCCTCAGTAAAATAATCTTCAAATTTTATCACTTTTGAATTAGGATAGTACTGTCTGTAAAGAATATATCTGTTACTGTCATTATCATAGTATCTTTTACAATTTTTCTTTAAATCTGGTTTTGCATTATAATTTGATATTCTGATTTTCTGTTCAATGATATCCAATGGTTCTTCATTTAATAATTTAAAATCTGATAACCAATCATAAATATTAATTATATGCGTATCTTTATCCAGAATATTATTATCTATAAAAGATTTATACACTGTAGAGTAATTGGGGTTATAATTAGTAGTTAAAATATTTTGAGCAATATTTAAATCGTTATTATATAACTTTATTCTTTTTAATAAAGCTTTAGTTCTTCCTGCATGTACTAGTGGTAACGTAGATGTTATTGTATATATCATGATTTATCTTCCTTCTTTACTTTAATTATGTACATAAAATTAATTTTCATTTTCAAAACTTGTTACTGATAATTCATTTTTTTAAACATGGTCAATGTCAATATCTCGCAAAAACTCTTCAACTATACCTTCAAAATCTTCTACACCAAGCGAGAAATATAATTTCATTTTTGGTTCTGTCCCTGATGGTCTGACTGCGATGAATCCTTCTTCAAATATAAATTTAATTAAATCTGCTTGAGGTAAATCGATTTTACTTTGTTCGCCTGTTTCAACATTTGTGCTTTCTTGCTTAATATAGTTCTCTATAACTAAAGGCTTTAAATTTCCTACTTCAATTGTTGTAAGGCGATTGAAGTGGTCCATTATTTGTTTGATTTGTGCTTTGCCTTCCATCCCCTTAAAGGTTAGAGATAAAGTCTTATCTTGATAATGGCCAAGCGTTTCATATATTGTTTCTAATACATCTTTAAACGTTTGATTCTCTTGTGTTAGCTGTTCTTTATATTTAATTAATAAGGCCGCGGTTTGAATGGCATCTTTATCTCTAGAAAAATCATTTAATAAATAACCATGACTTTCTTCGAAAGCTAATACAAGTTTAGCTTCATCATTTTCTAATGCTTTAAGTTGTTCTGATATATATTTAAATCCAGTTAAGACATTAATTACATCTATATGTAAATGTTCTGCTAATTTCTCACTTAAAGCACCCGTTACAACTGATTTAATCATATTTGATTTTGTACTTTGTAATTCATCATGTCTTAATTTCAGAAGTAACAATCCGATTTCATTACCATTAAAGTAACGGGTTGTGCCATCTTCATATCGTTCTACAATACCTAATCTATCTGCATCTGGATCCGTAGCTACGATTAAATTCGCACTCTCTCTATCAGCTAATTCCTTCCCTAAATCAAATGTATTTTCCATTTCTGGGTTAGCAATATTAACCGTTGGAAAATCGCTGTCTGGCTCTGACTGAGATGTTTCAATTACAAAATGATCATAAGATAAATCATGTAAAATATCAGAAAGTATTGGCAAGCTTGTACCATGTAAACTTGATAATACAGTTTTTGAGTTTTGAGTTTTGAATGCGCCAACTAAATCGCAGACTGCTTTTTTATAAGCTTCTGTAGTCTCATTTTCAAATGGTATAACGATATTGTTTTCTTTCAGTGTCTTTAAGTCATTCACTTTAATATTTAATGGGTCAGTTACTTGATCAATATATTCACTGAGCTTTAATGATGGTTCTGTTAATAATTGTCCACCGTCGGCTCCGTATACTTTAATGCCATTATAGTTTTTAGGATTATGACTCGCTGTTATCATAATACCTGCGGTTGTATTTAAATGACAAACTGCAAATGATAATTCTGGTGTAGACTTATAAGTATCAGGTAATACCACTATCACACCATAAGTTCCGAGAACTTTAGCGATTTCTTCTGAAAATTCCTTTGATAAGTATCTTGTATCAAAGTGGATTATCACTTTTGGTTCATCCGAAATATCCTTTAAGTAATTTGCGAAACCTAAAGCAAATTTTTGTATCGTAAATTTATTTAACCTACCTGGGCCAATACCGAAAGTACTTCTAATACCAGCTGTACCGAAGGCTAATGTATCTTGAAACCCTTCTTCTATTTCTTGTTCAGTGAGTTCATTATGAAACGATTCAACTAAACTCTCAGAAAGCTTATCTTCCCATGCTTGTTTCACAATCTCGCCGCCTTTCTACTCTATATTAAGTGATTGAATATATTGCTTGATTTCTTCTTTCATTTCATTATCTTTCAATGCATATTCGATTGTCGTCTTAACAAACCCTATTTTTTCGCCAACATCATAACGTTCCCCTTCAAAATCATACGCATAAACTCTATCATCTTGGTTAAGGCGTTCAATAGCATCTGTTAATTGTATTTCACCGCCGCTACCTTCGGTTTGATTTTCTAAATAATCAAAGATCTTAGGAGATAATACATATCTACCCATAATCGCTAAATTAGATGGTGCTGTTCCTTGTTTAGGTTTTTCTACAAATTTTTCAACTTCATATCGTCTGCCATCTTGAGATTGAGGTGCAATAATACCGTATCTATGTGTTTCACTTGCTGGAACTGTTTGAACACCTATAACTGATTTATGAGTTTCTTCATATTGATCCATTAATTGACGAATAGCTGGTGTATCTGATTCAACAATGTCATCACCTAATAATACGGCGAATGGCTCATTACCAATAAATTGTTTAGCCGTATAAATTGCATGCCCCAAACCTTTTTGTTCTTTTTGTCTAACATAAAATATATTAGCTAAGTTTGTTGAGTATTGAACTTTTTCAAGTAACTCTATCTTTCCCTTATCATATAAATTTGTTTCTAGTTCTTTCTGAGTATCAAAATGATCTTCAATAGCACGTTTATGTTTCCCCGTAACTATAATAATATCCTCAATACCAGCTTTTGCTGCCTCTTCAACGATGTATTGAATCGTTGGTTTATCTAATATTGGCAACATTTCCTTTGGCATAGCTTTAGTTGCTGGTAAAAACCTTGTTCCAAGCCCAGCTGCTGGGATAATTGCTTTTTTAATTGTCATATTTTATTCCTCCTACTAAAAACATAAATT
This sequence comes from Mammaliicoccus sp. C-M13, assembly GCF_022386845.1. Classification (NCBI taxonomy): domain Bacteria; kingdom Bacillati; phylum Bacillota; class Bacilli; order Caryophanales; family Staphylococcaceae; genus Mammaliicoccus; species Mammaliicoccus sp. C-M13. The sequence continues at coordinate 14,633 of NZ_JAJNHQ010000001.1, read as the reverse complement.
TAATTCATCGATACTCAATATAAAATTAGTATTTTAATCATCTATTGTATAATTTTCCTGCTAAATATTTTATACAATGCTAGTAATTTTTACTATTCTCTTATTATAAAGTAAAAAGCATTTTAATCAATTTATTCTCATTTTAACTTTAATTTATATATATTACTTGTTTTAAATTATTGATTTTATTAAAATAATACAAATATAATTTCGGTTTAAATAGTAATATAATAAGCTACAATCCATTTTCGCTTTAAACGATTATAAAAAAATGAAAGAACTTGGAGTAGATGACGGTTTTAATAATAACCATGAGTATTCTAACTAATCATTTATGTAAGATGTAGACACACAACACAAAAGCCCTGCATACTCTTTTATTCTAAATGCGTATGCAGGGCTTTTATATTTCTTCTATTCACTTATACTTTCTTTAATTTGCACTGACTCCTCATATGCGTAAACCGCTTCTTGATAATTATTACTTCTCGGTAATATTTTCTTTTCGACTGCTTGGTTATATGCATCCATTTTTGTTTTTTCATCTTTTTTGCTATAGATAATTTCAGCTAAATCTTGTTGATTATTTATTTTCATTTCTGAATCTTGTTTTCCTTCCTTTTTCTCTTTCTTTTCTTTAGATGATTTAGCATCTTTCTTTTGTTCTGTAGCTTTATCATCTTTTTCATCGGTGCCCATTTCCCCCGTTATCATTAAATAACCCGTAAATAATGTGAAACATACGACTAATATTACTGGTATCAAGTTTTTCATTTGTATACCTCTTTCTCTAGTTTCTATTATCATTAATATTAAACTACAAAATATTGATATACAACTATAGAGAGCTTCTTTGAATGAAATCATGATTTTTTAATAAATATCACATTCTAGTAACATAAAACCAAAAATTACTTAACTTTAAATTACAATACAAAAAATATTAAATATTTTAAAAAGTATATTGAATATAATTATAGGATTGATATAATTATTAGCATAATAATAAAAACGGGGTTATAAAATGAAATTAAGAGTTATTAACAATGAGTTTATTTTGAGTGATGTTGAATATAAAAATATTTATGTTTATCATAAAAATAATAAACTCAATTTCAAAAAGGAAAATGACAAATTTATATTATCTTACAATGACTTACAAGAGTTTTTAACAGATCCCAATGAACAACTATTACTCTATAATGAAAACGATAAAATAATAAATATTGACATTGACCAAGAAGAAGTGAATTTTGGGAAGAATTCACTTCTAAAAAATGGTAAAAATAGATATTACATCTATATTAATTCTAGAAATAATTTATCTTTGATTTATAATAAGAAGCCCTCTTTAAATCACCTTTATAATAGAGATGCTGAGTATAAAGGGACAAAAGTTATTGGTGAAGAAATCCATTTATATTTTGAATTCGTCTCTAAATACTTCTTACCTACATCTATGTCATCTACAATTGTTATCAGAAAGACAAAAAAACAAATAAATATTCCAGTGGATAATTTCGACTGTTTTAAAGAAAGTAATAATAGATATAGAATTTATGCTACTATAATTTTGGATGTACAGAATATTACAAAATTATTAGGTGAAGATGCCGATATATTAAATTATGATTTTAATGTATATGATGTGTTCTTCAATTATAAAATAAATGAATTTCCTTTAACCAATTTGACTCCAAAGATAAAGTTTTTTGAAAAAGATAAACTTTATTATAATGATGAAAATTGGATAACATTTGATAATGATAATCAAATGTTAGTTAGATTCTATCGGACTTTTCATGGTTACTTATCATTTAAAATAACTATTTTACCAAAAGATACTTATTTGTATTATATAAATGAAATAAAAAAGAAAAATATAAAAAATAATAAAACTACTATAGTTTGTATAGAATATCCATCAAGTGCACAAGATAATGGCTTAGTGTTTTTTGAATATCTTATGAAGAATTACTCTAAAAAATATAATATCTACTATATAATTAATCAAAATAGTAGTGATTTAAAAAATTTAGAAAAATATAAAGATAATGTAGTGTATTATAAATCACCAGACAATTTAAAAGTATTATATGAAGCAGATGTTATATGTCATACTCATACTTCTTATTACACTTTACCTTTTAGAGCAAATGAGTTAGAGAGAGAATTATCAACTAAAAAGAGAGTATTTTTACAACACGGGATTATTGGTGTTAGGAATTTACGTGGAATGTATGCTAGAAAACCACATGAAAGATTTACTGATTTGTTTGTTGTATCTTCAGAGAGAGAAAAAAAAATAATTGTAAATGGTTATGGTTTTTCTAATGATGAAGCAATTCTAACGGGATTACCAAGATTTGATATGTTAATTAAAGAGAAAAGAAATATTATTAAAAAGTTGAAAAAAAAGAAGAGTATACTATTAATGCCCACTTGGCGCCCAGCACAAGATGTTTTATCTGACGATGATTTTATGAAAACTGACTTTTATAAAACATTTAATAACCTTATTAATAATAGTGATTTTAAAAAAATGGTGAATTCAAATAATTATATAGTTAATTTATTTTTACATCGTAATTTTCAAAAATACAATCATTTATTTAAATCTAATATAGTAAATACTTTAAGTAATGAAGAGCATGACATTAAAGATTTATTATATAATAGTAATGTTCTTGTCACTGACTATTCTAGTGTCGGACTTGATTTTGCAATTATGGGCAAAAAAGTATTATATTATCAGCCACCACAAATCATGGAAAAACAATTAAAATCTATTAATAATATTGAGTTACCAGGTAAAGTTGTTAAAAATGACCATGAACTTATTAATGAATTAAAAAATATTAAAGCAGATAGTGATTTAGATTTAGCACATTTGTATAAATTTAAAGATAAAAAAGCCTGCGATAGAATAATGAAACATATGATTAAACAATTTGGAATATAAAAATATAAGTTAATAATATACGAATTAAAAGTAAGAATTCTGTATTTTACTAAATTCTTACTTTTTAATTTTATGTTACATCTCTACAATTTTTTTGTTTATTTATACCCTTCTGGATACTTCTTATGAAATGCCCATGCTGTTTTTATAATTTCTTCTATATCTGTATATTTTGGTTTGAAGTTTAATTTTTCGACTGCTTTTTCTGTTGAAGCAATAAGTATACTTGGATCTCCTGCTCTTCTTTGTTCTACTTTGCATGGAATGTTATGACCTGTTACTTTTCTTGCTGCTTCAATAATTTCTAGAACGGAATACCCTTTTGAGCTACCTAAATTTATTGATTGGCTCTCGCCACCTTTATTTAAGTATTTCAACGCTTTTATATGTGCGTCCACCAAGTCTGATACGTGTAAGTAGTCTCTTATACATGTTCCGTCTTTTGTTGGGTAGTCATTTCCGTATATGGCAATTTCTTTTCTTTTTCCTAATGCTACTTCTAATATTATCGGTATTAAATGTGTTTCTGGGTTATGGTCTTCGCCTATTTTTGCGCCAGCTTTTGCACCGGCTACGTTAAAGTATCTTAATGCTATATACTTTAATCCATATGCTTTGTTTGCCCATTTAACCATCTTTTCCATTACTAATTTTGATTCACCGTATGGATTGGTTGGTTGTAATATCGTTTCTTCTTTAATAGGTACTTGCTCTACCTCGCCATACACTGCTGCAGTTGATGAAAATATTAATTTGTCGATTGAGTATTTTTTCATTGTTTCGAGTAAAACCTGCATACCATACATATTATTATTAAAATATTTAAGTGGCTTTTTCATAGATTCGCCAACTAGTGAGTATGCACAGAAGTGCATGACTGCATGAACTTTCTCGTTTTTTAATACATTTTCCATAAACGCTATATTTCTACAGTCCCCTTCATAAAATTTAGCTTTATGATGTATGGCTTCTTTATGTCCTGTTTCTAAATTATCGACTACTACTACATCAAACCCTTCCTCAATTAATTGATCTACTGCATGAGATCCAATATATCCTGCACCACCTAGAACTAAAACTTTCATTTTCCCTTCCTCTTTTACTTTTTAGTTATATTGTTTTGCAAGTTTATTTATATGTTCAATAACAATACTCAATTGTTCTTCTGTCATATTTGAGCCTGACGGAAGACAAACCCCTGTTTCAAATAGTTTTTTCGCATTATCTTCTTTTTCAATTATGTAGTCATACCCATCATACAATGGTTGCAAGTGCATCGGTTTCCACACGGGCCTCGCCTCAATATTATGTTGATGTAGGTATTCTATTAACGTTTTAGCACTAAATCCTGTCTTTTCTGAGTCTATCGTTAAGGCTGTTAGCCATCTATTAGATTTACTGTTCTCTAATTCTGGTTGGAATTGAAATCCTTCTATTTCATTTAATACGTCGTAATAAGTATCAAATATAGCTCTTCTTTGATTTACGCGTTCTTCTAAAACTTCCATTTGGCCTCTACCTATACCTGCTGAAATATTACTTAGTCGATAATTATAACCTAACTCACTATGTTGATAATGAATGGCTTTATCCCGTGCTTGAGTCGCTAAATATAATGCATGTTCTATACTCTCTCCATTGCTTGAGACAAGCATACCTCCACCGCTCGTCGTAATAATTTTATTCCCGTTGAATGAAAATATCGCGTAGTCTCCGAAGCTACCGCTTTTCTCACCTTTATATTCTGATCCTAACGACTCTGCTGCGTCTTCTATTAACTTTACGTTGTATTCTTCACACAACGCTTGAATTTCATCCATTTTGGCTGACTGTCCGTATAAATTCACAACTATAACAGCTTTAGGTCGTTTGCCTACCTCAGTATATTTTTCTAAAGCTTTGCGTAAAGCATGTGGCGACATATTCCACGTATCCATTTCAGAGTCGATAAATACTGGTGTCGCTTTTTGATATAAAATAGGATTAGAAGTTGCGCAAAATGTTAAAGAAGAACAAAGCACAATATCTCCTTCACTTACTCCACATTCTATTAATGCTAAATGTAAAGCGAATGTCCCGCTTCCAACTGCTAAAGCATGTTCTACTTGGACATAATTTTTAACAGTGTTCTCGAATTCAGTTACATTTTCTCCAAGCGGTGCAATCCAATTTTGTTTGAAAGCACTGTCTATATATTTTTGTTCATTTCCTCCCATATGAGGCGATGATAAATATATTGTTTGATTCATTCTACCTACCTCCTAATAGGCTTTGCAGGTGTCCCAACTACTATTTGATGATTTTCGACATGATTTACCACTGTAGCGCCAGCCCCTACAATTGCGTCGTCGCCAATTTTTAATGCTGGTAATACTGTAGCGCTAGCACCTATTTGTGATGCTTCTCCAACTTCTACGCCTCCTGTTAGCGTTGAATTCGGTGAGATATGGACATAGTCTTTAATGACGTTATCATGCTCGATGATGGATCCTGTATTGATAATGTTATGTTTACCAATTGATGTTTCTGCGTTTATAACACTATTTGCCATCACGACTGTCCCGTTCTCTATTTTCGCTGATGAACTAACAATCGCTGATGGATGTGTCAGAACAGGAAATTGTTCAATTGAAATTGCTAGTCTATTAAACAATCTCTTTCTTATATGATTATTACCTATAGCAATATGGAATAAATATTCCGCTTTATATAAATGAATATTTTTCAGATTATCGTATATTAAATTTTCTTCTTTGTGATATTCTGTTATGTCATCCGTTAAATAGCCTTTAAGCTCATATTCATTACTTAAATCAATTATTTCTTTAACTACTTTCGCCTGGCCGCCACTTCCTATTAACAGTATAGGTTTCATAGTGGATTACCTCTAAATTTCTCCATTGTTACATGGTTAGTAGCTGTAATATCTTTTCTTTTGATGACATTCATAATCGTCTTATATAAGATAAACATATCTAATTTAAATGATTGATTTTCCACATACCACACATCTAATTTGAATTTTTCTTCCCAAGATATAGTGTTACGGCCATTCACCTGTGCCCATCCTGTTATACCAGGTTTTACGAGATGTCGCTTTCTTTGTTCTTCTGTATATAACGGTAAGTAGTCCATCAAGAGTGGTCTTGGCCCTACTAGACTTAAATCACCTTTTAATACATTAATTAATTGTGGTAGTTCGTCTATACTCGTTTTACGAATGAAATCCCCTGTCTTTGTCATTCTATCTTTATCAGGTAATAGCTCACCATTTAGGTCTCTTTCATCTGTCATTGTTCTAAATTTTAAAATCTCAAATGGCTTTTCATCTTTACCTGGTCTCGTTTGCTTAAAAAATATAGGTTTGCCAATCTTTTTGTTGATTACTATTGCAGTTCCTAAAATAACAGGAGCTGAAACTATTAAAGCAGAGAATGAGACCGTTATATCTAATGTTCTTTTTAACATTGAATCACGCCTTTGTTTATTTTGATAATACTTTATCGTATATACATTTCATTTGTTCTAGCACAGTAGTTTCGGAATATCTTTCTTTAATTTGTTCATTATTCAAGCCCATATTATGACGTAAATTTTTGTTCTGAATTAACGTTATAAACTTATCTATTAATTCTTCGTCATTATCTAAGTCGATTGTGAAACCATTAATTCCATTTTGTACTAAATCCGTATTACCACGTATATAACTTACTATTAATGGCTTATGCAATGCCATGCCTTCTAATACACATCTCGGTAGTCCTTCTTGAGTTGATAATAAAGCAACGATGTCTGACTGATAGATTATTTCTTTAATATCTTGTCTATATCCTGCAAATATAACGCCTTCAAGGTTGTGATTCGCCACATATTCTTTATATACTTCTCCCATTTCCCCACTACCGATGAGCACTAACTTTGCACGTGGACATTTATACGTAATCTTTTTCCAATTTTTAAGTAAGTATAGCTGATTTTTTCTTTTACTCATTTCTGCCACGTAACTGATGATGATATCATTTGAATCTAAGCCTAATTCCTCTCTAATACTCGTATGATTATCAATATTAACAGCATTATATTCACTTAAATTAACACCGATACCATTAATGAAATGAACATTTTCTTTATTAAAAAATTGTTGTGCGCTCTAAAAGTTGATTTGTTGGATGTAGCTTTTTTGTATTTGAGTCATGCTATTGATAAATAAGGACGTATTTTCGTCATTATATTTCCATATATGCAAAATACAGGTCGATAAAATATAATTATCGAACCGCAAATACAAAAAAGCAGTAGAAATATGGTTTTGACCATGATTTTCTACTGCTTTTCATTTTCCTATATACTTATCTCCACTAAGATTTTATATAATCACATTATCTATCAATCGTGCTTGTGAGAATTTAACGGCTAATGATATGAAGATTTGTCCCTTAATGGTTTGTTGTTCTATGAGTTCGGGGTAGCTATATACTGCGACTTCTACTATCTCTCCGCTCACATTTTTTTCTAAATATGTTGTAATAGCTTCTATTAACACTTTGCTATTTCTTTCGCCTGCTTCATATAATTCTTTAGCTTTTTGTAAGCTTTTAGATAAATGTACCGCTTCTGTTCTTTCTTCTTCTGTTAAATATACATTTCTTGAGCTTTTGGCTAAACCGTCTTCTTCTCTGACTATATCAATAGGTACAATTTCTATATTATGATTAAAGTCTTGGACCATTTTTTCGATAATGGCTAATTGTTGTGCATCTTTTTTCCCGAAGTATGCTTTTGTTGGTTCTATTATATTAAATAATTTATTAACAACTGTTACTACACCGTCAAAATGTCCTGGTCGTTTCTTACCTTCCAACACAGTAGCTAAATATCCTACTGTAATAGACAAACTTAATTCTCCTGGATACATCTCTTCTACTGTTGGATGAAAGACATAATCTACACCTATTTGTTTCAGTTTATTTAAGTCTTCTTCAAAAGGTCTTGGATAATCGTCAAAGTCTTCGTTTGGCCCAAATTGTAATGGATTTACGAATATACTCACGACTGTTATGTCATTTTCTTGAATAGATTGTTTCATCATTTTTAAATGACCGTCATGTAAAGCACCCATCGTTGGTACAAGTCCAATAGTCTTATTTTGTACTTTATATTTTGAAGAAATATTCATCATTTCTTTTATATATTCAATTACTTGAGTCACTTACCTGTCTCTCCCATCACTTTCTTTTTATACGTAAATTCTTCTGAAGGGAAAGCGCCACTCTTAACTTCTTTATGATAATTATTCAACGCATCTACTCCAGTTGAAAAGTTTCCATATTGTTTAACGAACTTAGCAACATGTTCTGAACCGTAGTTTAATAAATCGTGATATACCAATACTTGGCCATCTGTTCCTTTACCTGCTCCGATACCGATGACAGGGATAGTCAGCTTTTCACTAATGACTTCTGCTAAGTCACTCGGTATTGCTTCTAATACAAGCATAACTGCTCCTGCAGCTTCTACTTCTTGTGCATGTTTAATTAACTGTTCTGCATCTTCTTTAGAACTTGCTTGTAACTTATATCCTGTTATGCCAACACTTTGTGGTGTTAATCCTAAATGGGAAACGACTGGTACGCCGATTTGCGTGCAACGTTCGATTAAATTTGTGTGCATGCCTTCTATTTTGACGGCATTCCCTTTTGTTTCTTTGTATAAATCAATAGCATTTTTGATATCTGTTGCATCGTCTATTCCGATAGCGCCAAATGGAACATCAACTACTACAAAAGTATTTGGTGCACCTCTTCTTACTGCCTTAGCATGATGAATCATATCGTCCATCGTTACTTCAACTGTACTATCGTATCCTAGTACAACCATGCCTAATGAATCACCGACTAATATCGTATCAATTTGTGCTGATTCTGCTTGCTTAGCACTTGGATAATCATACGCAGTAATCATTGAAATTTTTTCTGTTTGTTCTTTCATGACTAACAATTCTTTAATTGTTTTCATCCCGTACCACCCTTAAATTTTTGTTATTATATATATAATAACACCGAAAGGAAAATAATAAATGAAAAAGTTTGGAATAATTGGTCCAGGTGCAGTTGGTACAGCAATTGCTTTTGCCTTACGAGAAAACGCTCTTGATGTTACATTATTAGGCAGAGAAAATTCAGAAGTTCAATTTCAAGATTACAATGAGCAAGCAATTCATACATTGCCCGTAGCGTCACTTAAATCCTCAACAGAAACATTTGATATTTTATTTATAGCTGTTAAGACTACTCAACTCGATCAAATCACACCTCATTTAACAAATATCACACATGATAAAACAGTTATTATACTAACTCAGAACGGTTATGGTCAGCTTAAACAGATTAACCATTCTCATGTATATCAAGCGGTTGTTTACATTAGTGGTCAAAAAACAGATCAACAAGTTACCCATTTTAGAGATTGGACATTAAAGTTACCTATCAATAATGATACTTTGTTACTAAAGAGTTTAACTAAAGATAGCATTTTAAATATTGAATGTATCGAAGACTACTACGAACAAGTCTGGTATAAACTACTCGTCAATTTAGGTATTAACACTGTAACAGCTATAACTCGCCAAACAGCAAAAGTACTCAAATCAGATGGTATAGAAAATCTTTGTCGTAACCTTTTAATAGAAGGAAGACGAATTGCTTCTGCTGAAGGTATTCATTTTAACGAGCAATTAATTGACAGTATCATGAATATTTATGCAGGATACCCAGATGATATGGGTACAAGTATGTACTATGATGTCATCAATCATAAATCACTTGAAATTGAATATATTCAAGGTTATTTGCTAGAACAAAGTAAAAAACATCAACTTTCAACACCTCTAATAGAAAACTGTTATGCAATATTAAATACATTTCAGCCAGAAGTCTAAGCTGTTTTATTTTTCATTGACGGGGTATGTTAAATAATAACCATTAAATGAAAAGGTGATGATTTTTACATGAAAGATAAATTTGAAAAGAAACATGAAGAAATCGAAGGTTACACACAAGATGTACAACCAGGCGTTGAACATGAAATGGAACCGAAGCCTATTATAGAAGATGAAGATTATAAAGCTGGCGGCAAATTAAAAGGTAAAGTTGCTTTAGTGACCGGCGGAGATTCTGGCATTGGAGAAGCTACAGCTATTTTATTTGCTAAAGAAGGCGCTGATGTTGCGATATCTTATTATGACGAAGATACTGATGCGCAATACGCTATAAAAAGATTACAAGAAATCGGTGCGAAAGCTAAAGCTTATTCACACGATCTAAAAAAAGACAATCATGCAGAAGAATTAGTAAATAATGTGATACAAGACTTTGGCAAAATTAATATCCTCGTTAACAACGGTGGTATTCAATATCCACAAAATAATTTTGAGGATATTTCTAAATCACAATTACAAGAAACATTCGAAACAAACTTTTTCGGAATGTTCTATTTATCCCAGGCAGTCTTACCGCACCTTAATAAAGGCGATGCTATCGTTAATACAACGAGCGTAACAGCATATCGAGGTTCGGCTCACCTTATTGACTATTCAGCTACTAAAGGTGCTATCGTATCATTCACAAGATCGCTTGCAACTACACTAGCTGATAAGGGTATCCGAGTGAACGCTGTTGCACCTGGTCCGATATACACACCATTAATTCCAGCTACATTCGATGAAAGTAAAGTTGAGAATGCTGGATCTGATACGCCACTAGGTCGAAGAGGACAGCCAAGTGAAAACGCACCTGCCTATGTATATTTAGCATCATAAGATTCCACTTATGTAACAGGACAAGTAATTCATGTAAACGGTGGAGACTTCATGACAACTTAATAATTACACTGAATTTTTAAAAAATTTAAAGAAAAAAATTCTTTTTTCAAAGCGCTTATTTTAAATATGAAGAAACACGTCTTTATGTCTAAAAATTAAGCGCTTTCTTTATTGTTATTAATACTGGTTTGAGCATTTAATATCTTATAAAATTAATTAACTTTTTATGATTTTTGCACGTAAGAATTTAAGTTTAATACGTTATAAATTGTGCAATATCAATTTGACTATAAAATTTTACTGTGCTAGTGTAATATAAGTCGATTAAATAGATAAGGACTGGTTATTTTGAGCAATATACAAATCAAAGACGTTACAAAAGTTTTCGGCGATTACAATGACCAAGTTAAATCACTATTAAAGGAAAATAAGTCAAAAGACGAAATCCTTAAAGAAACTGGTTCTACTGTAGCCGTTAAAAACGCTAACTTTACTATTGAAGATGGTGAGGTATTCGTAGTCATGGGGCTTTCCGGGAGCGGTAAATCAACGCTAATTCGCTTGATTAACCGATTAATAGACCCAACTGATGGCGATATCTTAATCAATTCAAATAATATTTCTTCTCTTAACAAAGAAGATTTAAGAAACTTCAGAAGAGATAACTTAAGCATGGTATTCCAAAGCTTCGCATTATTCCCCTTCAAAACTGTTGTAGAGAATGTTGCTTTTGGTTTAGAAGTTAAAGATGTTCCGAAAAAAGAACGATTAACAAAAGCTGAAGAATCATTAAAATTGGTTGGACTTGATGGTTACAAAGACCAATATCCAAATCAATTATCTGGTGGTATGCAACAACGTGTTGGTTTAGCTAGAGCTTTAGCTAATGACACAGATATCCTATTAATGGATGAAGCTTTCTCAGCATTAGACCCATTAATTCGTAAAGAAATGCAGAATGAACTATTACAATTACAACAAGATATGAAAAAAACAATTGTTTTCATTACACACGACCTAGACGAAGCACTACATATCGGGGATCGTATCGCATTAATGAAAGATGGTGCTATCGCTCAGGTTGGTACACCAGAAGAAATCGTTATCAACCCTGGTAACGACTATGTTAAAGATTTCGTTAAAGACATCGATCGTTCTAAAGTATTAAAAGTTAAACATATTATGGATTCAGTAGAAAATGTTGAAATGACAGACGATAAGACTTTCATAGATGCAGAATCACTACTGTTTGAAACATTTCCACATTTCAGAACGGGAACACATGAACTTTGGATTAAAGAGAACGACAAAATTGTTGGTAAATTAAACTTCAAAGAAGTATTCGATGTGTTAGCTCAAGGGAATGAGGTGATGGATCATGCTTAATCTATTACCTATCTTACCTCTTGGTGAATGGGCAGATTCGTTTGTTGAATGGTTAACTGATACGTTTAGTTTTATTTTTGATCCTATTAAAACGTATTTAGGAAACTTCATGCAGTTCATCATTTCATTATTAGATTTGTTACATCCATTCGTATTTATCATCATTGTTATGATATTAGCTTACTTCATTATGAATAAGAAAATCGTCGCACCTATTCTTGTAGGTATCGGCTTGCTCTTTATTTATAACCAAGAATTATGGGATCAGTTACTGAATACAATGACGTTAGTTATTATCAGTAGTTTATTATCAGTTATTATTGGTGTTCCACTTGGTATTCTAATGTCTAGAAGTGATCGTTTCCAAGCAATTATGAAACCAATATTAGACTTTATGCAAACAATGCCTGCATTTGTTTATTTAATTCCAGCAGTAGCATTTTTCGGTATAGGTATGGTTCCAGGTGTATTCGCTTCTATTATTTTTGCGACACCACCTACTATCCGTTTAACAAACTTAGGTATTAGACAAATATCTGCAGAACTAATTGAAGCAAGTGACTCATTCGGTACGACTTCAATGCAAAAATTAATTAAGGTACAACTCCCTCTTGCTAAAGCATCAATCATGGCCGGTGTTAACCAAACTGTCATGTTAGCTTTATCAATGGTTGTTATAGCATCAATGATTGGGGCACCAGGTTTAGGTAGAGACGTATTAAGTTCTCTACAACGTGCAGAAGTAGGAACAGGATTTGTAGCAGGACTAAGTATCGTTATTCTTGCTATCATCATTGACCGCTTCACTCAATCATCTAAAAACAAATAAACTTAGGAGGATTCAGAATGAATAACAAATGGCGTGTACTCGTTCTTATGCTATCATTAGCACTTGTATTAGCGGCTTGCGGGAATGGCGGCTCAAGTGAAGATGGAGACTTAGGTAAAAAAGATATTAAATTATCTTACGTTGAGTGGGATTCAGAAGTTGCCTCAACACATGTAATACAAAAAGTTTTAGAAGATGAAGGTTATAACGTAGAAGCTACACCTTTAGATAACGCAGTAATGTGGGAATCTGTAGCATCAGGTGAAACTGACGCAACAGTTAGTGCGTGGTTACCAGGAACTCATGGTGATTTATACAAAAAACATAAAAAAGATCTTGATAACTTAGGTGCAAACCTTAAAGGAGCTAAAATTGGTTTAGTAGTTCCTGAAGACTTCGATGGTGATTCAATCGAAGACTTGAAAGATCAAGCTGGTAAGAAAATTGTAGGAATTGAACCAGGTGCTGGTGTTGTTAAAGCATCTGAAAAAGCAGTTAAAGATTACAACTTAGATGGATGGGAAGTTGAAACTTCATCTTCAGGTGCAATGGCTACTACATTAGGTCAAGCAATGAAGAAAAAAGACGACATTGTAGTTACTGGTTGGTCTCCACACTGGAAATTCCAAAAATATGATCTAAAATACTTGAAAGACCCTAAAGGTTCATTCGGTGAAGCAGAACATATTAATACAATAGCTCGTAAAGACTTGAAGAAAGATAGTCCAAAAGCTTATGAAATTTTAGACAACTTTAACTGGAAGACAAAAGACATGGAAGAAGTTATGTTAGACATCCAAGAAGGTACATCACCTAAAAAAGCAGCAGCTAAATGGGTAGATGACAACCAAGATAAAGTTAAAGAATGGACTAAAGATTCAGACTCAGATAAATAATAGAGCGCGTGGTATAAACCATTAACTCAAAATAAAGCTCCTAACCCCTAGTTTATTGAACTAACGGGTTAGGAGCTTTTATTTATATATGCTTCGGGTTATGTGTTGGATTAATGAAGTAGATAATCCAACAAGGGTGTGTCTATTTGGATTACATAAATTCTGGGGAATCAAATCCAAGTGATGTTATTAGTAAATACACTGATAATGGCGTTGATGTAGCATTTGAGGTAGCTGGTGTAGCGCCAACACTTAAATCTGCAATAGATGTTACTAAAGCAAGAGGTATTGTTGTTATAGTTTCTATATTCGGTCATCCTATTGAATGGAATCCAATGCAATTAACTAATACAGGTGTAAAACTTACTTCGACGATTGCTTATACACCTACTACATTTCAACAAACAATAGACTTAATTAACGAAGGTAATTTAAAAGTCAAAGACGTCGTTACTGATGAAATTGAGTTAAATGATATTGTAGAGTCAGGATTTGAACAACTTGTAAACGATAAATCACAAGCAAAAATTCTCGTTAAATTATAATAAAGGTTATAAAAACTAATGAAAGGAGAATCTTCAAATTAGAGATTCTCCTTTTATTAGTTTTCTTCCTGTGATTATTTGTTTTTACTACTTCATTTTTATTATGGTTCTGTTGCAAAGTTGAATTTATAGTATAATTTTAACAAAAAGGAGTCTTCTGTATGAACTATTTCAGATATAAACAATTTAACAAGGA